>NZ_JBBEFX010000001.1:0-362008 GCF_048058635.1 Sphingomonas sp. MJ1 (PH-R8)
GGGGCGGGAAGGGCGGGCGGTGGGCGCCACGACGTCGGGCGCGATCGAGGGGCTGTGTGCCATGCGCCTGCTCTACGCCCACCGGCGGTGCGCGTCGATGCTGTGGGCGCACCGGTCGCAGCGGAAAAAATCAAAATGTGATGTTGTAACGTGTGTCGGGCAGGACTATCTGCATCGTCCATGGCCAGCAGCAGCATCCCCTTGCGGCGCGACGGTGTGCTCGATCGGTTCGCGATCGGGCTGTCGGGTCTGTGCGTGGTGCACTGCCTGGCGAGCGCGCTGTTCCTGGGGCTCTTCGCCTCGGCCGCCGGCGCGCTGATGAACCCCTTGTTCCACGAAGTCGGCCTGGCGCTCGCGATCGGCTTCGGCGCGCTGGCGCTTGGCCGCGGCATGATGACGCACGGCTATATGATGCCGGCGGCGATTGGCGGCCTCGGCCTCGGCGTCATGATGGGCGCGCTTCACTTGCCGCATGGCGGCGGGGAGACCTTCTGGACGATCATCGGCGTCGGCCTGCTGGCGCTGGGACACGACCTGAACCGCCGCGCCATCGCCTGACCCGCAGGCGGCTTGCCGCGGCCTCGGCGGAGGCTTATCTCATCGCCATGCACGCGCACGACCATCATGAACATTCGGGCGAGGCGCTTTCGCGCGTCGCGGAAGCCACTCTGGTTCGCTCGGGCGAGCAGTGGACGGCCATGCGCGCGCGCATCTTCTCGGTCCTGGCGGGCTTCGAGAAGCCGGCCTCGGCCTATGACATCGCCGATGCGGTGTCGCAGGCGGAGGGGCGCCGCGTCGCCCCGAACAGCGTCTATCGCATCCTGGACCTGTTCGTGAACGCGAACCTCGCGCGCCGGGTCGAGAGCGCCAACGCCTATGTCGCCAACGCGCACCCCGATTGCCTGCACGACTGCATCTTCCTGGTGTGCGACAGCTGCGGCCAGACCACGCACATCGACGACGACAGCATCACCCGCACGGTGCGCTCGGCAGCGAGCGGTGCCGGCTTTGCGCCCACGCGTCCGGTGATCGAGGTTCGGGGCAAGTGCGCGGACTGCCGCTAGGCCGCCGACCTTCCGTTTCCGGCAATCGACACTGCGCGCGGGTCGCGCTAAGCCCTGCCGATGGTAGACGTTCCTAATACGCCGCTGCTCGACACGGTCCGGACGCCGCAGGATCTGCGGGCGCTGAAGCCTGCGCAGCTGCGCCAGCTTGCCGACGAACTGCGCCTGGAAACCATCTCGGCGGTGGGCACGACGGGTGGCCACCTCGGCTCCGGCCTCGGCGTGGTCGAGCTGACGACGGCGATCCACTATGTGTTCAACACGCCCGACGACCGGCTGATCTGGGACGTCGGGCATCAATGCTATCCGCACAAGATCCTGACCGGTCGCCGCGACCGCATCCGCACGCTGCGCCAGGGGGGCGGCCTCTCCGGCTTCACCAAGCGCAGCGAGAGCGAATACGACCCGTTCGGCGCCGCCCATAGCTCGACCTCGATCTCGGCAGCGCTGGGCTTCGCCATCGCGAACAAGATCGCCGGCCGGCCCGGCAAGGCGATCGCCGTGATCGGCGACGGCTCGATGTCGGCGGGCATGGCCTATGAGGCGATGAACAACGCCGAACAGGCTGGCAATCGCCTGGTCGTGATCCTCAACGACAACGACATGTCGATCGCGCCGCCGGTGGGCGGGCTTTCGGCCTATCTGTCGCGCATCGTCTCCAGCCGCGGCTTCCTGGGAATCCGCGAGACGCTGAAGAAGGTCGCCCGCCGCCTGCCGCGCCCGCTGCATTCGGCCGCCCGCAAGACCGACGAGTTCGCCCGCGGCATGACGATGGGCGGCACGTTGTTCGAGGAACTCGGCTTCTACTACGTCGGCCCGGTCGACGGCCACAACCTCGACCACCTCATCCCGGTGCTGGAGAACATCCGCGACGCGGAAGAGGGCCCGATCCTGCTCCACGTCGTCACGCAAAAGGGCAAGGGCTATGCCCCGGCCGAGGCGTCGGCGGACAAGTACCACGGCGTCCAGAAGTTCGACGTCATCACCGGCACCCAGGCCAAGGCACCGCCGGGGCCGCCGAGCTACACCAGCGTCTTCGCACAGGCGCTTGTGGCCGAGGGCGAACGCGACCCGAGCATCTGCGCGATCACCGCGGCGATGCCCGCGGGTACCGGCCTGGACAAGTTCCAGACGCGGTTCCCCGAGCGCAGCTTCGACGTCGGCATCGCCGAGCAGCATGCCGTCACCTTTGCGGCCGGCCTTGCCGCCCAGGGGATGCGCCCGTTCTGCGCCATCTATTCGACCTTCCTCCAGCGCGCGTACGACCAGGTGGTCCATGACGTCGCGATCCAGAACCTGCCGGTCCGCTTCGCGATCGACCGCGCCGGGCTGGTGGGCGCGGATGGCGCGACTCACGCGGGCAGCTTCGACGTCACCTATCTGGCGACGCTTCCGAACATGGTCGTGATGGCCGCCGCGGACGAGGCGGAGCTGGTCCACATGACCCACACCGCCGCGCTCTACGACGACGGTCCGATCGCGCTGCGCTACCCGCGCGGCAACGGCGTCGGCCTGCCGCTTCCGACCACGGCGGAACGGCTCGAGATCGGCAAGGGCCGCGTGGTCCGCGAGGGCAAGAAGGTCGCGATCCTTTCGCTCGGCACCCGCCTGGAAGAGGCGCTCAAGGCCGCCGACCAGCTGGAGGCCAAGGGCTTGTCGACCACGGTCGCCGACCTGCGCTTCGCCAAGCCGCTGGACGAGGCGTTGATCCGCCGCCTGCTCACCACCCATGAGGTTGCGGTGACGCTGGAGGAGGGCGCCATCGGCGGCCTCGGCGCCCATGTCCTCACCTATGCGAGCGACGAGGGCCTGATCGATGCCGGGCTGAAGCTGCGTACCATGCGCCTGCCCGACGTCTTCCAGGACCAGGACAAGCCCGAGAAGCAGTATGACGAAGCGGGCCTGAACGCCCCGCAGATCGTCGACACGGTGCTGAAGGCGCTGCGCTGGAACGAGGGCGTCGAGGAAACCCGCAAGCCGGCCTAAGCGGGCAACCGGTACTCCTGCGAAAGCAGGAGTCCAGGGCCACGAACGCTTCCGCCTGAGGCTCTGTGCTCCTGCCTGCGCAGGAGCACGGCGCTAGTTTCCGGTCCCGCCGGCCCCTCACTCCACCCGCAGCATCATCGCGTGCGCCATGCGCAGGAACGACTGCTGGATCTGTGCGCCGAGCGCCGGCTCCACCCGGTTCTCGGCGAGCGCGCGGCTCATCGCGTGCACCCATTGCCGGGCGGTTTCGCGCGTGATCGGCATTTCGCGGTGCAGCGACATGATGCAGGCGCCGGGCCGCGCGACGAACCAGTCCCTCGGGCCGCCAAGCCACGCGCTGAGGAACTGCGTCAGCGACACCCGAACCGGCAGCAGGTCGGCGTCGTGCATCGCCCGAAGCTCGGCATATTCGGGCGCATGCTCCATCAGGTCATAGAAGCGGTCGACGACCAGCCGCACGCCATCCGCCCCGCCGATGCGGTCGTACAGGCTCGGCAAAGCCTTGGCAGAAGAGGCGGGGGCGGCGGTCATCATCATCTCCAGGCGTGGCAGCGCAGGATCGCAACTAGGCGGACCGAACCCGATCCGCCTTGATCTCGCGCAACCGCTTGCAGGTCCTCAGGGCCGCATCGTCCCCGTGTCCATGAAGCGCTGGTGCCAGGACAGCGCCTCCCCCGGCAGCGACGGCGCGTGCAGGCCATAGCTCCCCTTCAGGGCGCGCGCGTAATAGTCGGCGAGCATCGGGCGGTAGTCGGGATGCGCGCAATTCTCGATGATCAGCCGCGCGCGCTGCTTGGGGCTCAGCCCGCGCAGGTCGGCCAGCCCCTGCTCGGTGACGATCACCTGCACGTCCTGGTTGATGTGGTCCACATGCGCCACCTGCGGCACAATCGCGGAGATGGCGCCGCCCTTGGCGGTCGAAGGCGTCATGAAGATCGAGATATAGGCATTGCGGGCGAAGTCGCCCGATCCGCCGATGCCGTTCTGGATGCGCGATCCCATGACATGGGTCGAATTCACATTGCCGTAGATGTCGGCCTCGATCAGCCCGTTCATCGCCAGGCAGCCGAGCCGCCGGACCAGTTCCGGATGGTTGCTGATCTCCTGGGGGCGCAGCACCATCTTGGTCCGGTAGACGCCCATGTTCGCATTGAGCCGTTCCGCCGCCTCGGGGCTCAGCGAGAAGCCGGTGGCGGAGGCCATGCGCAGCCGCCCGCTGTCCAGCAGGTCGAGCATGCCGTCCTGGATCACCTCGGTGAAGGCGGTCATGTCGTGGAACGGGCTGTCGACCAGGCCGGTCAGCACCGCATTGGCGATGTTGCCGACGCCCGATTGGATCGGCAGCAGCGACGCGGGCAGGCGCCCCTGGCGCACCTCATGCCCGAAGAATTCGAGCAGATGGCCCGCAATCGCGCGCGCCGTCGCGTCCGGCGGGCTGAAGGGCAGGTTGCGGTCGGGCGCGTCCGTCTCCACGATCGCGACGATCTTGTTGGGGTCGCAACGGAAATAGGGTTCGCCGATGCGATCGTCCGGCCGCACCAGCGGGATCGGCACGCGCGCCGGCGGCAGCGCCGTGCCGTAGTAGATGTCGTGCACGCCTTCGAGCCCAGCGTCCTGCCAGCGGTTGACCTCCAGGATCACCTTGTCGGCGCGGTCGATCCAGGTCTTGTTGTTGCCGACCGAGGATGACGGGATCAGCGCGCCGTCCGGGCGGATGCCGGACACTTCGATCACCGCGACGTCCAGCGGCCCCAGGAACCCCTCCCAGGCCATCGGCGCGACCTGGCTCAGGTGCATGTCGAAATAGTCCATCTCGCCCGCGTTGATCTTCGCGCGCGCGATCGGATCGGAGTTGTAGGGCAGGCGGAACTCGATGCCGTCCGCCTTAGCGAGTGCGCCGTCGAGCTCCGGCCCGGTCGAGGCACCCGTCCAGATGCGGACGCGGAACGGCCGGCCCGCTGCGTGTTCTGCTTCGATCCGCGCGGCCAGCGCCGTCGGCACGGCCTTGGGGTACCCGGACCCGGTGAACCCGCTCATGCCGACCGTGTTGCCGGACGAGATGTGGGTCGCAGCCTCGGCGGCGGTACAGATTTTGCCGCGAAGCGCCTGACACGCGATACGGTCGACCATTGGGTTCTGTTCTCCGTTAGGGGGTTCGGCGCTGCATCAGCATCGCAGTGATCGCCTGGCGGGCCAGCGGCAGGCGGCTGCCGACCCGAAGCGTCGCATGACGCGCGAGCCGCGCGCCGGGACGCTCGTCCGTATAGAGCCGCACCAGGAAATTCGTGGCGGCATAGAGCGGCCGGCTGGCGAGCCGGTGCGTCATCTCGTAGCGGCGCAGCAGCGCGGGCGCCGCGATGTCGCCGCCGCGTCGTGCGGCATCGGTCACCAGCTGCGCCAGCGTCGCCTGGCTCTGGAGACCCAGGTTGAAGCCATGGGCGGTCACCGGGTGCATGCCCACGGCCGCATCGCCGATCAGCGCCGCGCGCGTCGCCGCAAAGTGCCGGGCATAGGTAGTGGCGAGCGGATAGATGTGCGCCGGCGCGTCCACTTCCATCCGGCCGAGCCGGCCTTGGTAGCGCCGCGTCAGCTCCGCCCCCAACGCTGCATCGTCCAGCGCCGCGATCCGCTCCATGGCTTCCGCGGGCAGGGTGAGCACCGCCGACGAGCGCCGGCCGTTCAGCGGCAGCATCGCCACCGTCTGGTGATGATCGAACCATTCGGTGGCGACGCCCTGATGGTTGCCCTCGTGGCGGACCCGGCACACCATCATCGATCGGCCGAGCCGGTTGATCTCCGCCCCGATTCCCAGCTGCTCGCGTACCCGCGAGAAGCGCGAGTCCGCCGCCACCAGCAGCCGCGCGGAAAGAACCCGCCCGTCGTCGAGCGTCACGTCGGCGGACCGTGCGTCCGTCCGGATCGCCGCAACGCCGGTGCCGGCAAGCAGCGTCAGGTTCGGCTGGTCGGCGACCGTCCGGTACAGCGCCTCGCGGATGCGGTGGTTCGGCACCATCAGGCTGAGCGGGCCGCCGCCGTGGCCGGACGTCTCGAACGAGAGCGCGAAGGGGGAGGCGCCGTTCAGCACCCGCGCCTCGTTGAGCGGCGAGATCTCGTCCGCCGGCAGCAGGTTCCAGGCGCCTAGTGCCTTGAGCGTGCCGATCGACCGGTGGGTGAGGGCGATCTCGCGCCCGTCATAGGCTGGGGCGGCGATCGCCGCCTCCGGCTGGCGCTCGATCACGGTCACGCGGAGTGGCGCATCGGCCAGCGAACGCGCCAGGCTGAGCCCGGCGGGACCGCCGCCTATAATCACTACCTCACTATCCATCGCGCGAACCTCCCGTGTGCCGGGCGCTATGCGGGTGCCCTCCTGCGCCCGTCCTTGCGCCCGATCAACCCGCTCCTGCCCGTAAAACGTCTCGGGGCGCTGGAGTGCCCCACCGGGCTCGACATTTGCGCGCAGGCGCTCCACTTCAGCGCCATGACCCGCAACGCCCCTGCGCCGGCCTGGCGCGCGTTGCATGATCTGGGAGCACGCGCATGACGTTGGTTGGTGTCGACTGGGGATCGAGCAACCTGCGTGCCTATCGCTTCGGCGCGGATGGTACGGTGATCGACCGGCGCGACTCCCCGCGCGGTGCGGCACGGCTCAAGCGCGACGAGTTCCCCCAGGTGCTGGCCGACACGCTCGAAGGCTGGCTGGAGGCGGATACGCGGGTGGTGCTCGCCGGCATGGTCGGCGCGCGCGCCGGCTGGCACGAGGCACCGTATCTTCCATGCCCCGCCGATCCGGCCGGGCTCGCCGCCGCCGCCCTGCGGGTCGAGGATGCGCCGGCCCATTGCTTCATCGTCCCCGGCCTCTCCGCGCGCGACGCAAGCGGCGTCGCCAACGTGATGCGGGGCGAGGAGACCCAGATCCTCGGCAGCGGGCTATCGGACGGCATCATCGTGCTGCCCGGTACCCACAGCAAATGGGCGCGCGTCGAAGGGGGCCGCATCACCGGCTTCTCCACCATCATGACGGGTGAGATGTACGCGCTGCTGCGGAACAACTCGCTGCTGGGGCAGCTGGCGGAGGGGGAAACGCCCGACGAAGCCGCCTTCACGCTCGGCGCCCAGCGCGCGCTCGACAATCCGGCAGGCGTGCTGCCGCTGCTCTTCTCGGCGCGCGCCGACGTGCTGCTCGGCAGCCTCGCGCCGCAGGCGGTCGCCAGCTATCTCTCGGGCCTGCTGATCGGCGGCGAAGTGGCGGCGATGCGGGATGCAGCCGGGCAGGGCGTGGTGCTGATCTGCAACGCCGTGCTTGCCGCGCATTACAGGGTGGCCCTGGCGCTCGCCGGCGTGACGGGCGTGACCGTGGTCGACGGCGCCGATGCGGTGGCGCGGGGCCTGTGGCGAATTGGAGGATTGCTGAAGTGACGATCGAAACTCTGCTGGGCGGCCTGCCGCTCGTCGCCATCCTGCGCGGCCTGACCCCGGACGAGGCGCCGGCGATCGCCGACGCGCTGTTCGATGTGGGCTTCCGCTGCCTGGAAGTGCCGCTCAACTCGCCCGAGCCGTTCGACAGCATCCGCCGCATCGTCGATCGCGTGGGCGATCGCGCGCTCGTCGGGGCGGGCACGGTGCTGACCATGGCGGACGTCGGCCGGGTGGCGGATGCCGGGGGCAAGATCGTGATCTCGCCCAACACCGACGTCGATGTGATCGCCGCGACCAAGGACGCCGGGCTCCAGTCGCTGCCCGCCTTCTTCACCCCCAGCGAGGCGTTTCGCGCCATCGCCGTCGGTGCCGACGCGCTCAAGCTCTTCCCCGCCGAACTCGCCGGACCGCAGGGGCTGAAGGCGATGCGCGCGGTGTTGCCCAAGAGCTTCCCCGTCTTCCCCGTCGGCGGCATCGATCCCGACACCATGGGGCCGTACCTCCAGGCGGGTGCCGCCGGCTTCGGGATCGGCTCGTCGCTCTATGCGCCCGGCCGCAGCGTGGAGGATGTGCGCGCCCGCGGCGCGGCACTGGTCCAGGGCTTCGAGGCGGCCCGCGCCGGCTGACATACATGCCGGCAGCGGCGCGTCCGTGAGAGGTCTTCAGCGTGCCTCGACCGAGTCGAGGATGCGCCCGCCGGCCATGAACACCGCGACCGGGCAGAGGGCGAACAACGCCCAACCCCCGGCCCCGGGGTATTGCTCGACATAGTTGAGCCCGCGCTCGACGGCGCCCATGCCGAGGCCGTAGATCACCAGATAGGCCTCGAACTTGGTCTTGATCGTGAACAGGCGGGTGACGCGGTTCCACATGGCCGACGCGTAGCAAGCCCCGTGCCAGCGGCAGAAAACCGCGCCCTCTGCGCGCCACTGCGTAGTTAACTGTCAGTTAATTCGACAAGTTCGAGCGTTTCGAGCAGCGCTCCTCGTGCGGTTTCGATCTGCTCGATCAGAGCCGGATCCGCGATGGCGTCATGCGCGATCGTCTCCGGCCAATGGCCGCGAATGACCTCCGCAATCCGGTCGAGCTTCGCCTCGTCCACCAGGAACCGCGGGTCGATCGTCGCGGGATTGGCGACGACGCGCAGGCGCAGGCAGGCGGGGCCGCCGCCGTTCGCCATCGACTCGCGAACGTCGACCACTTCCAGCCGGCGGATCGGGCCATTGCCTGCGACATGCTCCTGCAGCCAGTTCCACACCGACGGCGTCGCTCGCGCTTCCTCCGGCAACACCAGCGCCTGCACCCCATCCGGCAGCGTCACCAGCTGCGCGTTGAAGAGGTAGGAGGCGATCGCGTCCTCCAGCGGCACCCGTGCCGCGGGCACCTCGACGATCTCCACCTCCGGCAACAGCCGGCGGAGGTCGGCGTAGAAGCCAGGCGCGTCGGCGAAGGCCTGCTCGTGGCAGAACAGCACGCGCTCGTTCGCCACCGCCACCACGTCGTTGTGGAAGGCGCCGGCGGCGATCGCCGCATCGGATTGCTGCACGAATAAGGTGCGGGTCGGGTCCAGGCCATGCGCCCGCGCCACCGCCGCGCTCGCCTCGCGATGCTGGCGGGCGGGGAAGGGCCCGCCGCCCACGCCATAGACGAACACCTCGACGCCCGGCTGGCCATGGCCCGCCGAGAGCCGCATGTGGTTCGCCGCGCCTTCGTCTCCGAACGGCGCCGGCACGGGCGGATGCACCGCAAAGCTCTCATGCGCGAAGGCGAGCCGCAGCTGTGCCAGCGTCTCGGGCCACTCGTGGCTGCGATGCGCCATAGTGACGAGGTTGGCGACGCTGAGATGACAGCGGCCATCGGCCGTATCGGGTGCCGGGGAGACGGTGGCAGCATTGGCCGCCCACATCGCCGAGGCCGACAGCGCCTGCGCCTTCAGGTGCGCAGGTGCCGCCGCATAGTCGGTCGCGAGCGCCGCCAACCAGCGGTGATCCGGTCGCGGGTGCGGCAGCAGGATCCCCTGCGCCAGGCCGAGGGCGAGGTTGGCGTGCATCTTGGCGATGCCCTGCAACGCCGCCGCGCGCGGGTGCGAGACCGCACCGGCATTGCGGGTCGCGGCCAGGTTGCCGTGGCTCAGCCCCGCATAATTATGGCTCGGCCCGACGATCCCGTCGAAGTTGATCTCCCGCACCGCCATCAGTCGCGCTCCACCACCGTCACCTGGTCGCCGGCATCGACGCCCAGCAGCGCGGCGCAGGCGGGGTCGAGCAGCACGTCCCCGGCATCGGCCGTGCGTACCTGGCCCAGCGCGACGCGGAAATGCTCCAGCCGCCCGGCCGATACCAGCATCGGCTCCCCGTCGCCGCCCAGCTCGGCCACACGCACCTGCCGCGCGTTGCGGATGGTCGCCACCTGGTCGGTCCGGGCGGTCATCGTCGGCCCGCCGTCGAAGATGTCGACGTAGTTCTCATAGTGGAAGCCTTCGCGCTCCAGCATCCGCATCGCGGCTCGGCCCGATGGGTGGGGCAGGCCGATCACCGATCGCGCATTCTCCGGCAGCATCGCCGTGTAGACCGGATGCTTGGGCATCAGGTCGGCGATGAACTGGTTGCCGTGGATGGCGTTGAACTGGTCCGCCTCCTGAAAGCTCATGCCGAAGAAGCGCCCCGCCACCCCGTCCCAGAAGGGCGAGCCGCCCGCCTCGTCGATCACGCCGCGCAGCTCCGCCAGGATGCGGTCGGCGAAGCGCTGGCGATGCGCCTTGATGAACAGGTAGCGGCTGCGCGCCAGCAGCAGCCCGAGCCCGCCGGCGCGCTCGCCCGGATGCAGGAACAGCCCGCCGACCTCGCTCGCGCCCTCCAGGTCGTTCACCAGGTTGAGGATCTCGGCCCGAAAGGTCCGGCGCAGCGCCTCGCTATGCTTGGTGAGGGTCGCGACCCGATAGGAGTAGAAGGGCCAGTGCTGCCCGACCTGGGTGAAGATCTGGCAGGTGCCGCGCACCTCCTGCGTCTCCGCATTCTCCAGCACCAGCACGAACAGCTCGTCTTCCAGACTGTCGGCGTCGCGCGCGAAGGCGGCGTGGCTGCGCTCCAGCTTCGCACGCAGGGCGGGCTTGTCGGGGGGCAGGTTGGTGAAGCCGCCGCCGGTCAGCTTCGCCATTTCATAGAGGTGCTGCAGGTCCTCGTCGCGGGCGGCGCGGATGCGAAAGCTCATGCGCTCCCCCGCTCGACCAGCCGCAGGATCGAAAGTGCCGACAGCGCGGCGCGCTCGGCGAGGCTGTCGGGCAGCATATATTCCTCCGGCGAATGAATGGCGCCGCCGCGCACGCCCATGGTGTCGACCACCGGCACGCCGCATGCGGCGATGTTGTTGCCGTCGCACACGCCACCGGTGTCGCGCCAGCCGACCGAAAGCCCCAGGCTCTGGCCCGCATCGCGAACCAGCCCGAACAGGCGCTCGGCCGCGGCATCGATCGGCTTGGGCGGCCGGTTGAAGCTGCCGTGGCACTCGACCCGCACGTCGTGCCCCGCCGCCACCTCGGTCGCGGCCGAGTCCAGCGCCGCCTGCGCGCGCGCTGCCGCATCGAGCGAGGCGGGGCGGAAGTTGACGCGCAGCACCGCGTGCTCCGGCACGACGTTGTTGGGGCTGCCGCCGTCGATCCGCGCCGGATTGACGGTGAGGCCATCGCCTGCCGCATCCGCCAGCCGCAGCGCAAGCTCGGCGGCCGCCACCAGCGCGTTGCGGCCTTCCTCGGGATTGCGACCGGCATGGGCGCTGCGCCCCGTCACCGCGAGGGAGAAGTTGCCCGTGCCGCCGCGGGCTCCCGCCAGCGTTCCGTCCGCAAGCGACGGCTCGTAGACGAAGGCGGCGGCCTTGCCGCGTGCCGCGCGCGCGATCAGCGGCGCGGAGGAGAGCGAGCCCGTCTCCTCGTCGGAGTTGATGACCACCTGATAGCCCAACCGCCCGGCAAAGCCCGAGTTCTCGATCGCCTCGAGCGCGGCGAGCATCACCGCCAGCCCGCCCTTCATGTCGGCGACGCCGGGGCCGTTCAGCGCGCCATCCTCGCGCACCCGCATCTTCTGGAACGGGTGGTCCGCCGGATAGACCGTGTCCATGTGGCCCGCGAACAGCAGCTGGATCGGCGCCTGCGGCCGCACCGTCAGCAGCAGGTGGCGTCCGTGCTCGATCGGCTGGAGCCGCCCGCTGGCGGAGATCGCCTCGACCGGGTCCGGCTTGATCAGCGCGATCCCGCCGGGAAGTACGGAAAAGGCGTCCGACAGCAGTTGCGCCATCCGCGCCAGCCCGGCGAGATTGCGCGTGCCGCTGTTGACCGCGACCCAGGGTTCGAGGTGCGCCAGCATCGGGGCAGCGCGCGCCCGTTCGACAACGGCGGCTTCCGCGCTTGTAAGAACATCCATGGGAGCGAGGCTAGCGCGGTTCCGCCCCGGAAGGAACGGGGCCTAGAAGGAATAGACCAACGAGGCGCGGGTGGTGGTGTCGGTGGTGACGCTGCCTTCGGGCGGGCGGCTTTCGTATCGCACCGCATAGGAGACCTGCGCGGAGAGCGGCCCCAGCAGCTTGGCGTCGACCGCTGTGGTGCTGCTGACCGTGCTGTTCGCCTGCGCGGCCAGATAGGCGGAGGCGTCCTGGCGCAGCGTCAGCGCGGGGGTCAGGCGCCAGTCGAAGTCGACCGAACCGCGTGCGGCAAGGCTGCTTTCCTGGGTCTCGTCGGTGAAGTCGGTCTGACGAAACGCAGGGCCGAGTTCCAGGTCCAGGGTCAACGCCGGCCGCTTGATCGCGCTGTAACCGGCACCCGCCGAGGCCGAGAAGCGGCTGTTGTACCCGACGAACCGGTCGCTCTCGAACTGCGTCGATCCGTAGACATAGAGCCGGTCGTCGACCTTGTAGTTCGGCTCATAGGCGGCGAGATAATATTCCCGGTTCGTGACGCCGTTCGCCTTTTGATAGTCGAGCTGCAGGCGCAGCTTGTGGCGCCAGCGGAAACCCTCGCGCGACAGGTCCAGCACGCCGGTCGCGCCGAAATTGTCGGTGTTGCCCGAACTCGCATAGCCGCCGAGTTCGGCCCGCCCCTTCACCAGCGCGAAGAACGAGGATTCCTGGAGCTCGCGGGTGCGTTGGGCGGCGCGGTCGGCCGTCCACTTGCCGGTGATCTCGCGAACCAGGTCGATGCTGTCCGGCGCTGCGATCCGCGAATATTTGACCAGCGTCGCGACCTCGCCCTCGTTGCCCGATGCCATGGCGGCATCGAGCATCATCTTGAGCTGCTCAGGGATCGGCGCGTCCTTCTTGGCGGCAGCCGGCGGCGCGGCATTTGCCAGCAGGAGCGGTGCGGCAAGGAAAAGATACGCAGCCTTGATCACGCGCCTGTCCTTAGCTGCAATGCAGCGAGAGGTGAACCCGCCTTCCGACTCGCTCCGTCGCGTCAGCGCGCGGTCCGACCCAGCGGCTCGGCGAACAGCTCGAGCAGCCGCTCGTAGAGCGCACGCTTGAAGCCGACGATCGCCTCCGGCAGCTCCTCCGGCTCGGCCCAGCGCCAGGCGCGGAACTCCGGCTCGGGCGTCGCGATGTCGATGTCCTGTTCCTCGCCCTCGAAGCGGAAGGCGAACCAGCGCTGGCGCTGCCCGCGATACTTGCCGCCCCAGACCTTGCCGATCATGTCTTCCGGCAGGTCGTAGGTGAGCTCTTCCGGCGCCTCGCCGATCAGCGAGACCTTGTCCGGCTGCACGCCCGTTTCCTCGCGCAGTTCGCGCAGCGCCGCTTCCAGCGCATCCTCGCCCGGATCGATCCCGCCCTGCGGCATCTGCCAGGCCTCCAGCGTCGAGTCGATCCGCTGGCCGACGAACACGCGGCCGTCGCGGTTGATCAGCATGACGCCCGCGCAGGGCCGGTAGGGAAGGGTGGTGTCGTTCATGGCAGTTCTCCTAGCGGTGCGGCCGCGGCCAAGTCGAGGGGCTCAGCCAGCCGCCTGCGCCAGGACGCGCTCGGCTTCCGCCTCGGTGATGATCTGGCGCAGCGCCACCAGCGCGCCGGCAAGGTCGCCCTGGCTCGACGGGATCGCGCGGCGCAGGTTGAGGAACCCATGCACATTGCCGCGCGCCTCGCGATAGGTGACGGCGACGCCCACCTGGGCGAGCGCCGCCGCATAGGCGCGGCCCTGGTCTCGCAACGGATCGAGCCCGGCGGTCAGCACCAGCGCGGGCGGCATCTCCGCCATGTCGCCCAGCAGCGGCGAGGCGCGCAGGCTCGCGCGCTCTGCCCGATACGCCTCGCCGAACCAGGCAAGCGACTCGCGGGTCAGCAGATAGCCGTCGGCGAACTCGGCGTGGGAAGGATATTCGCGGGTGATGTCCGTCACGGGATAGATCGGCCACTGCGCGATCACCGGCGCCGCCGCGGGCCGATCGCGCAGCGCCATGGCGGTGACGATCGCCAGCGCGCCGCCCGCACTGTCGCCCGCCAGCACCAGGCTTGTCACGCCGCACTCCAGCACGGCTGGCCCGGCCGCGAGCCAGCGGGCGGCGGTCTCGGCGTCGTCGGGCGCCGCTGGCCACGGGTGCTCGGGCGCCAGCCGATAGTCGAGCGCCACCACCGGCAGGTCGAGCATCCGCGCGATCTCCGCACAAAGGCTCGCATGCGAGTCGAGGTCGCCGATCACGAAGCCGCCGCCGTGCAGGAACAGCACCACGGGCCCGGGCTCCCGCGCGGGACGCGCGTCGAACAGGCGGGCGCGCAGGTCGCCGTGCGGCGCGGGGATGGTGCAGTCGCGGACCACCGCCAGCGTTCCTGTCGGCAGATCCGCCACGTCCTTGGTCGCAAGGAGCTGCGCGCGTGCGGCGGCCGGCTCCAGCTCATGCATGCGCGGGCCGGGCATGTTCTCTGGATAGCCGAGGAAGGCGCGGACGTCGGGGCGGACGAAAACGGTCAAGGCGCTCTCCTGTGGCGCGGCGTTGCGGCCGCGGTGCGTGCGCTTACCTATGAAGCGTGATCCGCGTCGTCCACCACCCCGATTATGTCGCGCCCGCACCCGCGCGCAGCACCTATCAATGGAACAAGAACGGGCTGGTCCGCGACCTGCTGCGCGCGCAAGGAGCCGGGATCGAATGGCACCAGCCCGATCCCATGCCGCGCCGCTGGATCGAGGCGGTGCACGAACCCGGCTATGTCGCTGAGGTGATCGAGCTTGCCGTACCCCCGGAAAAGGCGCGCCGGATCGGCTTCCCGATCACCGCCGAGGTGGCGACACGCGCGCAAGCAGTTCCCGGCGGCACCTATCTCGCTGCCCGGCTCGCGCTCGAACACGGCTTTGCCGCGAACACCGCCGGCGGAAGCCACCATGCGTTGGCGGACACCGGTGCGGGCTTCTGCGTGTTCAACGACCTTGCGATCGCCGCCAACCGGCTGGTGGAGGAGGGGGCGGCCGCGCGCGTGCTGGTGGTCGATTGCGACGTGCACCAGGGCGACGGCACCGCCTCGCTGCTGGCAGGCCGGCCCGGCTTCGCCACCTATTCGATCCACGCGGACAAGAACTTCCCCGTGCGAAAGGCGCGCTCGACCCTCGACGTGCCGCTCGCGGATGGCGTCGGCGACGACGAATATTGCGCGGTGCTGGCGGAAACGCTGGTGCCGCTGGTCGACGGCTTCGCGCCTGACCTGATCCTCTACCAGGCGGGGGTGGACCCGTTCGCGGGCGACCGGCTCGGCCGGCTCGCGCTCACCCGCGAAGGTCTTGTCCGCCGGGATCGCTGGGTGGCGACGCTGGCGCGCGACCGCGGCATCCCGCTCGCGAGCGCATTGGGTGGCGGCTACGGCGACGATGCGATGGAGGTGTCGGAGCGGCACGTCACCTCGATCCTCACGCTCGGTGGGGTCTTCGCCGGATAAGGTCGGTAGCAGGACGGCTTGCGGTGACCGCGCGGAGGTGCATGTAGGGCGCCATGCACGCGCCTCGCTCCTCCTTACCCTCTTCCCTGACCGCAACGCGCGATCCGCTCCGCTGGCTTGCGCCCGTGTTCGAACGGATGCTCGGCCGGATCGACCGGGGCCTGGAGGTCGGCGCGATCGAAGCGACGCTTCCGAGCGGCCGTGCCGTCCGGCTCGGCGGGCGCGGCGAGGGGCCGGTCGCGGTGGTGGTGCTCCACCGCTGGCGTGCGATGCTGCGGCTCGCGACCGGCGGCTCTGCGGGCTGGTACGAGGCCTGGGTATCGGGCGACTGGTCGAGCCCCGACCCTGTGCCGCTGTTCGACCTCTTCATGCGCAACGGCCGCGCGCTCGGCAACGTCGGCCGCGCGGGGCGGCTGACCGGCATCGTCCGGCGCTTCGCCCATTGGTCGCGCCGCAACCATCGCGCCAATGCCCGCCGCAACATTCAGTTTCACTATGATCTGGGCAACGATTTTTACCGCGCCTGGCTCGATCCCAGCATGACCTATTCGAGCGCGCTGTTCGCCGATCCCGCCGAGCCGCTGGAGGCGGCGCAGGACCGCAAGCTCCAGGCGATCCTCGACCGTACCGGGACCAAGCCCGGCGACACGATCCTGGAGATCGGCTGCGGCTGGGGCTCCTTCGCCGAGCGCGCCGCCCGCGCGGGTCGCCGCGTCCATGGCCTCACCCTCTCGTCCGAGCAGAAGCGGTTCGTCGAGCAGCGCATCGCCGATGCGAAGCTCGATGGCGTGGAGGTGTCGCTCACCGACTATCGCGACGCCACCGGCAGCTACGACGCCATCGCCAGCATCGAGATGGTCGAGGCGGTGGGGCAGGAATATTGGCCGGCCTACCTGGACGCGATCGCCGCGCGGCTGAAGCCGGGCGGCCGCGCCGCGCTCCAATATATCGCGATCGATGACGCGCTGTTCGACGCCTATGCGAACAACGTCGACTTCATCCAGGCCTACATCTTCCCCGGCGGCCTGCTGCTTTCGACCGAGCGCTTCCGTGCGCTTGCCGAGGCGCGGGGCCTCGCCTGGCAGGACGAGCACCGCTTCGGCCAGGACTATGCCGAGACGCTCCACCGCTGGCGCCTCGCCTTCGACGCAGCCGAGGCAGCCGGCGACCTCCCGGATAATTTCCCGCCCGGCTTCGCCAACCTGTGGCGCTATTACCTGATGTATTGCGAAGGCGGCTTCCGCGGCGGCGGCATTCACGTCGCCCAGGTCACGCTGGTCAAGGGCGGCTAGTCACACGTCGCGCGCCGGTGCTCCTGCGAAGGCAGGAGCCCAGGGCCACAAGCGTCACCGTCGGAAACTCTGGGCTCCTGCCTGCGCAGTAGCACGAGTACCTCAGTCGACCCGCTCGAAATGCCCCGTCTCGAACCCTGACACCATCAGCGCCGTGATCCGCTCCGCTACTACCTCCGGCGGCTTGACGCTCTCCGGTGCCTCGCCCGGATAGGCGCGCGCGCGCATCTTCGTGCGGGTGGCGCCCGGATCGACGATGGCGGTGCGGATCGCCGTCAGCTGGCGCACTTCCTGGCCGAATGCGGTCAGCAGGTTCTCGAACGCCGCCTTGGACGAGCCATACAGCCCCCAGTACGCGCGCGGGGTGCGTGCGACGCTGGAGGTGAGCCCCACGACCCGACCGTTCTTCGCCTGGCGCAGCATCGGCCCGAACGCGCCCAGCAGCGCTGCCTGCGCCGTCACGTTGAGCGTGAACAGCTTCGACATCTCCTTGAAGTCGATCGCGTTCACCGGCCCCAGCGTACCCAGCATTGCGGCGTTCAGCACCAGCATGTCGAGCGCCTGCCAGCGCTCGCCCAGCGCCGCTGCCAGTCGCGCCACGCCGTCCGGCTCCGCCAGGTCCAGCGGCGCGATCGTCGCGCTGCCGCCTGCCTGGTGGATCTTCTCCTCGACTTCCTCCAGCCCGCCCGGCGTGCGCGCGGTCAGCACGACGTGCGCGCCCTGCGCGGCAAGCGCCTGTGCCGTCGCCGCGCCGATGCCGCGGCTGGCCCCCGTCACGAGCGCGAGCTGGTCGGCAAGGGGCTTGTCGGTCATCGAAGATCCTGGAGCTTGGAAAAGAAAGGGCAGGGGTGCGCCAGCGATCAGCCGACGCGCTCCTCCAGCATCGCGAGCTGGTCGACCGTGCGGGTCTCGTCCTGATCGGTCAGCGGCGTCGGATAGTCGCCGGTGAAGCAGGCATCACAATACTTCGGCCGCACCGCTGCGCGCTCGGCCTCGCCCAGCGCCTTGTAGAGGCCGTCGATGGAGACGAACGCCAGGCTGTCCGCCTGGATGTACTCGGTCATGCCACCCAGATCGAGCTTGGCCGCCAGCAGCTTCGCGCGCTCCGGCGTGTCGACGCCATAGAAGCAGCTGTGCCTGGTCGGCGGGCTGGCGATGCGCATGTGCACCTCGGCAGCGCCGGCATCGCGCATCATCTGCACGATCTTCAGCGAGGTGGTGCCGCGCACGATCGAATCGTCGATTAGCACGATCCGCTTGCCCTCGATCAGCTTGCGGTTGGCGTTGTGCTTCAGCTTCACGCCCAGGTGGCGGACCTTGTCACCCGGCTGGATGAAGGTGCGGCCCACATAGTGCGAGCGGATGATGCCGAGCTCAAAGGGGATGCCCGACTGCTGCGCATAGCCGATCGCCGCCGGCACGCCCGAATCGGGGACCGGGATCACCAGGTCGGCATCGACGGGGCTCTCGATCGCCAGCTCGGCACCGATCGCCTTGCGCACCGAATAGACGGAATTGCCGCCCGAGATCGAATCGGGCCGCGAGAAATAGACGTACTCGAAGATGCACGGCCGCGGCGCGTTCGGCGTGAAGGGGCGGATCGAGCGCAGCTCGGTGCCCTTCACGATCACCAGCTCGCCCGGCTCCACGTCGCGCACGTACTCGGCCCCGACCACGTCGAGCGCCACCGTCTCCGACGCGAAGATCACCGAATCGCCAAGCTTGCCCATCACCAGCGGACGGATGCCCAGCGGATCGCGGCAGGCGATCATGCCTTCCGGCGTCATGCAGATGAGCGAATAAGCGCCCTCCACCTGCTTGAGCGCATCAATGAAGCGATCGAGCAGCGTGCGGTAGTTCGACGTTGCCACCAGGTGGATGATCACCTCGGTATCCGACGTCGACTGGAAGATCGAACCGGTCCGCACCAGGTCCTTGCGCAGGCGCAGGGCGTTGGAGAGATTGCCGTTGTGCGCCACTGCAAAGCCGCCGCTCGCCAGTTCGGCATAGAGCGGCTGCACGTTGCGCAGCGCCGTATCCCCCGAGGTGGCGTAGCGGACGTGGCCGACGGCGGCCGCGCCCGGCAGCGCCTCGATCACGTCGGGCCGGTCGAAGTTGCCCGCCACATGCCCCATCGCGCGGTGCGTGTGGAACTGCACCCCGTCGAAGCTGGAGATGCCGGCGGCTTCCTGCCCGCGGTGCTGCAGCGCGTGGAGCCCCAGGGCCACCAGTGCTGCCGCGCCGTCCGCGCCGGAAACGCCAAAGATGCCGCACTCTTCGCGCAGCTTGTCGTCGTCGAAAGGATTGGTGCTAAACATCGGCCCCACGGGGTTCGCTGAGATGCGAGCGCCATATAGGGAGCGATTCCGGGTTTGTCGCCCTTCTGTCACGAAGAATGTGCGATCGCCCCCGATTGCCGCGCGGCCGCCTCCCCGGTAAGCCGCCGCCCATGGACGCGCGCGACACCGGCCTCACCCTCGATCCCAAGTACGACGCCGCAGGGCTCGTCACCGCCGTGGCGACCGACGCTGCGACCGGCGAGCTGCTGATGGTGGCCCATATGAATGCGGAGGCGCTGGCGGCGACGCTTGCGAGTGGCGAGGCGACCTTCTGGTCGCGCAGCCGCAACCGGCTGTGGAAGAAGGGGGAGACCTCCGGCCATGTCCTGCGCGTGGTGGAGGTGCGCATCGACTGCGATCAGGACGCGCTCTGGCTTCGCGTCGAGCCCGCGGGCCCCGCCTGCCACACCGGCGCGCGCAGCTGCTTCTTCCGCCGCATCGAGGACGGCCGGCTGGTCGCCGTCGAATGAGGCGACGCGTCGCGGCGCTGGCGCTCGCCCTTGCGGCCTGTTCGGGAGGCGGCGACCCGGCGAACACCGAGGCACCGGACCTGGAGACGGTCGCGATCGAGCGCGGCGTGGTGGGCGATCCCGGCGACGACTCCCTAACCGGGCTCTACGAGCGGGGCGGCGACCGGCTTTGCCTCGTGCCGCAGGGGGAGGACCTGCTGGTCGGCGCCTTCGTTCTCAGCGGCGGCCGCCTCGGCTGCAGCGCGAGCGGGACGGCCAAACGTTCGGGCGATCGCCTCCGGATCGACTTCGGCAACGCCTGCGAGCTGGAGGCGCGGGTCGAGGGCGCGCGCATCATCTTCCCCGCCAAGCTGCCGCCGCAATGCGCGCAGCGATGCACCGCCCGCGGCACCTTCAGCGGCCTGCGCGTCGAGCGGATGAGCGACGTCCTCTCCGAAGCCGCCGCCCTCCGCGACCACCGCGGCCGCGCGGTGTGTGGGGGGTAGGACCCAGCACGCCCCGGGCGCAGGTGATGAGATGACCCCGGCCTACGCCGAGATGACATAGGCGAGTGCGAGGCCGGCTAGCGCCCAGTTGCGGACGTCACGCGATCAAGGTGGCGAGCCGCTTCGTCGCGGCATGTATTGTGATCCAGCAGATCGCCGTCAGCGCACCGTAGCTGGACCCGATCGCTGCCCCTTTGAGGAGATTGCTCGCGAGAAATATGAAACCTGCGAACAAGGCTCCCGCAACACCTCCGGCTACCAAGAGCCGAGCATAACGCCCGCCGAGTGCCACGCCAGCTTCACGCGCTGCTGCGTAGAATGGCATAAGTAGCAGTAGTGACACCATACAGGTGAACGGCAGAGCGACAAGACTCGTACGGTTGAGCTCAGCAAAAAGTAAGATTGATCCAGCCGAACAGCCCGCGAGGGCCGCCGCCAAACTGATGAGGACCAAGCGAATAACAGCCATCAAAGGAGCATAGCAACTAACAGAGATGGGAGCAGCAACGAAGGTCCGCTTCCCGCACACCACCGGCTGTTCGGAAGCGGCTACGAGCGAACGGCAGGAAACGCCCAGTCTCCGCCACTCCGAGCTAGCGTTCCGCTTTCTAATTGCCGACGCTTGTTCATCCTGGCACGAAGGCATTTATGGGCTGGGAAGACATAGCAGTTGAAGCCGAAGCAATGGATTGTGCGGCCCCTCAACGCGCTAACCTTAGAGACTTGATCAATGCCGCCGACGCGCTGAACGCGCCCCAATCGATCACAGTCAATCCCTACGACGGCGGCATATCTCTCCATTGGATTGGCTGCGACTTCGAGATCGCGATCTACGATGATCATTATGAAAGCTATCGCTTCAGCAATGGAGAAACAGCAATCCGTCACTGGCCTCATGCGCCCGGCGACCCGGTTGAGGCGGTGCTCCTTGAGCAGATTGGTGGAGCAGGACCGACTGCTTCTCCTTCATAAGCGTCCATTAGCGGACGGTCTCAAAGCCACCCAATGTCGGTCATTCGCCAGTGCTGCCCGGCTTTCAAAGGAACTACGATGCGACTGGTGCCTCCGGTGCCGCAAGCGCCGCCGCCGGTTGCGAGGCAGGCTTGCGTCGCACGCCGCTCAACCCTGCCGGACCTTCTTCCCCGGCCACGGCCGGCGCGGGGGAGGCGATCGGCTGTGGCGCGCGGCGCATGCACTGCGGCTTGGGCTGGGGGAAGTCCGCGCAGTTCCACAGCGCGCGTTCCAGGTTGCGGGGCCGGTCGCGCAGGTAGCTGAACGACATCGAGGTCAGCTGCTGGGGCGACAGCGTGCCCTTGGCACTCGCCGGCAGCTGGCGTGGGTCGGTCCAGCCCATGAACTTGCAATAGGGGCGCTCGCCGCAGGCACGATCCGCCAGGATCGGGAAGCTCGCCGCATCCTTGGCATCGACATGGATCAGGAAAGTGTTGGGTTCGTCCGCCGAGGGTTTCAGCGCCGAAGCCGGCAGCGCCATCGCCTTTTGCATCGCCAGCGCCTGCGTCTCGGCCGCCAGTACCTCCGGCAGCTTGTGCGCGTCGAAATGCGCGGCAAGCTGGGCCACGCGCGGCTCGCTGCCGGTGGCGGCGAAGCGGAACGCGGGCGGGGTTCCCCACCAGCCGGTCCAGCGGAAGAACAGATGCGTGTGGACCGCCACGATCTTGTCGAGGCTGGAGCTCCAGTACGGCACCACCCAGTCGGTGTGGTAATGGGTGGCATGGCCGACGGGCCTGTAGACCGCCCCCGCCAGCGCCGCGTCCGCGACCTTGCGCGCGCGCTCCCAGAAGGGGTCGGAATACCAGCGCGCCAGCGCCCCGTCGCAGGTGAAGGTGAACTGGCAGCCGGTGGCCCGCTCCGAGCCTTGGAACACCACCCCGCACACCGTCTTCGGGAAAGCCGGATGGCGGACGCGGTTCAGCACCACCTGGGCGACCGCCTTCTGCCCCTCCGGATCGTCGCCCGCCTCGTAGAGCACGGCCGCGGCGAGGCAGTCGCTCGCCCGCGCCCGGTCCTCGTCCGGGCCACCGAAACGGAAGGGGCGGGCGGCGGGGTTGGGGCCGGCATGGAACGGGATGCCGGCGTTGAACGCCCGCGCCTCGTCCGCCGTCATGTCCTGGAACTCGATCGGCTCCACGGCCGGCAGTTCGGCGGGGGGCAGCACGCGCCGCGGTGCCGCATGCCGCATCGCGCGGCTGGCCTGGGGCGGCATCGGCGGCGCGTGGGTCACTGCCCATGCCGGCACCAGCACCGCCGCCAGCGCCACGGCCGCCAGCACTCCGTCGAGCACGTGCGAGCCCGTGCCCAGCGGCGCCGCGCGCACGCCTGAGGAATCAGGCGCACGCGCGCCGCGGGACACCAGCATGTGGATCGCTCAGCTTTCCGGCAGGAAGTCCGGAACCGACAGGTAGCGCTCGCCCGTGTCGTAGTTGAAGCCCAGCACCCGCGCCCCGTCCGGCAGGTCGGGCAGCTTCTGCAGGATCGCCGCGAGCGTCGCGCCGGACGAGATGCCGACCAGCATGCCTTCCTCGGCTGCCGAACGGCGCGCCATGTCCTTGGCGACGGCTGCGTCCACCTTGATCACGCCGTCGATCGCCTGGGTGTGGAGGTTGGCCGGGATGAAGCCCGCGCCGATGCCCTGGATCGGGTGCGGCCCCGGCTGCCCGCCGGAGATCACCGGCGAAAGCTCCGGCTCCACCGCATAGACCTTCAGCTGCGGCCACTGCTTCTTGAGCGTCTCGGCAACGCCGGTGATGTGCCCGCCGGTGCCGACGCCGGTGATCAGCACGTCGATCGGCGTGTCGGCGAAGTCCTCCAGGATTTCCTGCGCCGTGGTGCGGACATGCACGTCGACGTTGGCGGGGTTCTCGAACTGCTGCGGGATCCAGGCACCCGGCGTCTGCTCGGCCAGTTCCTGCGCGCGCTCGATCGCGCCCTTCATGCCCTTCTCGCGCGGGGTGAGGTCGAAGCTCGCGCCATAGGCCAGCATCAGCCGGCGGCGCTCGATCGACATGCTTTCGGGCATCACCAGGACCAGCTTGTAGCCCTTGACCGCCGCGACCATCGCCAGGCCGACGCCGGTGTTGCCGCTGGTCGGCTCGATGATGGTGCCGCCGGGCTGCAGGTCGCCCGAGGCTTCCGCCGCCTCGATCATCGCAAGCGCGATGCGGTCCTTGATCGATCCGCCGGGGTTCGAGCGCTCGGACTTGATCCACACCTCGGCGTCTCCGAACAGCCGCTGGATCCGGACGTGCGGCGTGTTGCCGATCGTCTCCAGGATGGTGTTGGCCTTCATTCTGCCTTCTCCTTGACGGGTGTGAATTCCAGCGTCGCGGGCGCCTCGAACGTGCGCGCCCGGCGAAGCTCCGGAAAGATGCGAGCCCACAGTGCCGTCACCAATATCGCACCGATGCCGCCTGCCACAACCGCGGCCACCGGGCCGATCGCGGCCGCGAGGAAGCCGGATTCCGCCTCGCCCAATTCGTTCGAGCCGGAGATGAACAGCGTCGACACGGCGCCCACCCGGCCGCGCATGTCGTCGGGGGTGTAGAGCTGGATCAGCGACTGGCGCACATAGACCGACACCATGTCGGCGGCGCCCAGCACGAACAGCGCCGTCAGCGCCAGCAGCACCGCCGGTGCGCTGTCATGCCCCACCGCCGACTTTCCGAGCAGCGGCAGCAGCGCCGGCGCGCTGAGGCCGAAGGCCACCGTCGCGCCGCCGAACACTGCGACCGCCGCCAGCATCTTCACGCCGACATTGGTCCGGAGCGGCCGCCACGAGAACCACAGCGCCACCGCGATCGCGCCGACCGCGGGGGCCGCGCGCAGGTGGCCCAGGCCATCGGCGCCCACCTTCAGTATGTCGCGCGCGTAGACGGGCAGCATCGCCGTCGCGCCGCCCAGCAGCACCGCGAACAGGTCGAGCGAGATCGCCCCCAGCACCAGACGGTTCTGGCGCACATAGGACAGGCCCTCCAGCATCTGGCGGAACGGGTTGGCCGTGCCGCGCACCGAATTGTGCGGCACCCGCCCGATCAGCGACAGCATCAGGAAGGAGAAGGTGAACAGCGCCCCGGACACGGCATAGGGCAGCCAGTGGCTGGCGGCATAGAGATAGCCGCCCATCGTCGGCCCCAGCACCGTGCCCGCCTGCCACGAGACCGAGCTCATCGCGATCGCGGTCGGAAGGATCGCCTTGGGCACCAGATTGGGGGCAAGCGCCTGGAGCGATGGGCCGGCAAAGGCGCGCGCCACGCCCAGCAGCGCCGCCACGAAGAACAGCAGCCCAAGCGTGACATGCTCATGGTAGCTCGCGACCGCCAGGGTGATGGCGCATCCCGCCTCGATCGCGACCGAACCGCGCGCGATCCAGCGACGGTCGACGCGATCGGCGACCCAGCCGGCGACCAGCGAGAGGACGAGCAGCGGCAGGAACTGCGCGATGCCGATCAGTCCGAGGTAGAAGGCGGCTTCCTTCACGTCCATCGTCCTCCGGGCGAGGTCATAGACCTGCCAGCCGATGACGATCACCATCGACATCTGGGCGAGGGTGGTGGACAGCCGGGCCAGGAAATAGGCGCGGAAATTGTGGATTGCGAACGGGTGCTGGACGGCGGCCATGTTCAGGGCTCTATGCGGGGGCGGCGCCATCGGCAATCACGCTTTGCGGGCTGCTTGCGATGCCACGGGCAGGGGACGCGCGGCGGCATCCCGCCGCGCGCCGGAGATCAGACGATGGTGCCGCCGTGGGTCGCCGCGACCGGATCTCCCAGGAACGCGAGCAGGTCGTCGGTCAGCCGGTCCTGATCGGTCGCGAACAGGCCGTGGGGGGCGTCGTCATATTCGATCAGCGTGGCGCCGGGGATCGCCGCGGCCGCCGCCCGGCCGGTGGCGTCGATCGGCACCGTGTCGTCCGACGTGCCGTGGATCACGAGCGTCGGCACGGTGAACGCGGCGAGGTCCGGTCGGAAGTCGGTGAAGGCGAACGCCTCGGCACAGGCGAGCGTGGGCTTGAGCCCCGCCTGCTGCGTCAGGTTCCACGCCCAGTGCAGCCGCTCTTCGCTCACCGGGCTGGTGATGAAGCCGACGCCGAAGAACTGGTCCAGGAAGTTCGCCATGAACTTCGGCCGGTCCGCCTCGATCTGCCGGGTGATGTCCTCCAGCTGCGCGCGGGGCACGCCGTTCGGATTGTCGTCGGTCTGGAGCATGTAGGGCACGACGGACCCGACCAGCACCGCCTTCGCGACGCCCTTGCCGCCGTGGCGCGACAGGTAGCGCGCGACCTCGCCGCCGCCCATCGAGAAGCCGACCAGCGTCGCGCCCGAGGTGACGCCGCACGCCTCCATCACGTCGGCCAGGTCGTCCGCCAGCGTGTCATAGTCATAGCCGGACCACGGCTGTTCCGACCGGCCGAAGCCGCGGCGGTCATAGGCGATCACGCGATAGCCGGCGTTGGCGAGCGCGAACGCCTGCGGGTCCCAGCTGTCCGACGACAAAGGCCAGCCGTGGATCAGCACGACCGCGGGCCCGCTGCCCCAGTCCTTCACATACAGCTTGGTACCGTCGCGGGTCTCGACAGTCGGCATCGGCAACTCCTTGTGCGGGGAAGCGGGCGGCCGGCGAAGGGATGCCGGCAGGGAAGGGGCGGCGGTCAGCCGAGGGTGACGTCGGCGACCTTGTCGGCGTAATCGGCCTTGGGATCGACGCCCAGCAGGATCTTGATGCCCGCGAACAGGCTCGACTCGTCCAGCCAGATCTTCGCATGCTCGGCATCCAGCCGGATCAGTTCCAGCTTGGGATCATCCTTGCCGCCTTCGTACCAGGCGGCGGCGAACCGGTTCCACAGCCGGTCGATCATGGCGCGATCCTGCTCCACGACCAGGTCGCCGTGGATGCTTGCGAACACCTCGTGGTTCTTGGAGGCGAAATGAGCGGTGGCGCGGGTGCCCTCGCGCATTTCCTTCACCAGCGTGTTGTCCTTGGTGGTGAAGAACCAGATCGGCCCGTGCTCCGCGCCGTCCAGCGTCTGGCCCGTCATCGGCTGGGCATGGCCGTCGCCGACGCCGTCGATCCCCAGCATCAGCGTGCGATCGGATTTCAGCGCCTTCCAGAAGCGGGTCTGGATTTCCTGGGGCGTTGGCATGCGGCTCTCCTGCAGTTCGCCGCGCCAACGGGCGGAACGCCAAGGTGGTTCCGGTGGGGAGCCGGGACGCGCGTCCCGGCTCCGGCATGGGTCAGAGCGTGCAGCGGCGGGTCACGCCACGGCGCAGCGTGTAGCTGTCGGTGCGGCTGTTGTAGCTGCGGAAGCGCTGCTGGCAGGCGCGGACGTGGCGGTACCAGTCGTTCTGGCGGCCGCGATAGGCGGCGGTCGGCGCACCGGGGCGCGCACCCCAGCCGTTGTTCCAATTGCCATAGCTGTTGCCCCGCGTGGTCGTGGTCGTGCGGGTGACCGTCCGGACGGTCGTGCGGCTCTGCTGGTGCTGGCCCTGGGCTCGGGGTGCGGGATCGTGTCGTGCCTGTGCGGAGGCAGCGGGGGCGATCATGACCAGGACGGCGCCAATCGCGCCTGCGAGCAACTTCTGCATGGACTTTTTACTCCTTCGGTCCGCCGATACACTGGCGGCGGGGGCAGAACCCCTAGCCGGCGGAATGTTTCCCGCAGATGAGCGGGAAAGGTGGGCGCGTCAGGCCGGCATCTCGGCGGCCCGGCAACTAAACCGGTGAGCCCACGTTGTTTGGCCGTAACGAAAAAGGATCGAACGATGAAGCGAGGCTGTTTGCTGTGGGTGCTGGGCGTGCCGCTCCCGGTGGTGCTGATCCTCTACTTCCTGTTCTTCCGCTAAGCGCCGGCCGCCGCTTGGCCTTCCGGGCAAGCGGCGCCCGCCGCGGCTAGGGCTGTACGCAGAACTCCACGTCCGTCACATAGATGCGCTCGACGCACTGTTCCGCCGCCCAGGCGAGCCCCGCGTCCTCGGCGGCTTCGCGCGTCTCGAACGGCGGCAGCCCGATCAGCGCCACCGACTGCACCTCGTCCCCGTCGCCGCAGGCGACCAGCGCCGCGCCCGACAGGTCATACCGGCCGTCCGAAAGCGCGACGATGCTGATGCAGTCGACGTCACCCGGCGCGACCTCTCCGCTCGGCAATCGGATGATTTCCATGGCTCACCTCCTCTTGATGGAGCCGCAACGCGCCAGGCCCGAAAAACGGTGCACCGGCGCCGTCAGACCGGGGTCGGCGCGGGCCCCACGCGCTGTTCGGGAAGCGGCGCCGTCCTCAGCTGCCCATAGCGCGGCTCGAAGATCGCGTGCCGTGCAGCCCAGGCACCCGCGCGCGCGCTCGCGGTCCACTGAACCGCAAGCGGCGAGAGCAGCAGCCCCAGCGTGACGGGCAGCAGCCACAGCGCCGTCACCGGCATCAGGGGCGACAGGAGCAGCAGCACCATCCCGAACCCCAGGTGCCAGCGATAGCGCGGCAGGATGTCGCGCATGGCGAGGCCGTCGCGCTGCCGGCTCTGCGGGTCCCAGGCGGACCGCTTGCCCGCGGCGATGCCGACCAGGTCGATCGTCTGCGTCAACGCGATCGCCGGGGCGACCAGCATCGAGAGCGGCACGTCCAGCAGCACCGAGAGGCCGATCGTGCGCCACCCGCCCAGCGCCTCGCGGCGCTCGCGGTCGGCCGTCGCCCAGATCACGCTCAGCAGCTTGGGGCCGAACAGCAGCAGCAGCGTCACCGCCAGCACCACAGCCGAGGTGCCCCGGTTCATCAGGCTCGGCTCACCCACCAGCGCCTGGACGATGCTGGTGAGGATCAAGAGCAGCCAGAGCGGGGAGGCGAGATAGGCGGACGCCCCCAGCAACAGCTGCAACCGGTTGATCCAGTGAAAGCCGGAGGCGCCAAGCAGCCGCAGGTGCTGGATGTTGCCCTGCGCCCAGCGCCGGTCCCGGACGGCGGCATCGATCAGCGTCGGCGGATATTCCTCGAAGGTCGCATCCGTCAGCACCATGTGCACGCGCCAGCCGCGCCGCCGCAGCAGCGCCGCCTCCACCATGTCGTGACTCATGATGGTGCCGCCGAACGGCGGTCCGCCGGGAAGCTCGGGCAGCCCGCAGCAGGCGGCGAACGCCTCGATCCGGATCAGCGCATTGTGGCCCCAGAAGGTCGCCTCCGAGCCGGACCACCACACCAGCCCGGCGGTGGAGATCGGGCCGTAGAGGTGGCTTGCGAACTGCATCCAGCGCTGGAACAGCGTGGTCGCGCCGATCACCATCGGCACCGTCTGGAGCAGCGCCACCGCTGGCCGCCGGTCGAGCACCTGCGCCATGCCGATGATCGTGTCGCCGCCCATCAGGCTGTCGGCATCCAGCATCAGCATATAGTCGTAGGCGCCGCCGAACCGCCGGATCCATTCGGCGACGTTGCCCGGCTTGCGGCCGACGTTCTGCGTCCGCCGGCGATAGTAGAGCGCGCAGTCGAGCTGCTGCGCCAGCGCCCGCCATGCCGCGACTTCCTCCGCCTCCGCCTCGGGCGCGGAATCGCTCAGGATGAAGAAGTCGAAGTGCTTGGCCATGCCGCCCTGGGCGATCGCCTCGGCCATCTGGGCGATGCGCCCATAGACCGCCGCCACGTCCTCGTTGTGGACCGGCATCAGGATGGCGGTGCGGCCCTTCAGCGGCGCCGACCAGCGCGGGGTCGGCATGAAGCCGGGACGCAGGCCGGTGATGAGCAGCAGGAAGCCGATCGACGCATTGATGAACCCGAACGAGATCAGCGCGAACAGCGGGAAGAAGATCACCAGCAGCAGCGCGTCGGTGACGCTCCAGCCATCCGCGACCAGCGACTCCTTGAGCGCGGTCGAGGCGGCGGTCGCCAGCATCGCGGTGAGCAGCACCAGCAGCACGCGCCGCGCGAGCAAGTCGCCGCCATCCTCGCTGGGACCCGACCAGGGTTCGGGAATCCTGCGCGGGGGCGGCGGCCCGTCGAACTGCTGGACCGGCATGTCGATGGGGGCCTCTGCCGGGAGGCGAGCCGGCTGCTTCACCCGTTGAACACCGGAAACAACAGCGTTTCGCTGAGCGCACGGTCGCCCCGCTTCAGGAACAGCCGCACGTCGGCCGGACCATTGCCCTCGGGCGCGATGTCGGCGGTGATCCGCCAGCGGTTCTTCTGCCCGACCACTGGATAGGCGGCGCTCGCGATCAGCTTGCCGCGCGCGACGTCGATCGCGGGCGAGACCCCGCTCGACCGGTCGAGACCGGCAAGGCCCGCGCCCTCGAAGTCCACGACCAGCTTGCGCGCGCCCTTGGTCGGCGCGTCGCCCGGTCGCCCGGCCACACCGGTCCAGCTGTCGACCACATGCGCGGTCGCCTGCGACAGCGTCGGATCGTCCGATCCCCAGCGCAGGCCATAGTCGAACTGCAATCGCTGGCCCGCCTTGGGCGCCTCTGCCGGCACCCAGAAGGAGACGATGTTGTCGACTGTCTCGGCCGCGGTCGGGAAGGCGAACAGCACCACGTTGCCGCGGCCCCATTGCCCGCGCGGCTCGACCCACAAATTGGGCCGGCGGTCGTAGAAGGCGCCATCGTCCTGATAATGGTCGAAGTTGCGGTCGCGCTGGAGCAGGCCGAAGCCGCGCGGGTTCTCGTCGGCGAAGCTGTCGAGCGTTTCGCGCGGCGGATTGACGAGCGGTCGCCAGATGCGCTCGCCGCGTCCCGTCAGCAGGGCGAGACCATCGGAATCGTGGATCTCCGGGCGCCAGTCGACGGCCGCGCCGCGGTTGCCCTCGCCATACCAGAACATGCTGGTGGCGGGCGCGATGCCCAGCCGGTCGACGTCGCGGCGCAGGTGGAGCACCGCCGACACGTCCTGCTGCACGCCGTTCTGGTGGCGGCTGGCGATGCGATACGCGCCGGTCACGCTGGCGCCGTCCATCAGCGCATAGACGGTATAGGCGTCTGCACCGGTGCGCTCGATCCAGAACTCGGTGAAGTCCGGGAACTCCTCGCGCCCAGAAATGCCGGTGTTGATCGCGATCCCACGCGCCGACAAGCCATATTGGTCCTGCGAGCCCGCGGTGCGGAAATAGGACGCGCCCTGGAACGCCATCCAGTCGCTCTCCTTGCCGGGCACCATGGCGCGGAAGCCGGCGATGCCGAGCGGCGGCGCGTGGCCCGACACCGCCTGGAACAGGTCGCGTGAGAAGGGGACGGCGTGCGCCTGGCCGTTCTCGACGATGTTGATCTTGACCGGGGTCGGCGCATAGCGGCCGAGCGGGAACAGGCGGATGCCGCCCGCCAGCGTCTCGTCCGGCCGGTAGCGGATCGAACCGACCGCGTCATAGTCGATCGCCGCGGCCGCCGCGACGCGCTCGGGCGCGCGATAGGGCTGGCGCGCGAGAGTCGCGGCGCGCTCCTGCAGTGCCTCCCAGGAAAAGGGCTGGGCCGGGCTCTGCGTCCTGCGCGCCATGGCGGCAAACGGGCCGCCGAAAAGGGCTGCCAGGCCGGCAGTGGCGACGATCTCACGTCGGGTCGGGTATCGCATGCGGGCTCCAAGCCGTGATCGGGCAATTTGTTGCAGCGCAACAGATGCCTGAACGCAAGGGCACGCCGATCGGTTCAAATCCCCGACGCGGCCGGCCGTGCAGAGAAGCGGAGCGACAGCAAGGCCGCGTCCGCCACGCCCACTCAGCCGATCGTTACGAAGCTGTCGAGCACGCGCTTGCGCCCGCCGGTCTCGAAGTCGATCTCCAGCTTGTTGCCCTCGATTGCCGCGATCGTGCCGTATCCGAACTTCTGGTGGAACACGCGCAGGCCGACGCTCACGTCGCTGCGACCCTTGTTGCCCAGGCTGACCGCACTCGCGCGGCTTTCGATCACGCGCGGCGCATCGCGGGTGAAGGTGGAGCCGCTGCTTGCCGCCCGCTGCCAGCCCGGCCCACGCCCGGTGCCGCGGCTGACGTCTGCGAACGGATCGGCGCGCTCGGACCAGTTGGCGCGCCACAGGCTCTCGCCGCCGGCCATGGTGGTTTCCGCATCGATATGCTCGGCCGGCAGCTCGCCGACGAAGCGGCTGGGAAGCGACGAGGTCCACTGGCCATAGATGCGGCGGTTGGCCGCATGCAGGATCACCGCCAGCCGGCGGGCGCGGGTGATCGCGACATAGGCGAGGCGGCGTTCCTCCTCCAGGCTGGCGAGCCCGCCCTCGTCCAGCGAGCGCTGCGAGGGGAACAGGCCTTCCTCCCAGCCGGCCAGGAACACGGTGTCGAACTCCAGCCCCTTGGCGGCGTGGATCGTCATGATGGTGACCTGCGGCTCCTGGGTAGCACCTTCATTGTCCATCACCAGGCTGACATGCTCCAGGAACGCGCCCAGGCTGTCATACTCCTCCATCGCACGGACGAGCTCGTTGAGGTTCTCCAGGCGCCCGGCCGCCTCGGCCGACTTCTCCGCCTGCCACATCGCGGTATAGCCGCTCTCGTCGAGCAGCTGCCGGGCGAGCTCGGGGTGGGGCAGGTCGCGCGCCATGTCGCGCCAGCGGGCGATGTCGCCGACCAGCCGGCCGAGCGACTTGCGCGCCGCGCCGGTCAACTCGTCGGTATCGAGGATGCGCGCCGCCGCCGTCATCAGCGGGCTGCCGGTCGCGCGCGCATAGCGGTGCACGGTCGCCACCGCCTTGTCGCCCAGGCCGCGCTTGGGCACGTTGACGATGCGCTCGAACGCCAGGTCGTCGGCCGGCTGGTTGACGACGCGCAGGTAGGCGATGGCGTCGCGGATCTCCATCCGCTCGTAGAAACGCTGGCCACCGACGATGCGGTAGGGCAGGCCGATCGCGATGAAGCGGTCCTCGAACTCGCGGGTCTGGTGCTGCGCGCGCACCAAGATCGCCATCTCGTCATAGGATTTGCCCGACCGGCGGCACGCCTCCATCTCCTCGCCGACGCGGCGCGCTTCCTCGGGACCGTCCCACACGCCGATCACGCGCACCTTCTCGCCCGCGTCGAGCTCGGTCCACAGCTGCTTGCCCAACCGCCCGCTGTTGTTGGCGATGACGCCGCCGGCCGCGCCCAGGATGTGCGGCGTGGAGCGGTAGTTCTGCTCCAGCCGGATCACCTTGGCGCCCGGGAAGTCGCGTTCGAAGCGCAGGATGTTCTCCACCTGCGCGCCCCGCCACGAATAGATCGACTGGTCGTCGTCGCCGACGCAGCAGATGTTCTTGCGCTCCTGCGCCAGCAGCCGCAGCCACAGATACTGGACCGAGTTGGTGTCCTGATACTCGTCCACCATGATGTAGCGGAAGCACTGTTGATAGTGCTCCAGCACGTCGCGATGCGTGCGCAGAATGGTCAGCACGTGGAGCAGCAGGTCGCCGAAGTCGCAGGCGTTCACCGCTTTGAGCCGGTCCTGATACTGCTGGTACAGCTCGCCGCCGCGACCGTTGGCGAAGCGCTCGCTCTCGCCCGCATCGACGTCTGCGGGCGTCATCCCCTTGTTCTTCCAGCTGTCGATCACGCCGGCGAGCTGGCGCGCGGGAAACCGCTTCTCGTCCAGGTTCGCCGCCACGATCAGCTGCTTTATCAGCCGCAGCTGGTCGTCGGTGTCGAGGATGGTGAAGTTCGACTGCAGCCCCACCAACTCGGCATGGCGGCGCAGCATCTTCGCGCCGATCGCGTGAAAGGTGCCGAGCCACGGCATCCCCTCGACCGCGTCGCCGACCAGCCGCCCGACACGCTCGCGCATCTCGCGCGCAGCCTTGTTGGTGAAGGTGACCGACAGGATTTCCGACGGCCACGCCTTGCGCGTGTAGAGCAAGTGCGCGAGCCGTGCGGTCAACGCCGCCGTCTTGCCCGTGCCCGCGCCTGCCAGCACCAGCACCGGCCCCTCGCTCGTCAGCACGGCTTCGCGCTGCGGTTCGTTGAGGCCGCGCAGGTACGGCGGGTCCTGGGGCGAGGGGGTCGTCTGCGGCACGGTCATGCGCGAACAGCTAGGGAACGAAGCCCGCCGGGGCAAGGCTTGAACCGCGCTATCCCTTGCGTCCGAAGGCACGTTGCATAGGCGGAGCAGACGCCCCGGCAGCTGTCGTATCCCTGCGAAGGCAGGGATCCAGGGCCAAGCAGAACAACGACCTGTCACGCTCGAAACCGTGGGCTCCTGCCTTCGCAGGAGCACGAGATAGGGTGCGTAACGATGCTGCGCTCCGGGAATGGCATCAGCAACAAAGATGCGCGGCTAGGTTGACCTCGCGCAATCGCCTCGCCAACCAGCGCGCATGACCGCCCCATCCTCCGCCGCCATGCCGATCCCGGCCGCCGTTCTGCCCGTAGAGGGCGGCCCCTCCAGCCGCCGCATCCTGCTCGCGAGCCTCGTCGGCACCTCGGTCGAATTCTACGACTTCTACATCTATGCCACTGCCGCGGCGCTGGTATTCCCCACGCTGTTCTTCCCGGCCGAGTCGGAGTCGGCGCGGCTGATGCTGAGCTACGCCAGCCTCGGCCTCGCCTTCCTCGCCCGCCCGCTCGGCGCGGCGCTGTTCGGCCACTTCGGCGACCGCATGGGGCGCAAGTCGACGCTGGTCGCCTCGCTGATGCTGATGGGCGGCTCGACCCTCGCGATCGCGTTTCTGCCCACCTACGGCCAGGTCGGCCTGCTCGCCCCGTTCCTGCTGTGCGTGCTGCGCTTCGCCCAGGGGCTCGGCCTCGGCGGCGAGTGGGGCGGGGCGGCGCTGCTCGCGGTGGAGAATGCGCCCAAGGGCTGGGCCGGGCGCTTCGGATCGGTGCCGCAGCTGGGCGCACCGGTCGGCTTCCTCGCCGCCAATGGCCTCTTCCTGCTGCTCGGCCTCGGCCTGGACGAAGTCGCGTTCCGCAGCTGGGGCTGGCGCCTGCCGTTCCTCGCCAGCGCGCTGCTGGTCGGCCTCGGCCTGTGGGTCCGCCTGAAGCTCACCGAAACCGCCGAGTTCCGCGCCGCCCTGGAACACGAAGCGCCCGCGTCGGTGCCGCTTGCCGAACTCTTCCGCAGCCATCTTCGCGGAACGCTCGCCGGCACGTTCGGCGCAGTCGCCTGCTTCGCGCTCTACTACATCGCGACGGCCTTCGCGCTCGGCCACGGCACCACGCGGCTCGGCTTCTCGCGCGACACCTTCCTCTCGATGCAGCTGTTCGCGATCCTGTTCATGGCCGCCGGCATCGCGCTTGCCGGCTGGTGGGCGGATCGCAGCAGCACCGGTCGCGTACTCGCCTTCGGCTGTGGGGGCGTGATCGTCGCCGGCCTGCTCATGCAGCCGCTGATGGGCGGCGGCACGATCGCGGCCGTCACCGCTTGGCTGGCGATCGCCCTGTTCGCGATGGGCTTCGTCTACGGCCCGCTCGGCGCCTGGCTTCCGGGCCTGTTCCCGCCGCGCGTCCGCTACACCGGCGCGTCGATGGCGTTCAACGTCGGCGGCGTGATCGGCGGCGCGGTGACGCCGATGGCGGCCGAGGCATTCGCCCAGGCGGGCGGGCTCACCCCGGTGGGGCTCTACCTCGCCGTCGCCGGGCTGTTCAGTCTTGCGGGTCTGTGGCTGGTTCCGCGCGCCGCAGCAAAGTGAGCTTCGCCTTGCCATAGACGCGCTCGGCATCGATCACGAAGCCGGGCGCATCGGCATCCTCGGTGCGGCCGGTTTCGACGCTCACCCAGGTCGCCGGCCCGATCCAGCCGAGCCGTGCCAGCTTGTCGGCCGCGACCCAGCCGGCGCCGCTCGCATAGGGTGGATCCATCATCACCAGGTCGAGCGGCGTCGAGGTCGGGCCCAGCGCCAGCACCGACTGCGCCCGCACCTGTGCGCCCTTGGCGCCGAGCTTCTCGACATTGGCGCGCAGTGCATCGAGCGCATGCCGGTCCTGCTCCACGAACAGGCACGACGCGGCGCCGCGCGACAACGCCTCGAGCCCCAGCGCGCCCGATCCTGCGAACAGGTCGGCGACCGCCAGCCCCTCGAAGCTGCCGACCCGGCTCGCCAGCATCGAGAACAGCGCCTCGCGCGTGCGATCCGCGGTCGGGCGGGTGGCTTCACCCTTGGGTGCGGCGATCGGACGCCCGCGCCACTGGCCGGAAATGATGCGCATCAGCGGCGACCCTTCGGAGGACCGCCGGGCCGTCCGCCCCGCGGCGGACGAGCGGGACCATCACCCCGCGGCGGACGCGATGCGTCACCGCGCGGCGAGCGTGGAGCGTCACCACGCGGCGAACGCGGTCCTTCTCCGCGAGGAGCGCGCGGACCATCCCCGCGCGGCGCACCTGCGCCGTGGCCGGAGCGCGGCCCATCGCCGCGCGGCGATCGTGCCCCCTCGGGGCGAGCCGTGCGCGGACCTTCGCCGCGGGGACCGCGAGGGGCGTCACCGCCATAGTTCCCGGACCTCGGCTTGCCGAATGCGCTGCGCGGCCCGTCCGCGCGCTGCGGACGCTCGCCCCGCTGCGGCCGTTCCGTACGGTCGCCACGCGGCGGACGCCGATCGTCGCGCGCCGGGCGTTCGCCACCAAAGGCTGCGGACAGCGTACGGCGCGGCTTGTCGCCACGGCCGGTCTCGGTGGGACGCTCCCCCCGCTCGGCGGCCGGCTTGCGGCCGGTGCGGTCGGCAAAGGCCGCTGCGCGCTGCCCACGCGGGCTGCGCGGTGCGCCGGCCTCGTCGCGGCGGCCGGCAAGACCGTCCTTGCGGCGCGGCCCGCGTTCGGCCGTGCGCTTGCCGAAGCCAGTCCCGCGCGGCGCCTCGCCCGTGTCTTCGTCCGCCGGGCGGGTGCGGCGGAACGCCTGCGGGTGCGGCTGCACCTCGCGCGCGACCCGCTCGCCATAGGGTACCGGGGAAGGACGTGGACGTGCCGGCGCGGTCCGATCGCGCGAGGGTTCGCGCCGCCATGCCTTCAGCGCGGCCGGATCGGCGCCCTCGGGCGTCGGCTTGCTGGTCGGCCGGTCCTTCAGCGTCTTGCGGAACGCGACCAGGTCGTGCTGCCGGATCTCGTCCACCGACGCGATCGGCATGTCTTCGAGATAGAAGGGGCCATAGCGGGTGCGGATCAGGCGCGAGACCTGGAGGCCTAGATACTCGAGCACGCGCCGCACTTCGCGGTTCTTGCCCTCGGTCAGGGTCATCTCGATCCAGACGTTGGTGCCGGTCCGCCGCTCCATGTTGGCGTTGATCGGGCCATAGCGGACGCCCTCGATCTCGACGCCCAGCATCAGCTCTTCGAGCTGCGCCTGGCTCACGTCACCATAGGCACGCGCACGATAGGTGCGCTCGACGCCCGTCGCCGGCAGCTCCAGCTGGCGCTTCAACTCGCCGTCGGTGGTCAGCAGCAGCAGCCCTTCGGTGTTGAGGTCGAGGCGGCCGACCGGCATCAGCCGCGGCAGGTCGCCGGGCATGCGGTCATAGATCGTCTGGCGGCCGTGCGGATCGCGCGCGGCGGTCAGCACGCCCGAAGGCTTGTGATAGCGGAACAGCCGGGTGGGGGCGGCGGCCTGCACCGGCTCCCCATCCACGGTGATGCCGCGCAGCGACGTGAGCAGCGTCGCGGGCGTCTCGATCGGAACGCCGTCGAGCGCGACGCGGCGCGCCTCGATCAGCCGTTCGACGTCGCGGCGGGAGGCAACCCCGGCGCGGGCGAGCAGCTTTGCGATTCGCTGCGGTTCGTTGGTCTTGGACGTCGACACGATGGGGAAATGCTATCCTGTTACGCCTGCGCGACGAAATCGTGCGGCGGCGGTGATCGTTCGATCGGTTCGGGTGTTTCTACGCTATAGGGCAGACCCCGTAGAGAGGGAAGCGAGCGGCGGATGTTGTTTGGCAAGAAGAAGCGGCGGATCCAGCGCATCCTGGTGGTGGAGGATGAGCCGTTGGTCGCATTCGACGCCGAACATCTTCTGGCGGATTCGGGATTCGAGATCGTCGCCACTACCGATCTGGTGAGCGAAGGCCTCGCCGCGGTGAACAGTGACGCCCCGATCGACCTGGTGCTGGTGGACGTGTCGCTGAGCGACGGCAGCGGCATCGATGTCGCGCGCGCGGCCCGGCAGCGCGGCATCCCCGTGATGTTCGTGACGGGTGCCTGCCCGGAGGGCGCACGCGAGCTCGCGGTCGGCTGTCTTGCCAAGCCCTATCCCCAGCGCGACCTGCTCGCCGCGATCGAGGCGCTGGAAACGCTGCTGGACGGCAAGACTCCGCGCAAGCTGCCGACCAGTTTCAGCCTCTTCGCGAAGCTCGCTTGAGCATGTTCGCTGGACGGTCGGTCGGGCGATAGTCCCGACGTCCCGCGTGCATGGTTGCTGTCCGTAAGACACGCGGGACGACGGGTGACGTACCGACGCTCCGTCCCCGGAGCCTCGTCGTCGACCCTTCTTCTATCACTCCCTGGAGATGAACCCCAGCCGAATGAGGGGGATTTGCGGCAGGCCGACATGCGCCCCTTCAAAAGCGCGCGCCGGGCGTTAGGGTGCGCGCGGTTTGCTGCCGGGGCGGCGTTTCGAGGGAAGTGCAATGGTTGAGGTCGCCGGCGAGCGCAACGGGGGCAGGCGCCGCGTGGCAGCGATGGCGCCCTATGTGCGGCCAAAGCCGCTGGTCGCCTTCCTGCTCGGCATCGCCAGCGGCTTTCCGCTCACCCTGCTGCTCGGTACCATGGGCTTCTGGCTGGCCAAGGTCGGCATCGACAAGAAGACCATCGGCTTCGCGATCGGGCTCACCACGCCCTACACGCTCAAGTTCCTGTGGGCGCCGCTGATCGACCGGCTGCGCCTGCCGGTGCTCACGCGGCTGGTCGGGCAGCGCCGCGCCTGGCTGTTCTTCGTCCAGGCGCTCCTGTTCGTGTCCGTGTGGATGCTCGGCGCCAGCCAGCCGGAACTGCATCTGGGGCTCTTCGCCTTCTGGGCGATCGTGACGGCCTTCCTGTCCGCAACCCAGGACATCGTCATCGACGCCTATCGCATCGAGATCCTCTCCGACGAGGAGCTGCCCTTCGGCACCGCCAACAACCAGTTCGGCTATCGCATCGGCAACCTCATCGCCGGCGTCGGCACCATCGCCATCGCCTCGCCGGAGGGTTGGGGCCTCGGCTGGGCGCTCGGCTATGGCCTGACCGCCTTCTGCGTCGTGCCGGCGATGCTGGGCGCCTTGGTTGCCGGGCCCGGCCGCCACGACGCCACCGTGGCGCGCGAAGGATCGCACGGCCAGTGGCTGCGCGACACCGTCGTCGGTCCGTTCCGGGAGTTCCTGCGCCGCCGCGGCGCGGTGCTGATCCTGCTGTTCGTGCTGATCTACAAGCTCGGTGACGCGATGGGGCAGGCGATGCTCAACCCGATGATCGTCGAGCTCGGCTTCTCCGACACCGAGTTCATCGCCATCAACAAGGTGGTCGGCTTCTGGGGCCTGATCGTCGGCACCGCGCTCGCCGCACCGTTCATGGCCTGGCTCGGCATGGGCCGGGCGCTGATCGCCTCGGGCGTGCTGATGATGCTGAGCAACCTGACCTTCGCGATCCTCGCCATGCACGGCCATTCCGTGACCTGGCTCACGATCGCCGTCGCCACCGAGCAGGTGACGAGCGGTATCGGCCTGACCGTGTTCGTGACCTATCTCTCGGGTCTCTCGAACCTCGCCTACACCGCCACCCAGTTCGCGCTCCTGTCTTCCTTCGCCGCGGTCGGGCGGACGTGGCTCGCCGCACCCGCGGGGCTGGCCGCCGATGCGCTCGGCTGGGTCGGCTTCTGGCTGCTGACCATGGTGGTGGCGCTGCCGGGCCTGCTGTTGCTGGGCCTGCTGTGGCGGCGCGGCTTCGTCGTCCAGAACGTCCGCCAGCCCGGCACCGAGAAGGTGCCGGACGAGGCGCCCGCCGCCTAGTCGAGCGGCCGCCCGCCGTCGCGGAACGCCAGCGCGAGCAGGTGGGCGGTGGCAACCAGCCCGCCTGCATGCCGTACGCCCAGGAGGTCGCGCAGCAGCAGCTCCGCCCGTTCGGGCTGCGTCTCGACGGAGCCGAGCACGTCCACCAGCGCGGCCTCTCCGGAGGTCATGCGCGGGCAGCAGCAGGGGGCGATCTGGATCGGGTTGGCCGACGTCTTCGACACCTCCGCCATCAACGCGCGCAGCAGCAGCAGGGGCCGGCGGAACTCACGGCCGAACGCGGTCATGTACGCGTGTGCCGCCGCCGCGTCGTGAAGCCCGTGTGCCCCCGTGCGGCGGATGCCATAGAGGAGCAGCAGCCGGTCCTCATGCGAGGGCCAGCCATGCGGCAACATCTCGGACAGGGAATGCAAAAGGGGCTGGGCGGTGGTCATGCGAGTCTCCTGCCGCGTGGGTGGCAGCAGGTTCGTACGACCTCTATTGCAAGTCAATATCAATAAGACGCATCAATCCGGCAGTTCGTCGTTCGCCTCCAGAACGGTGCCCGCCAGGTAGAGCGAGCCTAGCACCAGCACCACCGGCGGCTCCCCTACGTCTGCCCGTCCGGCCACCATCCGTAGCGCCGTCGGAACCTCGCTCGCGACCGCGGTGCTCGTGATGCCCAGGCGATGTGCCGTCTCCACCAGCTCGGCCGGGCTGTGATCCGCGTGCCCAGGCACCGGCACTGCCGTCAGGCTCGCGATGAAGGGGGCGAACGGCGCCAGCAGCCCCTCGGCATCCTTGTTGGCAAGCATCCCGAGCACCAGGTGGATCGGCCGCCCGTGCGCGACCCGCTCGATGGTGTCCGCCACCGCGTCGGCCGCCGCCGGGTTGTGCCCGCCGTCGAGCCACAACTCGGACCCGGAGGGCAGCAGCGCGAGCAGGGGGCCGCGCGCCAGGCGCTGCATCCGCGCGGGCCAGCGCGCCTCCCGCGCTGCTGCGGCAAAGGCGCTGTCGGGAACGGCGATGCTCGTCTGGTGGCGCAGCGTGGCGATCGCGAGCGCCAGGTTGGCCGGCTGGTGCGGCCCGGCGAGCGCGGGGAGCGGCGTCACCAGCGTGCCCTTCGCGTCGCGGTAGCACAGCTCGCCGCTTTCGACCCGGAACGACCAGTCGCTGCCGCGCGGGAAGAGCGGCGCGCCGGCGGTGGCCGCCACGGCTGCGACCGCCTCGGCCACGGTCGGCGGATAGGCCATGGTGATCAGCGGCACGCCGGGCTTGGCGATGCCCGCCTTCTCCCGCGCGATCGCCTCGGCGGTGTCGCCCAGGAACGCCTGGTGGTCGATGCCCAGCTGCGCGATGGCGGTCGCGGCGGGGGGCGGGATTACGTTGGTGGCATCCAGCCGCCCGCCAAGCCCGACCTCGATGATGCAGGCGTCCGCCCGCGTGCGGGTGAAGGCGAGGAAGGCGACCGCCGTCGTCACCTCGAAGAAGCTCGCGCCGATGTCCGCGCCCGCGTCCAGCACCTCCGACAGCAGCGCTGCCAGTTCCGCGTCCCCGATCAGGCGCCCGGCGACCCGGATCCGCTCGTTGAAGCGCACGAGATGCGGGCTGGTATAGACGTGGACGGTCTTGCCCGCCGCCTCCAGCGCCGCGCGCAGGAAGGCGCAGGTCGACCCTTTGCCGTTGGTTCCGGCGACATGGATCACCGGCGGCAGCGCCTGCTGCGGATCGCCGAGCCGCGCGAGCAGCCGGGTGATCCGGTCGAGCCCCAGCACGTCGGCCCCTGGGCCCAGTGCCATCAGGCGGTCGATCTGGAACTGTACGGCGGGGTCGGCGGAACGGGCATGGTCGGGCATGGCAGCGCCCTTAGCGCCGCTTGGCGCCGCCGTCGCGGGGGAAGTGGCGCCGGCTCGCGTCGGGGAGCCGGCGCCCGCGAATCACGCCGCCTGCTTGTTGCCCGCGCACAGGAAGTCGATCAGCTCGGCCAGCGTGCTGCGCAGTTCCTTGCGATGCGTGACCATGTCGATCAGGCCATGATCGCGATAATATTCCGACGTCTGGAAATCGTCGGGCAGCTTCTCGCGGATCGTGCTCTCGATCACGCGGCGGCCGGTGAAGGCCAGCGTCGCCTTCGGCTCGGCGATCTGCACGTCGCCCAGCATCGCATAGGCCGCCATCACGCCGCCCGAGGTCGGGTCGGTCAGCACGACGATGTACGGCAGGCCGGCGTCGTGCAGCATCTCGATCGCCACGGTGGTGCGCGGCATCTGCATCAGGCTCAGGATGCCTTCCTGCATGCGCGCGCCGCCAGATGCGGTGAAGACGATGAACGGGCAGTTCTGCTCGATCGCCTTCTCCACGCCGGCGATGAACGCCTCGCCCACGGCCTGGCCCATCGAGCCGCCCATGAAGCCGAAGTTCTGGACGCCCACCACGGCCTTGTGCCCGTCGATCGTGCCCAGCGCGTTGATCCACGCATCGCTGTCACCGGTGCTGGCGCGTGCGGCCTTCAGCCGGTCGGCATAGCGCTTGGAGTCCCGGAACTTGAGCGGGTCCTCCGGCACGGTCGGGCTCGGCAGGGTCTCGCAGCTGCCCTCGTCGAACAGATAGGCGAACCGCTCCTTGGGGCCGATGCGCTCGTGATGATCGCACATCGGGCAGACATACTGGTTCTCCTCCAATTCCTTGGTGAAGACCATCTGACCGCAGCCCTTGCACTTGTGCCACAGATTGTCGGGCGTCTGGCGCGGGGCGACGAAGGGGAGCGCGTTGCGAACGCGGGTAATCCAGCTCATGCAAGTTCCTTCCGGGCGCTCGCCAGCGCGGCGGCGAGCGACTGAATATAGGTGCGCACCGGCTCCGCCGCAGCGGTGCCGTGTACGCCGACGATCTCCACGATCGCCGATCCGACCACCACGCCGTCGGCCACGCCGCCGATCGCGGCTGCCTGTTCGGGCGTGCGGACGCCGAAGCCCACCGCGATCGGCAGGTCGGTCGATTGCTTCAGCCGCGCCACCGCCTCGTCGATCGAGGCCTGCGCTGCCTGCTGCTTGCCGGTGATGCCGGCGACGGACACGTAGTAGAGGAAGCCGTCGGCGCCATCGAGCACCGCGGGCAGTCGCGCCACGTCAGTGGTGGGGGTGGCGAGCCGGATCGGCGCGATGCCGCGCGCGCGCAGCGCCACGCCCAGGCTGTCGTCCTCTTCCGGCGGGATGTCGACGCAGATCACGCCGTCCACGCCCGCATCCGCTGCCGCCTCCGCGAACCAGTCGGCACCGCGGCGGACCATCGGGTTGGCATAGCCCATCAGCACCAGCGGCACGTCGGCGTGCCGGCTGCGGAACTCGCGCACGATCGCCAGGATGTCGGCAGTGGTCGTGCCCGCGCCCAGGCTGCGGATGTTGGCCAGCTGGATCGCCGGCCCGTCCGCCATCGGATCGGTGAACGGCATCCCCAGTTCGATCACGTCGGCCCCGCCCGCAACCAGCGCATCCAGGATCGCGCCCGTCGCCTGCGGGTTCGGATCGCCGGCGGTCACGAAGGTGACCAGCGCGGCGCGACCCTGCTCACGGCAGCGCGCAAAGGTGTCGGCGATGCGGCTCATATCGCCACCCCAAGGGCGGCCGCGACCGTGAAGATATCCTTGTCGCCGCGCCCGCACAGGTTTGCGAGGATGATCTGATCTTCCCGCATTTCCTGTGCCTTGCGCGACACCGCTGCGATCGCGTGCGAGGGTTCGAGCGCGGGGATGATGCCCTCGGTCCGGCACAGCAGCTGAAAGGCGTCGAGCGCCTCCACGTCCGTCACCGCCTCGTACTTCACGCGGCCGATTTCGTGCAGCCAGCTGTGCTCCGGCCCGATGCCCGGATAGTCGAGTCCCGCGGAGATCGAGTGTGCCTCGGCGATCTGACCGTCCTCGTCCTGCAGCAGGTATGTCTTGTTGCCGTGGAGGATGCCCGGCGCACCGCCCGCCAAGCTTGCGGCATGCTGCTTGTCCAGGCCATGTCCCGCGGCCTCGATGCCGAGCATCGCCACCTCGGCGTCGTCCAGGAACGGGTGGAACAGCCCGATCGCGTTGGAGCCGCCACCGATCGCCGCCACCAGCAGGTCGGGCAGGCGGTTGATGCGCGACAGCATCTGCGCGCGCGCCTCGCGCCCGATCACCGACTGGAAGTCGCGCACCAGCTCCGGATAGGGGTGGGGCCCCGCCGCGGTGCCGATGATGTAGAAGGTGTCGTGGACGTTCGCGACCCAGTCGCGCAGCGCCTCGTTCATCGCGTCCTTCAGCGTCGCCGCGCCGCTCGCCACCGGGCGGACTTCCGCCCCCAGCAGCTTCATGCGGAACACGTTCGGCTGCTGCCGCTCGACGTCCTTGGCACCCATGAAGATGGTGCAGGGCAGGCCAAAGCGCGCGCACACGGTCGCGGTCGCCACGCCATGCTGGCCAGCACCCGTTTCGGCGATGATGCGGGTCTTGCCCATCCGCATCGCGAGCAGGATCTGGCCGATGCAGTTGTTGATCTTGTGCGCGCCCGTGTGATTGAGCTCGTCGCGCTTGAACCACACCTGCGCGCCCATGCCGGGCTCCGCGTTCTCGCGCAGCGTCTCGGTGAGACGCTCGGCATAGTACAGCGGGCTGGGGCGCCCGACATAATGTTCGAGAAGGTCGTCAAACTGAGCCTGGAACGCCGGATCGGCCTTGGCCGCGCGATATTCGCGTTCCAGGTCCAGGATCAGCGGCATCAGCGTCTCGGCGACATAGCGGCCGCCGAACTGGCCGAAATGGCCGCGTTCGTCGGGCTGGGCGCGGAAGGTGTTGGGCGCGTTCATGGCCCCGGCTTTAGCAGCGGCGGGGACGCCCTCAACCCCTTTCCGCGCGCATGCCACCCTCAGACGCGGGTGACGGCCCCCAGGAAGGCGGCGATCCGCGCCGAATCCTTCACGCCAGGCGCCTCCTCGACCCCGGACGAGACGTCGACCAACGGCGTGCCGGTTCGCGCGATCGCCTCGGCCACGTTCGCCGGATCGAGCCCCCCCGACAATGCCCAGGGCAGCGGGTGCCGGAACCCGTCGAGCAGCGTCCAGTCGAAGCGCAGCCCCATGCCCCCCGGCAGTGCCGCGCCCGGCGGCGTCTTCGCATCATAGAGGATGCGGTCCGCCGCCCCGGCATAGCTGCGCGCGGCATCCAGGTCGGCGCGGGTCTTCACCGCCACCGCCGCCCAGGTGTCCCGGCGCAGCCGGCTGCGGATCGCCGCCACCCGTTCGGGCGCGGTCTTGTGCAACTGGATCGAGTCGAGCCGCCCTGCCGCCACGGCCGCGTCGAGCAGCGCGTCGTCCGGATCGACGAACACGCCCACGCGCCGCACCTGCGCCGGCACCCGCGCGGCCAGCCCCGCGGCCAGGTCTAGCCCCACGTTGCGGGGGGAGGGCGGGAAGAACACGAACCCCACGTGGCTCGCCCCGCCGGCCACGGCCGCATCGAGCGTGGCGGGCGTCGAGAGGCCGCAGATCTTGGCGGAAACTGGCATGGCAGCCCGATAGAACAGCCGGACGGTGGGCGCGAGGGGAAAGCGCGCACATGGGCTTCACGGCCTTGAGCGGGTGGGGAGCTCTGCCGCGAACGGCCGCTTAGCGCCGCTCCGCACGCTCCTTCGGGGGAGTCGCTGGGGTCTGGCGCTTGTCGGGCGCACGGCAGATCCGCCGCACCGGCTGACAGGCGATGCCGATGTTGGAGCATTGCTGCCGCCCTGCGACGGTCGTGCAGGCACGGCACTGCTGCTGTACCTCGACACAGCTTTGCGGGCTCGCAAGGAGCGCCAGGACGACTGCCAGCATCGTTCGAAGCTGCGCCTCGACCGTCCGGCTGTCAACCAGACGGAGCCGGCCCGCCGCCGCGATGATACTGGCCGGGAGGGCTTACAGGGTCGCGCCGATCGCGCGTGCCGCCTCGTCCGGATCTTCCGCCTGGGTAATCGGCCGCCCGATCACCAGGATCGAGGCGCCGGAGTCCAGCGCCGCGCGCGGGGTGACCACCCGCTTCTGGTCACCGACCTTGCCCTGCGCCGGACGCACGCCCGGCACCACGAAAAAGCCGTCGCGCCAGGCGGCACGCGCTGCGCGCGCCTCTTCGCCCGAACAGACGATGCCGTCGACACCCGCGGACTTCGCGAGTTCCGCCAGCCGCACGACCTGTTCGTGCGGGTCCGGCGACAAGCCGATCGAGCGCAGGTCGTCGCTGTCCAAGCTGGTGAGCATCGTCACCGCCACCACCTTGGTACCCGTCGGCGCTGCCGCCTTGGCATCCTCCAGCATCGCCCGGCCGCCGGCGGCATGGACGGTCAGGATCGCGGGCTTGATCGGCCCCAGCGCCTGGATCGCCTTGGCGACCGTGTTCGGGATATCGTGGAACTTCAGGTCCAGGAAGATCGGCAAGCCGATGTCCGCCATCTCGCGGACACCCTGGCGGCCGTTCGCCATGAAGAATTCCAGCCCCAGCTTGATGCCGCCGACGTGGCGTTGGACGCGCTTGGCCAGCGCCTTGGCACGTTCGAGATCGGGAGTATCGAGAGCGACGTAGATCGGAGAGGTCATGAACGGTCCTGGGTAATCGTGCCCGGGGTGCCCGGCGTGATCGGGTGCTCGCCCAGCGCGTTGTCGGTCACCGGCGCGTCCACGGCATGGACCGGGGTCACGGCCGGGGCAGGGGCTGGTACCACGCGCGCGGCAGGCAGGTCGCCGGGCGCCAGCGCGGCCGGCGGCGTCGCCTGTGCGGCGCGCAGGTCCGCCAGCGCCCGCTCGGTCGCGGCGATCCGCTGACGCGCCCGCCACCGCACCGTCACCAGCGACAGATAGGCGGGCACGAAGCCCAGCAGGAAGGTGATGATCAGCAGCAGCGGCAGGTTCACGTCCGCCACGACGCTGCCCCACAGGCGGACGGGCACCATCGTCATGTTGTTGAGGCTGAAGGCCACCACGACCCCGACGAGCAGCGCCCAGAACAGGGTTTTCAGGAATTGCATGGCCGTGCCCCTATGGTTTGCGGTCGCCGCCTGCTTAGGCGGGGAGCGCCGCGCGGGCAAGGGAGGGCCGGGAGCGGGCGCTTCAGGCCCGCTCTACCACCGCCCAGATCGGCAGGTGGTCGGAGGCGGTGCGCGCCGCCGCCGTGTCATGGACGCCGGCGTCCACGATCTGCAGTTCGGGGGAGGCCATGATCCGGTCGAGCTTGCCCACCGGTCGGCGCGCGTGGAAGCTCGGGCCGGTCGCGGCAAATCGGTGGTGCCGCGCAAAGTCGCGCAGGCAGCCCGACGCTGCGCTCCATTCGTTGAGATCGCCCATCAGCACCGTCGGCATCGCGCGCGCTGCGCTGTCACAATGGCTCAGGATCGCCGCCGCCTGCTTGCGCCGCCACAGGCCAGACAGGTCCAGGTGCATGCCGACCGCGCGCAGCAGCATCCCGCCGATGCGGAGGTCCGCCGACACGGCGCCGCGCGGCTCCAGCGCGGGCAGCTCGATCCGCTCGCAATCCAGCACCTGCGCCGACTTGCGGATCAGCAGGGCGTTGCCGTGCCAGCCCATGCTCTGCGCGCGTGCCGCCAAGGGGACGGCACGCCAGTCGGTATGCTCCTCCAGCATATGCTCGGGGATCACGCCCATGCGCTGACCGAAGCGGCGATCGCATTCCTGCAGGGCGATCACGTCGGCGTCGATCTCGCGCAGCACCTCCAGCGTGCGCTCCGGCCGGCGGCGCCGATCGGTGCCCAGGGCCTTGCGCATGTTGTAGCTCGCGATCTTGATCATCCGGGGTGCCTGTTGGGGAAAGTGCGGGAAGGGATGCGAAACAAGTGCGGCGGCGCCGAACTGGTTCCGCGTCCGAAAGGATTGAGGCGGCCCGGCCGCTCATCCGCGCGGCAGGGTGATGGTGGCGAGCAGCCCGCCGCCTTCGCGATTGGCGAGCGCGATCTCGCCGCCGGCATCGCCGACGATCGCCTGCGCGAGCGCCAGGCCCAGGCCGATGCCGCCGGTCTCGCGGTTGCGCGACGTCTCCAGCCGGGTGAACGGCTGGAACACCCGCGCGATCTGGTCCGGCGGGATGCCGGGGCCACGGTCGGCCACCTCGATGCGCACGCGCGCCGGATCGGCGACCAGCCGCACCTCCGCGCTGCCCGCATATTTGACCGCATTCTCGATCAGGTTGCGGATCGCGCGCCGCATCAGCGTCGGCCGCAGGCGCAGCCGCTGGCGCTCCGCCTCCTCAAACGAAACGTCCGCGCCCAAGTCGCGGAAGTCCTCGACCACCGCGTCCACCAGCGCCGCCAGGTCCACCTGCGTCTCGGGTTCGCTCGGACGGCCCAGCCGCGCGAGCGACAGGATGTCCTCCAGCGTGCGGTTCATCTCGTCGATGGTCTCGGCCATGCGGGCACGGTCGGCATCGTCCTCGACCGATTCGATGCGGACGCGGAGCGCCGCGAGCGGCGTGCGCAGGTCGTGCCCGATCGCACCCAGCATCCGGTCCTTTTCCTCCAGCATGCCGCTCACGCGCACGCTCATGCCGTTGAAGGCGGCGATCACGGCGCGCACGTCCCCCGGCCCCGATTCCTCGACCGTGTTGGCGGCCGATCCCGGGCGATAGTCATGCGCCGCCTGCGCCAGCGCCCGCAGCGGCTTGGAAATGCGGCGCCCGATCCACAGCACCGGCAGCAGCACGAAGCCGTAGAGGATCAGCGTCTGTGCCACGAGCTGCCACACCAGCCCCTGCTGGGTGTTCGGCCAGGGCGTCTCCAGCACCAGCCAGCCTTGGCCCGGAATCTCGGCCGCCACCTTCAGCGTGGCGCCGAAACGGCGAAGACGCTCGGCGTGGACCCGGTCCATCCGGCGCACGACCGGGCTGTCCGGATCGACCAGCCGGATCTCCGTCTCGATGCGGCCCACCTGAAGCCCAGCGTCGGCAAAGGCGCTGCGAACCGCCGCCTCGAACTCGCCGTCGCTGGGTTCCTGGTGGGTCAGCGGGTTGTCCGGCACCAGTCGCACAGCGCGCGGGCGGTCCCGATCGGGTCCGCGCGGGTCCACGGGCCGGCCGCCGCGCAGGCGCTCCGCCGCGTCCACCATGCGGGTCACGGCGGGCACCGTCACCTGGGCGAAGCGCACGGCGCGCCGCTCGCGCAGCAGCATGCCGAAGTTGATCGCCTGCGCGACGAACAGCGCGATCGCGACCAGCAGCGCAATCTGGCCGGAGAGGCTGCGGGGCCACAGCCGGTTCAAAGCCGCGTGACCTCGCTGGCCAGCGTATAGCCGCCGCCCCAGACGGTCTTGATGATCTCGGGGTTCTTGGGGTCGGTCTCGATCTTCTTGCGCAGGCGGCTGATCTGGTTGTCGATGGCGCGATCGAACGCGGCCGCCTCACGCCCCTGGGTCAGGTCGAGCAGCTGGTCGCGGGTCAGCACCTGGCGGGGCCGCGTCACCAGCGCGTGGAGCAGGTTGTACTCGCCCGTCGACAGGGGCACCGACACGCCCTCGCGGTCGACCAGGCTGCGCTCGCCGCTCTTCAGCACCCAACCGGCAAAGGCGAAGGAGCCGCTTTCCGGCGCATGCTGGCGCACGCCACCCGCGGCCAGGCGCCGCAGCACCACCTTGATCCGCGCCGCCAGTTCGCGCGGCGAGAAGGGCTTCACCACATAATCGTCGGCGCCCATCTCCAGCCCGACGATGCGGTCGGTCTCCTCGGCGCGTGCGGTCAGCAGGATCACGGGGGTGTCGCTGGTCTCGCGGATATGGCGGCACAGCGACAGCCCGTCCTCGCCCGGCATCATGATGTCGAGCACGACGAGGTCGATCGCGTACGCCGCCATGCGCGCACGTGCTCCCTCGGCGTCGCCGGCTTGCGTCACGCGAAAGCCCTGCTTGGTCAGATACTGGGCAAGCGGCTCCCGGATCGAGCGTTCGTCGTCGACCAGCAGCAGGTGGGGAATATCGGCCATGGAAAGGGGACCTATCACACTCCCCGCCCGGCGACAGCCGGGCGGAAAGCGCCGGGCGGCGTGGCACCGCCCGGCGGGGAACGTCAGTCGTTTGCGCCTTCGGCGGCTGCCGGCGGGGCGTGACGGCCCGAGCGCGCCTTCATCCGCTCGCGCAGCGCGTTCTGCTCGGCGGCGTCGATGCGGCCGTCGCGGTTGGCGTCCATCCGCTCGAAGCGCGTGGTTGCCGCGGCGCGGAACTCCTCCCGGCTGATCGCACCATCCTTGTTGGCGTCGACGCGCGCCAGCATCCGCTCGCCCATGCCGCCGCGCCGGTGCATGCCCGGTGCAGGCTTGCCGGCCGGGGCGTTGGCATCGGCCGGGGCATTTCCGCCGCCACGACGATGCGGCGGGCGCATCTCGGTCGCGTCGACCTTGCCGTCCTTGTTCTGGTCCATGCGCGCGAACTGGACGTCGGCGGCTGCCAGCGCCTCCTCGCGGGTGAGGACGCCATCCTTGTTGGCGTCGATCATGGCCATCGGGCCGGCGCGGCGCGGTGCCGGGGTGTCCTGCTGGCCCGCCTGGGCGACGCCGGTCAGCATGGTGGCGCCCAGCGCTGCCGCAACTACGAACTTCTTCATCGCAAAAGCCTCTGCATTGCTTGCCGGGGCAGGGTGCCGCGGCGATGGCTCGTTATCTGGGCCCGGCCTGTCGCACCGGTATGTCGCGCGACCGGAAAACTGTCGCAAATTGTCCCGGCACTCAGTCCCGCTTCGCCGTCTGGCCGAACAGGTTGCGGCGCGCTTCCTCCGTCATCTCGCCGCTGCTCGCGTTCACCGTCTCGCCGAGCGCGTAGGCGCGCTCAGTCGCAGGCCGCGTGCGGATCGCCTCGAACCACCGCTGGACGTTGGGGAAGTCGGTCAGGTCCTGGCCCTGCGCTTCATGCGGCACGATCCAGGGATAGGCGGCCATGTCGGCGATCGAATAGTCGCCGGCGATGAACGCGCGTCCTTCCAGCCGCCGGTCAAGGACGCCGTACAAGCGGTTGGTTTCCTTGAGGTAGCGCTCGATAGCGTAAGGGATTTTCTCGGGCGCATAGCGGTTGAAATGATGGTTCTGCCCCAGCATCGGGCCGAGCCCGCCCATCTGCCACATCAGCCACTGCGTCTGCTCGACGCGGGTGCGCAGGTCGGGCCCCAGAAAGCGTCCGGTCTTCTCGGCCAGGTAGAGCAGGATCGCGCCGGATTCGAAGATGCTGATCGGTGCGCCGCCGTCCGCCGGTTCGTCGTCGACGATCGCGGGCATGCGGTTGTTGGGCGCGATCTTCAGGAAGTCGGGCGCGAACTGCTCGCCCTTGCCGATGTTCACCGGATGGATGGTGTAGGGGAGGCCGGTCTCCTCCAGGAACAGCGTGATCTTGTGGCCGTTCGGGGTCGGCCAATAGTGGAGATGGATCATCGGCAGGGCTCCTTGTTTCGGTGCGGAGACATGGGCGGGCGGGCTGGCACGCGCAAGGCGAGGGAACGCGCACAGGCCGTGCGCGTATGGTTCCCAGGCGCGGCGGTGACGGTCGCGCGCGGTAAGGGGAGAGCGCGATGGCGAACGGCAGCCCGGCAGCAGGGGCGCAGCCCTTACCCTTGCGGTCCTGGCGCGGAGGGCGCGCATGACCACCCACGACACCTCGCAGATGCTGGGGACCCGCCCGGCCGACGACCTCGATGGCCCCGCGCTTGCGCAGTGGATGGGACAGGCGGTCGAGGGGTTCGAAGGGCCGCTCGCCTATGTCCGCTTCGCCGGAGGGCGCCGCAACCGCACCTACCGCATCGACACGCCCGAGCGCGCCTATGTGCTCCGGCGCCGCCCGTTCGAGCCGCAGGGGGCTATCCATCCGCTCGAGCGCGAGTTCGGCTTGCTCCAGGCGCTGCAGACGACCGGCTTCCCCGCGCCGCGTCCACTGGCTCTCTGCACCGATGCCTCCGTGCTCGGCGAGCCCTTCTACGTGATGCAACTTGTGGAGGGTCGCACCCTCTGGGACGAGACCATGCCCGGCATGACGCCCGCCCATCGCCGCGAACATTATGACGCATGGATCGACGCGCTCGCGGCGCTCCATGCGATCGACCCGGCGCCGCTCGCATTGGACGCCATCGGCTTCACCGAATGCGAGCTCGACCGCAAGCTCGGCCACTGGACGACTAAGCCGGCGGCCCGCGCGACGCCCGAGCTCGCCCGCCTTGCCGACTGGCTCCCGGCCGCGCTTCCGGACCGCGCGCCGCCCGCGATCGTCCACGGCGACTTCCGTCTCCAGAACCTGCTCTTCTCGCAAGACGGCGTCCGCGTGGCCGCGGTGCTGGACTGGGACCAGGCCGGCGTCGGCGACCCGCGCATCGACCTTGCCTATGTGCTCGCGCGCTGGGTGAGCGGCACGGAGCTGCATCCGGGCCTCGACGAACGCGCCGGCCCCGAAAGCGGCATCCCCTCGGCAGACGAGATGGTGGCGCGCTACTGCCACGGGAGCGGCCGCCAGGCGGGCGCAGCCCTCGACTGGCATCTCGCCTACACGCTCTTCCGCCTCGCAGTCCTGGAGCAGCAAGAGGCCCCCGCCCACAGCGCAACCCTGGCCGCCACCGCCTGGACCTACGCCCAGCGCGCCGGCGCATAGGGCCGCTTTCCCACCCGGACGATCCCGTACCCCGGCGAAGGCCGGGGCCCAGTTGGGAAGGCGGCAGTGATGTCGGCCGCTTTCCCCCGTGCTCCTGCGAAGGCAGGAGCCCAGGGTTCCAAGCACCGCAAGTCGTTGCTCTGCTTGGCCGTCACCCCCGCTTGCGGATCAGCCCTTCCTGCGCGACGCTCGCCACCAGCCGGCCGTCCCGCGTGAAGATGCGCCCGCGGTTGAACCCGCGCCCGTTGCCCGCCCAGGGGCTGTCGGTCGTGTACAGCAGCCAGTCGTCGAACCGGAACGGCTCGTGCAGCCATAGCGCGTGGTCCAGGCTCGCCGTCTGCATGCGCGGATCGCCCAGCCGTACCGAATGCGGCATCATCGACGTGCCCAGGAGCAGCATGTCGCTGGCATAGGCGAGCACCGCCCGGTGCAGCGCGGGATCGTCGGGCAGGGGAGCGACCGTGCGGAACCAGCTGTGCTGCACCGGCGGCCGCGGCTCGGAGCGCAGCCAGTCGCCCGGCGCCACCGGCCGCATCTCGATTGGGCGCGGCTGGGCAAGGAACTTGCGCACCGGGTCCGACAGCTCGCCTGCCATTTCCGCCTGCACCTGCGCTTCGGATCCCAATGCCTCGGGCGGCGGCACGTCCGGCATCGCGTCCTGGTGGTGCAGCCCTTCCTCCTGGTGCTGGAAGGAGGCGGCGAGCACCAGGATCGGCTGCCCGCGCTGCAACGCCATCACCCGCCGCGTGGCGAAGCTCCGCCCGTCGAAGTCGCGGGTCACGCGGAAGATGATCGGATGCTCGGCATCGCCTGCGCGCATGAAATAGGCGTGGAGCGAGTGGGCGATCTTATCGTCGACGGAGCGCTGCGCCGCCTGGAGCGCCTGGCCGATCACCTGGCCGCCGAACACGCGTCCGCGCCCGCCAGGGAGCCGCGCGCCGCGGTACAGGTCCGTGTCCAGTTCCTCCAGGTCGAGCAGCGCGGTCAGCGTCTCGACCAGTCGTTCCGGGGTGTAGGTCATGGGAATAGTCGTTCCTTCGATCCGATCGCACCAATAGGCACATGCTTTACGTATTCGGCAAGCACTTATCCGCCCCGCTTGACGGCGCCGGCTGCCGGGTCTTGAAGCCGCGCCGTGTCCACGCACCAACCGATCGAACCGCCGCCGGGCTCAGCCTGGCCCGCCTGCACCCTCGCGGAGGCGACGGCGCGGCTCACCGCACCCGGCGCCCGGTACGAGATGGAGACGGTGGCGATCCGCGGCGTGCCGACCCGCACCTGGAAGCACGCACCCCGCAGCCTCGCCGCGCTCGCCCAGGCGTCCCGTGCCTATGGCGATCGCCTGTTCCTGATCCATGAGGACGAACGCGTCACCTTCGAGGCGAGCTATCGCGCGGTCGCCACGCTCGCCGCAGCCCTCGCCGCCCGCGGCATCGCTAGGGGCGACCGGGTGGCGATTGCGATGCGCAACCGCCCGCAATGGCCGATCGCGCTGATGGCGATCGCGAGCCTGGGCGCCATCGCCGTGCCGCTCAACGCCTGGTGGACCGGCGGCGAACTCGCCTTCGCGCTCGCCGATACCGGCGCCCGCTTGCTGATCGCCGACGCGCGCCGTCACGAACGGCTGCTCGACCACTACGCGGAGTTGCCGGCGCTGGAGGCAGTGCTGGTCTCCGGCTGGCAGGACCCGCTTCCTGGCCACGCGGAACCGCTTGAGGCCCTGATCGGAACCCCCGGCGATTGGGCGAACCTTCCCGAGGTTCCGTTCCCCGCGGTCGAGGTCGCCCCCGACGATCCCGTCACCATCTTCTACACCAGCGGCACCACCGGCGGGCCCAAGGGTGCGGTCGGGACCCACCGCAACCTGATGAGCAACATTCTCTCGTCCGGCTTCGTGTCTGCCCGCACGCTGTTGCGCCGCGGGGCGCCGCTGCCGGAGCGCTCGCCGGCGCAGACGGTGCTGCTGCCAATCCCGCTGTTCCACGTCACCGCGTGCAGTGCCTTCCTGATGATTGCGCTGGCGACCGGCGGCACGATCGTGCTGATGCCCAAATGGGACCCTGCCGCCGCCATGGCGCTGATCGAGCGGGAGCGGATCGAAGCGATCGGCGGCGTTCCCGCCATCGCCTGGCAGCTGCTCGAGCACCCCGATCGCCCCGCGCACGATCTCTCCTCGCTCGTCCGCACCGCCTATGGCGGCGCGCCGGCCGCGCCCGAGCTCGCCCGCCGCATCCACGCGGAGCTCGGGGCCATGCCGAGCAACGGCTGGGGCATGACGGAGACGATGGCGACGGTCGCCAGCAACGCGGCCGAGGAGTATCTAGCGCGCCCGACCAGCTGCGGCCCGCCGGTCGCGACCGCCGACCTCAAGATCCTCTGCCCTGAAACCGGCGAGCCGCTTCCGCACGGTCAAGTCGGCGAACTCTGGGCACGCGGGCCGATGGTGGTGCAGGGCTATTGGAACCGGCCGCAGGAAACCGCCGCCAGCTTCGTGGAAGGCTGGGTCCGCACCGGCGATCTCGCCCGCCTGGACGCGGACGGCTTCTGCCACATCGTCGATCGGCTAAAGGACGTGGTGATCCGCGGCGGCGAGAACATCTACGCGGCCGAGGTGGAGGACGTGCTCTACGCGCACCCGGCGGTCACCGACTGCGCCCTGGTCGGTGTTCCGCATCGCACGCTCGGCGAACAGCCGGCGGCCGTCGTCCATCTCGCGCCGGGCACGCAGGCCGACGAGGCCGAACTGCAAGCCTGGGTCGGCGCGCGCCTCGCGGCCTTCAAGGTGCCGGTCGCGATCCGCTTCGTCGAGGCCACGCTCCCCCGCAATCCCAACGGCAAGATCCTGAAGCAAACGCTCCGCGAGATGTTCGCCCCCGAGCGCTGACGCCACCGCGCTCCTGCGAAGGCAGGAATCCAGGGTCACGAACGCCGACGCCCGCGGACAGAAGTCCAGGATCCTCAATCCCGTACCCCGGGTGCTGCTCCCTCGCTACCGATCCACCCGGCTAAACCGCGCCAGCGACACCAGCACCCAGAACCCCAGCAGCGTCAGCACCGCCGTCAGTGCCGCAAGCGCATGCCAGCCGCCATGCTCCCAGAACCATCCGCCCAGCGTCCCCGTCACGCTCGACCCGACATAGTAGAACAGCAGGTACAGCGACGCCGCATGGCCCTTGGCGCCCTGCGCCACCCGCCCGACCCAGCCGCTCGCCACCGAATGGCCGATAAAGAAGCCGATCGTCAGCAGCGTGATGCCGGCCACGATCCACACCAGGCTCGCCGACAGGGTGAGCGCGATTCCGGCGAGCAGCAACGCCAGCCCCACGCCCAGCGTGCGCGCACGGCCATGCCGGTCGGCGAGCCGCCCCGCGCTGGAGGAGGCGACCATGCCGAGCGCATAGGTCAGGAAGATCATGCTCGTGGCGGCCTGCCCCAGGCCGTACGGCGCGGCCGCCAGTCGGAAGCCGGCATAGTTGAACAGCGCCACGAACACGCTCATCAGCAGGAAGGCGAGCGTGAACAGGCGCAGCAGCCGGGGATCGCGCAGATGCGCCCGCCACGTGCGGAGGTGAAAACCGGGATCGAAGCCGCGCACCACCGCGAAGTTGCGCGACGCCGGCAGCAGCAGCACGAAACCCACCGCCGCCGCCAGGTCGAGTGCCCCCAGCAGCCCCATCGCCCCGCGCCAGCTGGTGAGGTCCGTCGCCAGGCCCATGCCGACGCGCCCCGCCATGCCGCCGAACGCCGTGCCCGCGACATAGAGGCCCATGGCACGGCCCAGGTGGGCGGGCTCGATCTCCTCGGCCAGATAGGCCATCGCCACCGCGGGCACGCCGCCCAGCACCAGCCCAACCAGCGCGCGCGCCGCGAGCAGCAGGGAGAAGCTCGGCGTCAGCGCCGCGGCAAGGTTGAGCACGGCGGCTCCCGCCATCGACACGAACATCAGCCCCCGCCTGGGCACCATCTGCGAAAAGGCGCCAGCGACGAAGATCGCCAGCGCCAGCAGGCCGGTGGTCAGCGACAGCGCCAGCGATGCAATCCCCGGCGCCACGCCGAAATCGCGCGCGAACTCCGGCAGCAGCGGCTGCACGCAGTAGATCAGCGAAAAGGTGGCGAACCCGGCCAGGAACAGCGCCAGGCTGATGCGGCGGTAGGCCGGCGTCCCATATGCCGTCCATTGCGGCTGGCGGGGCGGGTCGGTGTCGGGCGCTTCCAGAAGAACGGTATCGGTCACGCTCGCCATGTGGGCCGGCCTGGCCCCTCTGTCCAATCCGCGCTGCGGATCAGCCGACCTCAGCCCGCATAGGGATCGTAGCTGCCGAAGGTCCAGGCATTCCCCTCGGGATCGCGGGCGCTGTAGCTGCGGCCCCCATAGGGCTGGTCCTCGGGCGGCAGGAAAATCTCGGCACCCGCTGCGGCGGCCGTTGCGGCATGGCCGTCCACATCGTCCACCACCAGGTAGAGCGACTGGGTCACGCAGCCCGCCTCGGCAGCCGTGCGCATGCGCGCCGCCTGCGCAAAGGGCGTGTCGATCGCAGACGAGACCATGATCATCTGCCCCGCCCACACCAGCTCGGCATGGTCCACTCGGGAGGTGTCCGCGTCGCTGTAGACGGCATGGCGCACGAAGCCGAAGGCCGTGCACAGGAAGTCGATCGCCCCGAGGGCATCGGCATAGCGCAGCACCGGGATCAAGGCAGGACGCACCGTCATCGCGACTCTCCTCGAAAGCGGGCGCAGGCCCGTCTCGGACGCGATGCTACGCCTCTGCCGGCCTGTTACGCCAGCGTCTCGTCGTCGCGATACTTGATCTGCAGGTACCGGTTGCGCGTCGCCAGGCTGTCCAGGTCGCCCTGCGCCAGCTGCCGGCTCATGTCGTCGATCTCCTCGTCGATCAGCTTCAGCCCCTCGACCAGCTGGTCGTCCGGAGTGCGGCCGTTGCGCTCCACCCGGCGCAGCGGCTCGGGCACGCGCTGATAGCCGCGCACCAGCTCGGGCAGCTGCTCGCCGACCAGCTTGCGCACCTCGGCCGCGGCCGGCTCGCGCTCGTCGAGCGCCCCCAACTGCTGGCTGAGCGTATCCAGCCGCACGCCGATGGAATCGGTCAGCGTCCGCGCCGGCGCGGGGAGGGCGGGGCGCTGCGTCTCCAGCCAGCGCTCGGTCTGTTGCGGTAGCGCCTTCAGCGGCGCTGTCGCGAACGTCTCGGGCGTGGCCGCCTTCACGACCGGGAAGATCGCGAACAGCGCGGTGGCGGCGATCAGCAGCGCCATCACCAGCATCGCCCCGCCGATCCCCAGCGGCACGAACCAGCCGACTACCAGCGCCCCGATCAGGATCGCGAGGTCGGCCGCGGCGATGCGGCCCAGCCGTCGCAGCACCTCGGCCTCGCGCCTGCGCTTCACGCGCTGCGCACCGCCGCGATAACGGTCGCGCGATCGCTCCAACACTTCGGTCGATCGGGCGATCTGGTGGTCGACTTCGCTCTGCATGGCGGTTCCTTACAGCGCCTCGAGCTTGAAGGTCTCGCCGCCGCCGCCGGCGTTCTGCGCGGCGCCTTCGGCCCGGGCAATATAGCCCTTGGACCGCTCGACTTCGTTCGACAGCGTGTTGACCGTCGTCTTCATGCTGTCGAGCGCTTTGAGCTTGAACACGTCGATCGCGTCCATCGTGTCATAGATGTTCTGGAACGCGCGCTGCAGCGTCTCGACCGGGATGGTGGAGGCCGCCGCCTGCTCGTGGATCTGCGCGGTCTGCGACTTGAGCAGCTTGCCGGTCGAATCGATGATGTTCGCGGTCGTGGTGTTGAGCGCGGTGATCTGTTCGAGCACCAGCTTCTGGTTGGTGAGCGCCTGCGCCACCGTCACCGCCGTGCGCAGCGCGCCGACCGTGGTGGTGGAGGCGCGATCGACGCCCTTCACCAGCTCGACATTGTTCTTCTTGACCAGGTCCAGCGCCAGATAGCCCTGCACCGTCACCGCCATCTGCGTGAGCAGATCCTGGGTGCGCTGGCGGACATAGAACAGCGCGGTCTCGCGGATCGCCTTGGCCTTGGCCGGATCGGTGTGGTCCAGGTCGTTGGCCCGGTCCTCCAGCTTGCGATCCATCTCCTTGGAGAGATAGATCATCTGCTCCAGCCGGCCCATCGCAGCCCACAGGTTCTGCCGCTCCACGTCGATCGCGGCATTGTCCATCAGCAGCTCGTCCTTGCCGGACTGCAGGCTCTTCAGGATCTGCGCGATGTGCGTCTGCGAGCTCTTATAGCTGTCGAAATAGTCGCGCATCTTGTTGCCGAACGGCAGGATGCCGAACAGCTTCTTGGGCGCCAGCAGATTGCCTTGCTTGCCGGGGTCGAGGTCCTCGATCGTGCGGCGCAGCTGGGCGAGGTCGGCACCGACGCCGTTCTCGCGGTCCATCGCCTTAACCGGCCGATCGAGGAAGCGGTTCGACTGGCCCGCCGCCTCGCGGATTTCGCGCGCGCCCATGTTGGTGATCGCGTCCACGCGCTTGCCGAACTCGGGCGAGTTCACGTCCTGTGCGATCAGGTCCTCGATGAAGCTGTCGACGCGGGTCTCCAGCTCCGACTTCTTCTTGTCGTCCACCGGCACCAGCCCAGCAGCCTTGGCAGGCGTCACGGCGGGCACGGGATCCGGCGCTTCGAGTTTCAGCTCCTGTTCCGCCACCTGCGTCGCCATATCGTCTCCTGTGCTTGGTCCCTTGAGGATAGTTGCTTGCCGCGGCTGTGCAAGTGTATCAGGCAAATAACACGCATCGCAGGGGGGTACGTTGCTGGAGTTGCTGATCGGGGCCACGCTCGTGCTGGGCCAAGTGGAGGTTCCCCCGCCTGCCGTCGATCCGCTGACGGTGGAGATCGAGACCGGCGACGCCGATCGCTTCGCGGCGTTGCTCGCGCGCACGGAGGGCCCGCTGACGGCCGAGCAGATCCAGCGCGACTATCTGGATGCCGCCAGCGACGGCGTGCGGGTGTTCACGCCGGGCCGCATCCGCGATGCCGCCCATCTGGCGCGCACCGTCGCCGCCAAGCGCGGCCTCTATACCGAAGCGGTTCGGGAATGCCTGCCGGTCGTCAAGGCCACGACGCCGGAGCTTCGCGCCACCTATCTTGCGCTGAGTGCCCTGTTTCCGGACCGCCCACTTCCCCGCATCTACCTGGTGGTGGGGGCGGACAACTCCGGCGGAACCGCAGCACCGGGCATGCAGGTGCTCGGACTGGAGACGCTGTGCAGGATCTCCGGCAGTCCCGAGGCACTGCGCGCCGTGCTCCGGCAATTCTATGCGCACGAGACCGTCCACGCGTTGCAGCGGGACGGCGGCGAGCCGTCGCCCGGCGGACCGCTGCTGCGCTCCGTGCTGGCCGAGGGCGCGGCCGACTTCATCGCCGCGCTGGCGACCGGTACCGAAATGGACCCGAAGCGCGCGGCCTGGGGCAGCGCCCGCGAGGCGGCGCTCTGGCAGATCCTCAAGGCCGACCTGGCGACCACCGCCGACACCAAGGGCGATCCGGCACGCGGTTCGCCCGCGGCGGTCGCGATGCATCGCTGGGTCGGGAACTATGGCAGCGCGCCCGAGGGCTGGCCTGGCGAAGCCGGGTACTGGATGGGGCAGCGCATCTGGGAGCGCTGGTATGCACGCCAGCCCGACAAGCGCCGCGCGCTGGAAGAGATGTTGACGATTTCCGATCCGCTGGCCGTGCTCGACGGCGGCCGCTTCGTCGAATGACCTTTCCGCGGCGCAGGAAATAAGCTAAGGGCCGCGCCGAAACCGCCCGCGCACTGCGTCGGCCACTTTCCGGGAAATTGAATGAGCCTGCGCAACATCGCCATCATCGCGCACGTCGATCATGGCAAAACCACCCTTGTCGACCAGCTGTTCCGCCAGTCGGGCACCTTCCGCGACAACCAGCGCGTGGAAGAGCGCGCGATGGACTCGAACGACCTCGAGAAGGAGCGCGGGATCACCATTCTCGCCAAGCCGACCTCGGTCGAATGGGCGCCTCCGGGCGGCGGTGAGCCGGTCCGCATCAACATCGTCGACACGCCCGGCCACGCCGACTTCGGCGGTGAGGTGGAGCGCATTCTCTCGATGGTCGACGGCGTGATCCTGCTGGTCGACTCGTCGGAAGGCGCGATGCCGCAGACGAAGTTCGTGACCGGCAAGGCGCTGAAGCTCGGCCTCAAGCCGATCGTCGTCGTCAACAAGATCGACCGTTCGGACAGCCGCGTACAGGAAGTGCTGGACGAGGTCTTCGACCTCTTCGTCTCGCTCGACGCCACCGACGAGCAGCTCGACTTCCCCGTACTCTACGCTTCGGGCCGCAACGGCTATGCCTCGGACAACCCCGATGCGCGCGAAGGCACGCTGATCCCGCTGTTCGAAAAGATCGTCAGCCACGTGCCGGCGCCGAACCTCGACGTCGACGCGCCGTTCAGCTTCCTGGTGACGCTGCTCGATCGCGACAACTTCCTGGGCCGCATCCTCACCGGTCGCGTCCAGTCGGGCACGGTGAAGCTCAACCAGCCGATCCACGCGCTCGACATGGCCGGCAACGTGATCGAGACCGGCCGCGCCTCCAAGATCATGACCTTCCAGGGTCTGGAGCGTGTGCCCACCGAAGAGGCGAAGGCTGGCGACATCATCTCGCTCGCCGGTCTCGCCGTCGCAACCGTGTCGAACACGATCTGCGACACGACCGTCACCGAGGCGATCCAGGCGCAGCCGATTGATCCGCCGACGCTGTCGATGCGCTTCGCCGTCAACGACTCGCCGATGGCGGGGCGTGAGGGTTCGAAGGTCACCAGCCGCATGATCCGCGATCGCCTGGAGCGCGAAGCGGAGTCCAACGTCGCGATCAAGGTCACCGAGAGCGAGGACAAGGACAGCTTCGAAGTCGCCGGCCGCGGCGAGCTTCAGCTGGGCGTGCTGATCGAGACGATGCGCCGCGAGGGCTTCGAGCTCGGCATCAGTCGTCCGCGCGTGCTGTTCGGCACCGACGAGAACGGCGCCAAGACCGAGCCGTACGAGACGGTGGTGATCGACGTGGACGATGAGTTCTCGGGCACGGTCGTCGACAAGATGAACCAGCGCAAGGCCGAGATGACGGACATGCGTCCGTCGGGTGGCGGCAAGACCCGCATCACCTTCTCGGCACCGTCGCGCGGCCTGATCGGCTACCACGGCGAGTTCCTGTCGGACACCCGCGGCACCGGCATCATGAACCGCCTGTTCGAGCGCTATGGCCCCTTCAAGGGTACGATCGAGGGCCGCAAGAACGGCGTGCTCATCTCCAACGGCGCCGGCGAGGCCCAGGGCTATGCGCTCGGCCCGCTCGAGGACCGCGGCATCCTGTTCGTCGGCCACGGCGAGGCCCTCTACGAGGGTATGATCATCGGCGAGAACGCCAAGACGGATGACCTCGAGGTCAACCCGATGAAGGCGAAGCAGCTGACGAACTTCCGCGCATCGGGCGGCAAGGACGATGCGATCCGCCTGACTCCGCCGAAGAAGATGACGCTGGAACAGGCGATCGCCTACATCGACGACGATGAGATGGTGGAAGTCACGCCGAAGAACATCCGGCTGCGCAAGCGCTTCCTCGACCCGAACGTGCGCAAGCGCATGTCGCGTTCGAAGGCGGCCTGATCCCGGCCTAGCCTTCGCGATCTGCGAACCAACGCAAGAGGCGTCGGATGCACCAGCATCCGGCGCCTTTTTGCTGGCTGACTAAACCCTGGCTGAACAACGGGTTACCCCCCGGTTCAGCGCATCCGCGCTACTGCCTGCCTGTCGTGCCCGCTGCGTGATCTCCGTCACGCCCGGACGCGAGAAGAGAGGAGGAGTTCGGAGATGAAATCCTTGTTGAAGAAGGCCGGGCTAGGCGTCGCGCTTGCCGCCACCGCGCTGACCGCGTCGGCGCCTGCAGAGGCCCAGCGCTACCGCGGCGGCTATTACCCGCACGGCGGCTACCACGGCTACTACCCCGGCTATCGGGGCTATCGCGGGCGCAGCTCGGCCGGTCCGGCGATTGCGGCCGGTGTCGTCGGCGTGGTGCTGGGCGCAGCGCTCGCATCCAGCGCCAACGACCGCCGGTACCGCGATCGCTACTACCGCGACCGCGGCTACGCCTATGACTATGACGATCGCTACTATCGTCAGCGGGGCTATTATCCCGCCGACGGCTATTACGCCTATCGCTATCGCGATCACCGCCAGTGCTGGGACGAGGAGCGCTTCGATCCCTACTACGGCTATCCGGTGCGCGTGCGCGTCTGCAACTGACGCTGCCACCATCGGAGGGCGGCGCGGGCAGGGGCCACGCGCCGCCCTTTTTTTGTTGGCGCGGGCGCGGTTTTGCGCCATGCGGCCGCCCATGAGCGATACACCCCCCGACCACCTTTCGATCAACCCGCGCAGCCCGCATTTCGACCGCGAGGCGCTGGAGCGCGGCGTCGGCATCCGCTTTAAGGGCGTGGAGCGCCGCGACGTCGAGGAATATTCGATCTCCGAAGGCTGGATCCGCGTCGGCCTGGGCAAGAAGGTCGACCGCCACGGCCAGCCGCTCACGATTAAGCTGATCGGCCCGGTGGAAGCCTGGTTCCAGACCGGCACTGAAGACGAAGCTGCGGCCGGCGAAGCCGAGCAGGGCTGACCGTCCGACCCCAGGGCGCGCGGGTCGCTATGCCCGCGCGTTACTCCGCCGCCTCGGCCATGGCGGCCAGGCGTGTGAGTGCGGCCACATGCGTTCGAAACGCCTGCTTGCCAGGCGTCGTCAGCGCCAGCCAGGTTCGTTGCCGCCCCCCCATGCTGGCCTTGCGCAGCCGGACATAGCCTGCCGCATCCAGCTGCGCCGCGTGCTTGGACAGCACGGATTCGCTGATGCCGATGGCTTCCCGGATGCGGGCGAACTCCACCTCCTCCGCCTCGATCAGCAGCGCGCAGACCTGCAGGCGCACGGGGGCGTTCAGCACCGCATCATAGCCCGGGATCGCGCTCACAGCGGCGCCGCCAGTTCTTCGCGCCAGATGCGATCGAAGCGTCGGCTCGCGAGCGTCGCCACGACGCCGCCCACCGCCCCCAGCGGCAGCGGCGCCCACACGATCCCCAGGCGGAAGCGGAGCACGACGCCAGCCATCAGCATGCCCAGCATCAGCACCGCGAATGCGATCACGGTCGGGCGGGTGCTGCCGGCGCGATACCCGTTCACCGAAAGCCCGGTGCGCCGCTTCCAGAACCGGAACAGCAGCGCCATGCCGGCGATGCTGCCGGCCACACCGATCGGGATCAGGTGCTCGGGAAGCGCATAGCTGGCGATCAGCGCCGCGATGGCGACGCCGTAGAGGGGCGCGTACCAGCTGGTGCCAAGATCGCCGGCGGCCATGCGGGAGCGCGCGCGATTGGTGGCGGCAAGCGCCAGCGCGGCGCTGGCAGGATCAGGCGAATCAGGGTGCGACATCAGCGTTTCTCCACTTTCCGATGTGGAAAGTGACACTGACTTTCCACATCGTCAAGTGACGCCATGCGCCGGAACTCAGTGGACGAAGCGCGCCACCACGTCGCGATAGCTGCGGCTCACCTTCACCTGCGCACCGGAATCCAGCACCAGGAAGCATTCGCCGTTGGTGTGCGGCTTCACCTGCTTCACCAGGTCCAGGTTGACGATGGTCGAACGGTGGACGCGCTGGAAGCGGCGCGGGTCGAGCCGCTTTTCCAAGTCCTTCATCGTCTCGCGCAGGATCAGCGTATTGTCGCCGGTGTAGATGCACATATAGTCGCCGGCCGCGTCGATGCGCTCGATCGTGTCGACGTCCACGCGGAAGATCTGCCCGCGATCCTTGATGTTGATCAGCTTCTCGAACCGATTGGCATTGTGCGCGCCGTCGCTGCCGTCCGACAGCGTCTCGGCGGCTTCCGGAGCGACCTCGGCCAGCACTTCCTTCAGCCGGTCGACCTCGGCCTGGCCGCGCTTCTCGTTGAGGCGCTGGCGCACGCGGTCGAGCGTGTCGGCCAGGCGGGCGTCGTCCACCGGCTTCATGAGGTAGTCGACGGCCTGGGCCTCGAACGCGCGCAGGGCGTGGTCGGAATAGGCGGTGACGAACACCACCAGCGGCGGCTCCACCTCCATCAGCCCCTGGACGACGGAGAAACCGTCGAAGCCCGGCATCTGGATGTCGAGGAACACGAGGTCGGGCTTGTGGGTCTTGATCGAGCGGATGGCCTCGCGGCCGTTGACGCACTTGTCGACGATCTCGACGTCTTCATGCGCCTGCAGGCGCAGTTCCAGCCCCTGGATGGCCAGCGGCTCGTCGTCGACTAATATGGTACGGATGGTCATGCAGCCTCTCGCGTGCGTTCCTCGACCTGGAACGGAATTTCGATCTCGACGCTGAACCCGCTGCCCGGAATCGACCGCGTATCGAGGCGATGGTCTTCACCATATGCCTGCGCCAGTCGCTCTCGGATGTTTGCCAGTCCCACGCCGGTCGATAAGGTCGGCCTGCGCGACGCTTCGTTCAAGCCCGGGCCGGTATCCGAAACGCCAATCTGCACCCGTTCCCCGGCGAGCCGAGCCGTAACCGCGATCTCGGCACCCTCTTCCTTCGGGGTGACCGCGTATTTGATGGCGTTTTCGACCAGCGGCTGCAGCAGCAGCGAGGGCAGGCGGGCGTTCGCCACCCGCGGGTCGATGTCGAACCGCATCTGCAGCCGCTCCTCGAAGCGCATCTTCTCGATGTCGAGGTAGAGCTTCAGCGTCTCCACCTCCTGCGACAGCGTCACATGCGCGGTCGGCTCGTTGGCGAGCGTGTAGCGCAGGAACGACGCGAGCCGCGACAGCATGATGTTGGCGCGCTCGGTGTGCTTGAGCAGCACCAGCGTGGAGATCGAGTTGAGCGTGTTGAACAGGAAGTGCGGGTTCAGCTGATAGCGCAGCATCGCCAGCTGCGCCGACGACGCCTGGTTCTCCAGCGCCTGCATGGTGCGGGTCTGCTGCTCGACGATCAGGTAGAAGTTGATGCCGAAATAGAGGGCGGACCAGCCGGCCAGCACCGTGAAGGTGAGGAACAACAGCCCCGGCAGCAGCGAGAGGTCCAGCACCGCCGTCGACGGCGCGTTGGCGCGCGAGAGCGAGAAGGTATAGGTCTCGATGATCGCATAGAGCAGCGTGGCCGCGAACAGCGTCAGCAGCGTGCAGATGATCGCCCACATCCGGGGCAGGCGCCGATAGCTGCCGTAGAGCACCGACATCAGCAGCGTCAGGCAATAACCGACGATGGATTCCACGATGACGCCCAGCACCACCTTGAGGCTGGGCGCATTGAACACCGTGGAGACGGTGCGCAGCAGCAGATAGCCGCTCCATCCCGCGGCCTGCAGGATCCAGAAGGCGCGGCTCTTCTCTTCGAAGAACGGGCGCGAGAACAGGGAAGACACGGCAGCCATCGTGCCGCCGCCTTACTGCGGGTCAACTTCGCGGGGAAGGGGCGCGGGAACCACACCCCCCGCCAAAAAGCAAAACCGCCGCTCCCCGGGTGGGGAACGGCGGCCTGCTGTTAGGTCGCGTTCGGATCGAGGGCTTAGAAGCCGATCACGATCGAGCCGCTGACGGCGCGGGGAGCACCGAACTGCACGAACGGAACGCTCGTGTTGTTCGAGCTGCCGCTGATGTAGCCGACGTAGAACTCGTTGAAGAGGTTCGACACGTTCAGCTGGAAGAAGGTCTTGTCCAGACCGAACTGGGCCAGCGAGAAGCGGGCGTCGAGGTCGACCAGCGTGTAGCCGTCCACCTTCGCCGGGAAGACATCGGTCACCACGCCCGAGATCGTCTGCACCAACGGCTCGTTGATGTCGTTGATGTAGCGGGGGCCGGTGTACTTGACCTGTGCGCCGAGCTCGACCGGGCCCAGGGTACCCTGCAGGCGACCACCGAAGCTCCACTTCGACAGGCCCGACTCCTGCTTGCCGGCGGTCGGCAGGAAGGTGTTCGCACCGGTCTGCACATCGTCCTGGATCTCCGAGTTCAGGTACGAACCGAAGACATAGGCCGTGATCTCGCGGATCGGCTGCACCGAGATGCTGCCGTCGAAGCCGTAGCGGTCGACCTTGCCGATGTTGCGCGAGACGCTTTCACCAAGCTCGGCATCGAACGCGGTCGCGATGCGGTTCTTGAACTTGATGTAATAGCCGCCCAGCTGCGCCGTGACGATGCCGGAGCGGTAGCGCAGGCCGAGGTCGAAGCTGTCCGTGGTTTCCGGTGCCGGATCGGCCCCTTCCGTGCCATCGGCGAAGTACAGCGCGCTGTACAGCGTGTCGGTGCCCGGGACCGAGAGGCCCTTTGCGTAGCTGGCGAAGATGCTCGCCTGCGGCGTGATGTTGTAGGTCAGGCCGACGTTCGGAAGCGCACGGTTGTACGTGTAATCACGCGAGCGCGGTGCCGCATAGTTCGGGTTGGCCGCCGCATAGCCGGAGGCGTTGTCCGAGGCGACGCAGTCGACGTTGCCGTTGGCTGCCGTGGTGAAGCAGTTCTGGTTCAGGTCGCGCTTGAAGAACGGCACGCGCAGACCGAGGTCGAGGACGAGGTTGTTCTCGAGGAACTCGCCGCGGTACTGGCCCGACACCTGGTTCAGGATCGCGTACGACTTGCGGTCACGCTTCTGAACGACGTTGCCGTTGAGGTCCGTGATCGGGTCGTTGATCGGGAACACGTCGAACGGTTCGCCGTTGCTGTACAGGAAGCCGGTTTCGCCGGTCTGACGATGGCGCGCGCGATCGTAGGTGTAGGACAAGCGGACGCGGTGTGCGTCGTTGATCTGATACACCAGGTTCGAGATCACCATGTAGCGGTTGGTCACGGTCTGGCTCGGAGCGAGCAGGGTGACGCCGTTGGCGTTGCTGCTGGCGCATGCCGCGCCGCTGGTGCTGCAGGTGTCGAGTACGTCGCCGTCGAAGTTCAGGTCACGGCCGAAGTAGTACTGGCCGCCGATGAAGCCCGTGTAGTTGACGCCGTTGATGGTGCGGACGCCTTCGCGGCCCGTCACCGTGCCGCCGCCGTTCGCCTTGGTGTACTGATAGCTGGGATCAACCGTCAGGGTCAGGCCATCGGCGAGCGTGAAGCGCGACGAACCACGGATGTTGCCGGTGTTCGACGGGTTGTAGCGGCGGTCATACTGGGTGCCGCAGCTGTTCGTCGTGTCGACCACGCCGGTCTCCGGCGTGTCGGTGCTGCACACCGGAACGTCGTAGCTGGCTTCGTCGAAGCTGGTCGGGAAGCGGTTGCCGCTGCCGGTGCCGGTCTCGCGGCCGGGATCGCCACGCAGCGGACCCGAACCGAAGAAGTTGTTGCGAGCCTGGTTGTAGTGGCCTGCGATCGAGATGAAGTCGCCGTTGCCGCCCAGATCCTGGTAGATGCGGGCGTTGTACTGCTGCTTCTTGATGCGGCCGTAGTTGTTGAACGGGTTGTCGTACGAAACCCACGAGGCCGAGGCGAACGCCTTGGTGCCCATGCCGGTGATGTCGCCGGTGTCGATCATGCCGAACACGCGGTGATAGTCGTACTCACCATAGGAAGCGGTGAACATCGCGCCCAGCTCGTCGCCGGGGACGCGGGTGCGCAGGTTCACGGTGCCGCCGACGGCCGATGCAGTCGGGCTGTCGACGTCGGTTGCGCCCAGGTTGACGCTGACGTTGTCGATGATCTCGCTGTCGACCTGCTGGTTGGTGTAGATGGCATAGTTGCCGCTGTCGTTCAGCGGAATGCCGTCCAGCGTCTGCGAAATGCGCGACGAGTCGAAGCCGCGGATGCGGAAGCCACCGCCCGACGAACCATAGGGGTCGTTGTTCTGGAAGCTGACACCCGGAACCAGGTTGATGACGTCGTTGATCGTCTGGCCCGGACGCTGCCGCTGGATGATCTCGCTGTCGAGGACCACCTGCGCCTTGGGCTGGTTCGGAAGGTCCACGCCCCCGATCGTGCGATCGGCCCGGCCCGTGACGACGACTTCGCTACCCTCGTTAAACTCCTGCGATGCAGTCGACTGCGCCATTGCGGCAGCCGGAATGACCAGCGCGGCAAAAGCCACGCCTGCAAAAAGCTTCGTACGCATGTGTTCCCCTATCGTGAGCGGATGCTCAGACGCGGTGCCCGTTCACCGTCTGGCCGCCCCGTGGGCGATTCATATGTCCGCTTTGTGACAATGAGGGGAGGGGGAACCAAAAGCTTTTTGCTGCGTTGCACAAACGCCACACTCGGTGGCTCCCCGGAAATTAGCCTGCTGTCGTAACGATTTGCGCCCACTCGCTCTCGTTTACCACGCGGACGCCCAGTTCTGCCGCCTTCTTGAGCTTGGAGCCGGCGTTCGCACCGGCGACGACCAGCCCGGTCTTGGCGGACACGGACCCGGCGACGCGCGCCCCCAATGCCTCTGCCTGGGCCTTCGCCTCGTCGCGCGACATCGTCTCCAGCGTTCCGGTGAACACCACCGTGAGGCCGGTTACTTCCGAGTCGCGAATCTCCGGCACGAAGGCGGGCGGCGATACTTCGCCCAGCAAGTCCGCCCAAAGATCCCGATTGTGCGGTTCTGCGAAGAAGTCGGCGAGCGCATGGCCCACCGCCGCGCCGACGTTCTCGACGCCGATATGCTCGGCGATCGCCTTGTCGATGCGCGCCTGAAATTTCTGGTCGCTCTCGCCGACCACCGGCGCCATGCCCTGGCGCAGCGCGATGATCTCGTCGGCCAGCAGCTGGATCGCGGGCAGGGTGGCATAGCGTTTGAGCAGGTCGCGCGCGGTCACGATGCCGATGTGGCGGATGCCGAGGCCGAACAGCAGCCGCACCGGATCCGGCGCACGCTTCGCCTCGACCGCAGCCAGCAAATTGTCGACCGAAATCTCAGCCCAGCGTTCGCGCGCCAGGATGTCGGCGCGCCGGTCCTTCAGGCGGAAGATGTCGGCTGGCGAATGCAGCAGCCCGTCGCGTACGAACGCCTCGATCGTGGTCGCGCCCAGCCCCTCGATGTCGAGCGCGCCGCGGCTGGCGAAATGCTTGAAGCGCTCGACCCGCTGCGCCGGGCAGATGAGGCCGCCGGTGCAGCGGATGTCGACTTCGCCTTCCTCGGCCACCGCATCGGACCCGCACTCCGGGCAATGCGTCGGGAACACCCAGGGCTCCCGCGCCACGTCGCGGGTCAGGTTCTCCACGATCTGCGGGATCACGTCGCCGGCGCGTTGCAGCACCACGCGGTCGCCCGGCCGCACGCCCAGTCGCGCGATCTCGTCGGCGTTGTGCAGCGTCGCGTTGGTGACGACCACGCCGCCGACCGTCACCGCCTCCAGCCGCGCGACCGGCGTCAGCTTGCCCGTACGGCCGACCTGGATGTCGATCCGCTCCAGCGTCGTCTGCGCGCGCTCGGCCGGGAACTTGTGCGCCAGCGCCCAGCGCGGCGCGCGCCCAACTTGGCCCAGCCGCGCCTGCCAGTCGAGCCGGTCGACCTTGTAGACGACGCCATCGATATCGAACGGCAGGTCCGCACGCTGCGCCTCGATCGCCCGATACACTCCCAGCGCGTCCTCCAGTGTCGGGGTCAGCGCGAAGCTGTCGGCGACCGGGAAGCCCCAGCCGGCGATCGCCGCCACCACGGCGGCCTGGGTGTCGCCCGGCAGGCTGCTGGTCTCCCCCCAGCCGTGCATCAGGAACCGCAACGGCCGGGTGGCGGTGACGCCCGCATCCTTCTGGCGCAGCGATCCGGCGGCGGCGTTGCGCGGGTTGGCGAACTGGCGCGCCTTGGCCGGATCGGCCGCCTCGGCCAGTAGCCGCGCGTTCAGCGCCGCAAACGCCGCCTTCTCCATATAGACCTCGCCGCGCACCTCGAAGAGTTCGGGCGCGTCCTCGGGCAGAGTCTCGGGAATGTCGGCGATGGTGCGGACGTTCGCCGTCACGTCCTCGCCCACCGCGCCGTCGCCGCGGGTGAGCGCACGCACCAGCCGGCAGTCCTCATAGCGTAGCGAGCAGGAAAGCCCGTCGATCTTCGGCTCGGCGGTCAGCACCACCGGCGCATCGGGAGCCAGCGCCAGGAACCGCCGCACCCGGCCGACGAAATCCGCGACCTCCTCGTCCGAGAACGCATTGTCGAGGCTCAGCATCGGCCGCGCGTGCGCCACCTTGGCCAGGTGCCCGGTCGGCGTCGCACCCACCTGCCGCGCCGCCGAGTCGCTCAGCACCAGGTGCGGGAAGGCCGCCTCGATCGCGGCGTTCCGCCGGACCAGCGCGTCATAGTCGGCATCGCTGATCTCGGGCGCATCGGCGTCGTGATAGAGCTGGTTGTGGCGCGCGATCTCCGCGGAGAGCGCGGCGAGCTCCTGGGCGGCGTCCTGGTCGGTCTGGGGCAGCGGGTCCATGCCCGGTCGGTACGCACGGCCGCCGCGCCGATCAAGGCGCGCGCACGTCGATGCGACAGCGGTTTTCGTGGCCGCCCCCATGTTGCATAGGGGCGCAAACCACCATGGACCCGCAATGACCACCATCATCACCGAAGCCGACCTGATCGAAAGCGTCGCCGACGCCCTCCAGTTCATCAGCTACTATCATCCGATGGATTACATCCGCGCGCTGGGCCAGGCCTATGAGGCCGAGCAGAGCCCGGCGGCCAAGGACGCCATCGCCCAGATCCTCACCAACAGCCGCATGTGCGCGGAGGGGCATCGCCCGATCTGCCAGGACACCGGCATCGTCACCGTGTTCGTGAAGTGGGGCCAGGACTGCCGCCTCCAGTCGAACCGCTCGCTGCAGGAGGTCGTCGATGAGGGCGTCCGCCGCGCCTATCTCCACCCGGAGAACAAGCTGCGCGCCTCGATCCTCGCAGACCCCGCCTTCACCCGCCGCAACACCCGCGACAACACGCCGAGCGTGATGCACGTCGAAATGGTGCCGGGGAACACGGTGTCGGTCGACGTCGCGGCCAAGGGCGGCGGCTCGGAGAACAAGACCAAGTTCAAGATGATGAACCCCAGCGACTCGATCGTCGACTGGGTGTTGGAGATGGTCCCGCAGATGGGTGCCGGCTGGTGCCCGCCCGGCATGCTCGGCATCGGCATCGGCGGCACCGCCGAAAAGGCGATGTTGCTCGCCAAAGAATCGCTGATGGGCGCAATCGACATGGCCCAACTGAAGCAGCGCGGGCCCCAGAACGACATCGAGGCGTTGCGCATCGAGCTGTTCGACAAGGTCAACGCGCTCGGCATCGGCGCGCAGGGGCTGGGCGGCTTGTCCACCATCCTCGACATCAAGATCCTCGACTGGCCGACCCATGCCGCGTCCAAGCCCGTGGCGATGATCCCCAACTGCGCCGCCACCCGCCACGCACACTTCACCCTCGACGGCTCGGGCCCCGTCTATCTGGAAGCGCCCAAGCTCGACGAGTGGCCAAAGGTCGAGTGGAAGCCCTCGGTCGAGGCGAAGCGCGTCGACCTCGACACGCTCACCCCGGAAGTGGTGCAGTCCTGGAAGCACGGCGATCGCCTGCTGCTCAACGGCAAGATGCTCACCGGCCGCGACGCCGCGCACAAGCGGATCGCCGACATGCTCGCCCGCGGCGAGGAGCTGCCGGTCGAGTTCAAGGGCCGCGTGATCTATTATGTCGGCCCGGTCGATCCGGTCGGTGAGGAAGTCGTCGGCCCAGCTGGTCCCACCACCGCGACGCGCATGGACAAGTTCACCCGCATGATGCTCGACCAAGGCCTGCTCGCGATGGTGGGCAAGGCCGAGCGCGGCCCAGCCGCGACCGACGCCATCCGCGAGAACAAGAGCGCCTATCTGATGGCGGTCGGCGGGGCTGCGTACCTCGTCGCCCGCGCGATCAAGGGTTCGAAGGTCGTCGGCTTCGAGGATCTCGGCATGGAGGCGATCTACGAGTTCGAGGTGCAGGACTTCCCCGTCACCGTGGCCGTGGATGCGGAGGGGCAGAACGTCCACACGCTCGCGCCGCTCGTCTGGCGCGAGAAAATCGCCAAGGAACGCCTGCTCGAAAACGCCTGACGCCGGTCAGACGGAAGAGGTCCCTCGCGCCAAGCCCACCCGTACCCCGGCGAAGGCCGGGGCCCAGCTGGGATGGCGGCGCGAGGGAGGGCCACCCTGCACCCAAGCCGTATCCCTGCGCAGGCAGGGATCCAGGGCCAAGCAGAGCAACGCCCGTGATCGCCCGAACCCTGGGCTCCTGCCTGCGCAGGAGCACGTGGGCCGGAAGCGCACTTACGTCGACGCGTGCAGGCCGCCATCGATCGGGTGATAGGCGCCGTTGATGTACCCCGCGGCGTCGGACGCGAGGAACGCCACCAGCTGCGCCACCTCTTCGGGGCGCCCATAGCGTTTCGCCGGCAGTGCCTTGGCGCGCTCGGCTTCCGAACCCTTGCTGCCTTCGTCCAGCGAATCCATCATGCGGCTGTGGATCGGGCCGGGGTTGATGCAGTTCACCCGGATGTTCTTGTCGGCGACCTCCATCGCCGCCACGCGGGTCAGGCCCAGCACCGCATGCTTGCTGGCGTTATAGGCGGAGGTTCCCGGCGATCCGCTCAGCCCTGCCACGCTGGACGAGTTGACGATCGCGCCGCCGCCCTGCTCCAGCATCACCGGCAGCACGTATTTCAGCCCCAGGAACACGCCATCGACATTGACCGCCATCACCTTCTTGAAGGCGTCCAGCGGGTAGTCGCCGATCGGCTTCACCGGCCCCTCGATCCCCGCATTGTTGAAGAAGACGTCGATGCGGCCGCCGAACGCCCGCTTCGCTTCCTCGACATAGTTGCGCACCGACGCTTCGTCGCTGACGTCCGCCTCCACGATCACCAGCCGATCCGCGTCGATCCGTTCCTTCAGAACGTCGACATTGGCGCCGGCGATGTCCACCGCGACGATCTTTGCGCCGCGTTCGGCCATGAGCACTGCCGTCTCGGCACCGATGGCGCCTGCGGCTCCCGTGATGATCGCGACCTTGTTTTCGAAACTGCGTGCATCCGTCATGGTAGACCTCGTCCGTTGCATGCCAGGATTTCTGCAATGGACGAGGATGCGGCGCGGTTCCCCCACGGCGCCGCACCCCGCGGGCGCTTCGGCGCCCCTCAGGCGGCGAGCGTCTCGCCGCCGTTCGCTTCCGTCACTGCCGCGCGCAGGTCACGGGCGAGGGCGTCGACCCGGGAGAGGTCCGCATCCCAGGCGAACATGAAACGCGCGCCGCCGCCGATGAAGGTGTAGAAGCGCCATCCGCGGGCGCGCAGCCCCTCCAGCACCGCCTCCGGTGCGCGCAGGAACACCGCATTCGCCTCCACCGGGAACATCGGCTCGACGCCCGGCAGGTCGGCGATCGCGGTCGCCAGGCGGCGGGCGCAGTCATTGCCGTGCGCGGCGTTGCTCAGCCACACGCCGCTTTCCAGCATGCCGACCCACGGCGCCGCCAGGAAGCGCATCTTGGAGGCAAGCTGTCCCGCCTGCTTGCAGCGATAGTCGAAGTCGACGGCGAGGGCATGGTCGAAGAACAGGATCGCCTCGCCGGCCGCCATGCCGTTCTTGGTGCCGCCGAAGCACAGCACGTCGACGCCCGAGCGCCACGTCATGTCGGCCGGCGAGCAGCCGAGCGCGGCGCAGGCGTTGGCGAAGCGCGCGCCGTCCATGTGCAGCCGCAGGCCCAGCTCGCGGCAGGTCGCGGACAGCGCCCGGATCTCATCCAGTGAATAGACCTGGCCGGTCTCGGTCGGCTGGGTGATCGTCACCGCGCGCGGCTTCGGGAAGTGGATGTCGGAGCGCCCGGTCGCGAGCGCGCGCACGGCCTCGGGCGTCAGCTTGCCGCCCTCGGTCTGGGCGACCAGCAGCTTGGAGCCGTTGGAGAAGAACTCCGGCGCGCCGCACTCGTCGGTCTCGACGTGGGCGGAGGAGGAGCAGATCACGCTGTGGTAGGACTGGCAGAGCGCCGCCAGCGCCAGCGAATTGGCCGCGGTGCCGTTGAACGCGAAGAACACCTCACAGTCCGTCTCGAACAGCGTGCGGAACGAGTCGGAGGCACGCTGCGTCCACGGGTCCTCGCCATAGGCGGGCACATAGCCGCGATTGGCCTCGTCCATCGCCGCCCATGCCGCGGGACAAATGCCGGCGTAGTTGTCGCTGGCGAACTGCTGGGGTTCTTGGGTCATGCCTGTGTCGTACTCTCGTTGGAGAGTCGGTGCGACGCGTGGCTTGGGTCCCGTGGTTTGCCGACCGGCCACATCCCTTCCCGCGAAGCGCGAAGGCACCACCTTGCTCGGGAGCAGGTTGGTGTCGGGGTCGCCCCGACTCTCGATGCTGGCGCGCCTCTAGCAAGCTCGCTGCGCTGCGGCAAGATGGGCGAGCGCTACCGCTTCGTGCTCCCGCGCAGGCGGGAGCCCAGGGTACCATGCGCTAGCAGCTGTTCCGCTTGGCCCTGGGCTCCTGCCTGCGCAGGAGCACGATAAAGGAAGTGCGGAACCGGATACGATCAGTCGACGAAGGCGCGCTCGATCACGAACTGACCGGGCGCCGCATTGGAACCCTCGACGAAGCCCATGCCCTCGAGCATCGCGGCAAAGTCGCGGATCATGGCCATGCTGCCGCACAGCATGATGCGGTCGGTCTCCGGGTCCAGCTTCTTCGGGCCCTGGACCGGCTCACCGAACAGCGCGGCGCTCTCGATCAGGTCGTTGATGCGGCCCGTGTTGCGGAACGCTTCGCGGGTCACCGTCGGGATATAGTGGAACTGCGCCTGCGCCTCTTCCGAGACCAGCGGGTCGTCCGCCAGCCGCGACGCCAGCTCGTCATGATAGGCAAGGTCGCTCACCTGGCGCACCGAATGCACCAGGATCACCTGATCGAACATCGAATAGACGTCCGGGTCACGGGCCAGGCTCAGGAACGGTGCCAGGCCGGTGCCGGTCGAGAAGAAGAACAGCCGCTTGCCGCCGGTCAGCGCGTCGGTGACGAGCGTGCCGGTGGGCTTCTTGCCCAGATACACTTCGTCGCCGGGCTGGATCAGCTGCAGCTTGGAGGTGAGGGGGCCGTCCTCGACCTTGATCGACAGGAACTCCAGCTCCTCGGCATAATGCGGGCTGGCGATCGAATAGGCGCGCATGATCGGCTTGGTCTCGCCCGGCAGCCCGATCATCACGAACTCGCCCGAACGAAAGCGGAAGCTCGACGGCCGCTCGACCGCGAACGAGAACAGCCGGTCGTTCCAATGGCGGACCCACAGCACCTTGGCGTTCAGGAACGCCTTGGTTTCCGGAATGAGCACGGGTTCGCGGACGTCGGTCATGCACTTCTTCCTTCAGCCGCGTCTGGACAGGCGCGGTTCGTCTTGCCTGGGCTTGTTGCGAGGGCATCGCACTATGGGCTGCACGGCGCCCGGTCAACCAAAGCAAAGCTTGTGCCCCGCGTTGCCGCTGCTTCACCGCGTCCCCATATTGGCGACCTATGGCGATCCAGATCCGCACCAGCCTTGCCGAGCCGGAAACCGGCCCCTCGTTCGTGCCCCACCGGCCGGCACGCCCGCCCAAGGTGGAGGGCGGCAAGCCGTTCAAGCTCGTCTCCGAATATGAAGCGTCGGGCGACCAGCCCACCGCCATCGCGGAACTGGTGGCCGCCGCACAGGCCGGCGAGCGCGACCAGGTGCTGCTCGGCGTCACCGGCTCGGGCAAAACCTTCACTATGGCCAAGACGATCGAGGCGCTTCAGCGCCCGGCGCTGATCCTGGCGCCCAACAAGATCCTGGCCGCCCAGCTCTATGGCGAGTTCAAGAGCTTCTTCCCCGACAACGCGGTCGAGTATTTCGTCAGCTACTACGACTATTACCAGCCCGAGGCCTATGTGCCGCGGTCGGACACCTACATCGAGAAGGAAAGCTCGGTGAACGAGGCGATCGACCGGATGCGCCACTCGGCCACGCGCTCGCTGCTGGAGCGCGACGACGTCATCATCGTCGCCTCGGTGTCGTGCCTCTACGGCATCGGTTCGGTCGAGACCTATTCGGCGATGATCTTCGACCTGAAGAAAGGGCAGGTGGTCGATCAGCGCGAGATCGTGCGCAAGCTCGTCGCCCTCCAGTACAAGCGCAACGACGCTGCCTTCCAGCGCGGCGCCTTTCGCGTGCGCGGCGACAGCCTCGAGCTGTTCCCCTCGCACTATGAGGACAGCGCCTGGCGCATCACCTTCTTCGGCGACGAGATCGAGGCGATCACCGAATTCGATCCGCTGACCGGCAAGAAGGTTGCCGAGCTGAACTCCGTGCGCGTCTACGCCAACTCGCACTATGTAACGCCCGGGCCCACGCTCAAGCAGGCGAGCGAGGCGATCAAGCACGAGCTCGCCGAGCGGCTGAAGGAGCTGCATGCCGAGGGCAAGCTGCTGGAAGCCCAGCGGCTGGAGCAGCGCACCAACTTCGACCTGGAGATGATCGCCGCCACCGGCAGCTGTGCGGGCATCGAGAACTACTCCCGTTTCCTGACCGGCCGCCTCCCCGGCGAGCCGCCGCCCACGCTGTTCGAGTATCTCCCCGAAAACGCGCTGCTGTTCGTGGACGAGAGCCACCAGACCATCGGCCAGGTCAACGGCATGGCGCGGGGCGACCACCGGCGGAAGATCACGCTTGCGGAGTACGGCTTCCGCCTGCCGTCGTGCATCGACAACCGGCCGCTGCGCTTCAACGAATGGGACGCGATGCGCCCGCAGACCGTCTGCGTCTCCGCGACCCCGGGCGGCTGGGAGCTGGAGCAGACCGGTGGCGTGTTCTCCGAACAGGTCATTCGCCCCACCGGCCTTATCGACCCGCCGATCGAGATCAAGCCGGTCGAGGAACAGGTCGACGATCTGATCCACGAGGCAAAGAAGACCGCGCAAGCCGGCTATCGCACGCTGGTGACGACGCTCACCAAGCGCATGGCGGAGGATCTGACCGAGTTCATGCACGAGGCGGGTCTGAAGGTCCGCTACATGCACTCCGACGTCGAGACGCTGGAGCGCATCGAGCTGATCCGCGACCTGCGCATGGGCGTGTACGACGTGCTGGTGGGCATCAACCTGCTGCGCGAGGGGCTCGACATCCCCGAATGCGGGCTGGTCGCGATCCTCGACGCGGACAAGGAAGGCTTCCTGCGTTCGGAGACCTCGCTGATCCAGACGATCGGCCGCGCCGCGCGCAACGTGGAGGGCCGCGTGATCCTCTATGCCGATCGCATGACCGGCAGCATGGAGCGCGCGATCGCCGAGACCGACCGCCGCCGCGAAAAGCAAAAGGCGTACAACCTCGAACACGGCATCACGCCGACCACGATCAAGCGTAACATCGGCGACATCATCGCCCATGTCGCGTCCAAGGATCAGGTCACGGTCGAGATCGACGAGGAACGGCCGCACATGGTCGGCCACAACCTGCGGTCGTACATCGAGAGCCTGGAAAAGAAGATGCGCGAGGCCGCCGCGAACCTGGAGTTCGAGGAAGCCGGGCGCCTGCGCGACGAGATCCGCAGCCTGGAAAACGAGGAACTCGGCCTCCCGGTAGCGGAGCACAAGGCGCCGGTGATGGGCCGCTCCAACGAGGGCAAGCCGGGCACGCGCAAGACCCGCTACGGCAAGCAGCAGAAGACCCGCATGAGCCACCGGCGGGCATAGCCGGGCCGCGACGCGGGAGGGGCGGCACGCGGCCGAAGCAATGGCCGCGCGCCCGCCTTCTCGTCAGAACGTCACGTACAGAGCCGTCATCAGCCCGTGCTCCATGACGTCGGGGTCCTCGTCGTTGAAGCGATACTGGTTCATGTAGCCGAGCTGCGCGCTGAGGTTCTTCGTGAACGGCACGGTCGCGATCGCCCAGTTGCGCATCCGCTCATGTCCCCGGTCCTGGAAGCCGGTGCTGTTGAGGTTGAAGTAGCTTTCGTGCGCCAGACGCAGTTTGACGTCGCGGTAGACGGGCAGGGTATAGGTGATTTCGGGACGAACCCGGTGCCCCGTCTCGCTGTCGTCGCTTCGGAAGCGTTGCTCCAGGCGAACGCGACCCGCCAGCTGACCTGAACCCAGCTTTGCGATCGCGAACCCGATCTGCTGGCGCGGCCGCCATTCGGTGTTCTGAACCCTGCCGTCGCGCGGCCGGACCACCCGGTTGAGGCCGCCGGTCAAGGTCACCCCCGTCGCGGCCTGAACCGTGAGTGCAGCGAGATACTGGCTCTCGTACAGCTCGCCGCTGTCGTCGCTGAACCGCTGGTTGGTCTCCAGCTCCAGCTTAAGCCCTTCGCGCAGCTCGGTGGAGGCGTTCGCCGTCAGCCACAGCTGCGCGTCGTGCTCCTGCGCCGCCGCCGGAGTGGCAGCGGCCGCCAACGCAAGCGCCAGGGCAACGGAAAAACGCAATTCGAGCCTCCTGCCGATCTCGGCACCGCCCCTCTGCGCTTAAACCGGCTCGCGGACAACGGGGATGAACAGCCACGGCGCTCGCCGGAGGCGGGCGGTCTCCGAACGGCGCTTGCCTCGGTCGATGCGGTGCTGCATTCCTGCAACACAGTTGTATTTGGGGGGATCCACTTGCGCGTTCGACTTCTCGCCGCTTCGGCCGCGGCGCTTCTGGCAGGCTGCGCCACGACTCCGCCGCTTGCCTCTTCGCCGCCTTCCGTGGCCGCGCCCGAGGCTGCGCCCGTGGACGCCGCCACGGCCCTCCACGCGCTGTTCAAGCAGAGCGACGAGGACAATCTTCGCCGCAATCCGCTCAACGCGCTGTTCCGCGGCGACATGCGCTATGCCGACCAGCTCGGCGACATGATCAGCGACGCCTATTTCGACGCGGAGCGGGCGGCCGGCGAGCGGGACCTGGCGGCGCTGCGCCGCATCGATCGGGCGGCGCTCTCGCCCACCGATCAGCTCGCCTACGACGTGTTCCGTTGGCAGACGGAACTCGGGCTGCGGGCGCTCGGCCCCGACATCCTGCCGCTGTCGGTGGTGCGTCCGATCGACCATTTCACCGGCATCCACACTTTCTACCCCGATCTCGCCTCGGGCCAGAGCGCGGCGCCTTTCAAGACGGTGAAGGATTATCGCGACAGCATCAGCCGCCATCACCGCTATGCCCAGATTCTGGACGCCGCGATCGGCCGCTTCCGCCAGGGCATGGCGGCCGGCGTCGTCCAGCCCAAGCTGGTGGTGCGCAACGTCATCGACCAGCTCGACCTGCAGCTGGCCCAGGGCGTCGAGGGTTCGACCTTCTATGCGCCGCTGAAGGCGTTCCCGGCTGACATTCCGGCGGCCGAGCAGGCGCAGCTGCGCACCGAGACGGCCGCCGTGATTCGCGACGAAATCCGCCCGGCCTACCAGCGCCTGCGCGACTTCCTCGCCAAGGAATATCTGCCGGCTGCCCGCGAGGGCGTCGGCCTCGTCCACATGAAGGGCGGCCCCAAGCTCTACGCCTTCCTGATCGAACAGAACACGACCCTGCCGCTGTCGGCCGACGACGTCCACAACCTGGGGCTGAGCGAAGTGGCGCGCATCCACCGTGAGATGGAGGCGGTGAAGACTCAGGTCGGGTTCAAGGGCACGCTCCCCGCCTTCTTCGAGTTCCTGCGCACAGCCCCCGAGTTCCGTCCCGCCAGCAAGCAGGCGTTGCGCGACGAATATTATGCGATCGGCAAGCGTGTCGACGCCCGCGTGGGCGAGCTCTTCTCGACGCTACCCAAGACCCCGCTCGAGATCCGCCCGGTGCCCGACTATCGCGAAAAGACGGACGCCGGCGGCTCCTATATGCAGGGCGCGCCGGACGGATCGCGGCCGGGCATCTTCTACTATAACACCTACGACCTGCCCTCCCGCTCCACCTGGGGGCAGGAGACGCTGTACCTGCACGAGGGCGCGCCCGGGCATCACTTCCAGATCAGCCTTGCGCAGGAGAATGCCGAGCTTCCCAACTTCATGCGCTTCGGTGGCAACACCGCCTATGTCGAGGGCTGGGCGCTCTATGCCGAAACGCTGTGGGACGAGCTCGGCATGGAGACCGATCCCTACCAGCGCTTTGGTGGCTTGAACGACGAGATGCTGCGCGCGATGCGGCTGGTCGTCGACAGCGGCATCCATGCCAAGGGTTGGACCCGAGACCAGGCAATCAAGTACATGCTCGACAACAGCTCGATGGGCCGCACCGATGCGACCAGCGAGGTCGAGCGCTACATCGCGATGCCGGGCCAGGCGCTCTCCTACAAGATCGGCCAGCTCAAGATCCTGGAACTGCGCGCCAGGGCCGAGCAGGCGCTGGGTGCGAAGTTCGATCTCAAGGAATTCCACGCGCAGGTGCTGATGACGGGCTCGCTGCCGATGAACATCCTGGAGCAGAAGATCGACCGCTGGATCGCCTCCAAGCGCGGTTGAGGCGAACGTCCCGGCGCGGAATCGGCAACGGCGCTGCCGTGATGCCGCTCCCGCCCGGGACGCGGCCGAGCTAGGAGATCGCGTCGATCCACCCCGGCAGTTCTGCGAGGGTTCGCAGCTGGCAAAAGCGCGGGTGCTCGGCGGGCAGCTGTGCGTGCTCGTGCGACCAGGCGCCCTCCTGCGGGATGAACGCTGCCCAGGCGCCGGCGTCCAGGGCCGGGTTGATGTCGGACCGCAGCGAATCGCCGGCCATCACCGCCTCCTCCGGCGCGACGCCTTCCCGGGCGAACAGCCGCCGGAAGGTGTCGGCCGTCTTGTCGCTGACGATCTCGATCCCGCTGAACCGCTCGCCGAGTCCCGATGCGGCGAGCTTCGCTTCCTGGTGGAGCAGGTCGCCCTTGGTCACCAGCACCAGCCGGCCTCGGTCTGCCAGCTGTTCCAGCGTGTCGGCGATCCCCTCGAACAGCTCGACCGGGTGGGACAGCAACGCGCGTCCCGCCGCCAGGATTTCGGCGATCACCGCCTTGGGCAGCGGGTCGTCGGCCAATTCGATCGCCGTCTCGATCATCGACAGTGTGAAGCCCTTGGCCCCATAGCCATAGAGCTTCAGGTTGCGCGCCTCGCAGGCGTTCAGCCGCTCGCGGGCGATGTCGCGGGCCGCGAACGGCTCGATGAGCGCGAGCAGCGCCGCTTCGGTCGCGTGGAAGTGCCGCATGTTGTGCCACAGCGTGTCGTCGGCATCGAGGCAGATGAGCTTGATCGTCATGGCGTCCGGATAGCGCAACCGGGCCGGCCCACACCATGCATCGGACGAACGGGGCCAACCGCATCTGCGGCGAACCGCTCGCCGCGCGGAGAAGGGAGGGGTGGTTGAGCCGTCCGCCGGCTTCCCCCATAAGCCGGACATGCGTCGCGTCGTCCTCATCCTGCCCCTGCTGGTCCTGACCCAGTGCGTCCGTCCCTCCGAACCGCCGCCGGCCCCTCCGCCGCCCGCGCCGGTCGCCGCTGCGCCCGTCGCACCGCCGGCGCCGCCGCCGGTGGGGGATTGGCGCGACTGGCCGGTCACCCGCGGCGACTGGCGCTATGCGCAGGACGGGCAGGGCTCGGTTGCCTCCTTCGGCACCCCCGGCGCCGCACCCGTGCTGACGCTTCGCTGTGACCGCGCGCGCCGCCAGGTGACGCTCACCCGCACGGGTGCCGCCGCGCCCGGCGCCGCGCTGACGATCCGCACCTCCAGCACCGCGCGGACCCTTCCGGTGACGGCGGGGGCGGGGACGGTCGCCGCCGCGCTTCCCGCGCAGGACCCGTTGCTCGATGCGATGGGCTTCAGCCGCGGCCGTTTCATCGTGGAGCTGCCCGGCCAGGCGGCATTGGTCGTGCCTGCCTGGGCCGAGGTGCTGCGCCTGACGGAGGATTGCCGCGGGTGATGGGGTGGCGGGCAGGGCTGCTCGCGCTCGCACTGGCGGGCTGTTCCGACGAGCAGCCCGCACCCGCGCCTAGCCCGACGCCGCAAGCTGCTCCCAAGCCGACGCCGGCGCCGATCGACGTCGGCGCGCTCGCGCCGGGCGAGTTGCCTGCGCCCGAACTGGCCGGCGTCGCACTCGCCTCGGGGCGATGGCACACGGGCAAAGGCTACGCCCGTTTCGTGGACGCGGGCGGCACGGGTGCCTTCGCGCTCCGCTGCGACTCCGCGCGTCGCCAACTCGTCTTCCTGCGCAGCGGAACTGCCGATGGGGGCACCATGCTGCGGATCGTCACCGGCATGGCCGCGGCCTCCTATCCGGTGGTCGCAAGCGGCCGCAGGGTGGAGGCACGCGCCAGCATCGACGATCGCTTCCTCGCCGCGCTGCAGAAGGTGAAGGGTCCGATCGGCGTGTCGCTGGGGGAGGGGCCGGTCCTTGCCGTGCCGGCCGATCCCGCGATCGCTGCGGTGATCCGCGCCTGTCGCGGTCGCTGAGCCGGGCAGGCGGAAGAAGGTCGTTGAATCTGCCGCGCATTACAAGACTTGTTTGCAGGGGCGCGGTGTCACACATTCGGGTCGTGATCGCAGCAGCGGTCACGCTCTAGCTCAACTAGCGAAAGGAGGTGATCCGATGTCTCATGGTTCAGCAGTGGGGTCGGTTCAGTTCGTTCGGGAGACGCGCCGCTGAACGGCGGCCCGGTCGCATGACCGGGTGTCGTAACGCGGTTCGCATGGTCTCCCGGGCTGGAGCTTCCGGCCGCTGACCATGCTTGAGGTCGTCGGGCCCCTGCGGGGGCTCGGCGGCCTCTTTCATATCTACGGCGCACGCTTCGAGCGGGACGGGATTACACGCGTCGGGAAAGCCGCTACGGTGCGACCGAAAGGACATCCGCACTTGGACCATTTCGGTATCGCCGAATCCGTTCCCGCCCCTTCTTCCGCCACGACCGTGGTCGAACCGGCGCTGTCCGAAGCGGCGGAGGGCGCCCCCAAGGAAGAGCTGCGCCGCGACCGCCTGCTCGCCGCGCTCACCCTGATCGCGGGGGCCGGCCTGGTCCTCGCGCTGCCGTTCGCGCTCAAGGCAGGGTCGCGCTTCTTCCTGCCGCTCACCGCCGCCATCGTCATCGCGATCGCCCTGGTGCCGCTGCTCGAGTGGCTGGAGCGCCGCCGGCTGCCAGCCCCGCTCGCCGCCTTCGTGTGCGTGCTCCTGTTCCTGGTCGTCGCCAACGGCGCCATCGCCTCGATCGTGCTCCCGGCCTGGGGCTGGGCGGAGATTCTGCCCGAGCGGATCGAGCGCGTGCAGCAGAACATCGCCCCGCTGATCGACTTCTATTCCAACCTGGAGCGGTTCGTGAACGAGCTGCTCGCCAACGTCGCGAACACGCCCGTGCGCCAGACCGGCACCACGGCCGAGCGCCCGGCGTCATTGCTCGATTTCACCGCCAGCACGGCGCCCTCCGCCCTGATCGAGATGTTCTTCGCGATCCTGGTGATCTACTTCTTCCTCGCCGGCTGGACGCGGCTCAGGCGCTCGGCGATCACCAGCCGCACCAGCTTTGGTGGCGCGATGGCGACGGCGCGGGTGATCCAGGACGTGGTCGACTTCACCTCCGCCTATCTGGGCACCATCTCGTTCATCAACCTCACGCTCGGGCTGCTGGTCGCGGGTGCCTTGTGGTTCGTGGGGATGCCGACGCCGCTCATGTGGGGCGGCATCGTCGCCGTGCTCAACTACATTCCCTATTTCGGCCCCATCCTGTCGGCGGCGCTGCTGGCGCTGGGCGGGCTCATGACCTTCACCGACGTCTGGTGGGCGCTGCTGCCGGCCGCGATCATGGTCGGCGCGCATCTGGTGGAGGCGAACGTCGTCACCCCGCTGATCGTCGGCCATCGCCTGACCATCAGCCCGCTCATGATCCTGGTGGCGCTCAGCTTCTGGGGATGGGTGTGGGGGACGCCCGGCGCGCTGCTCGCGGTGCCGCTGCTCATCATCATCCAGACGGTCGTGAAAGCGGCCGGCAAGCCCGACATCGCGGGCTTCCTGTTCGAGCACGGCACGCTCGTGAACGACGTCGCACCGCCCGGCACCCCGGTTCAGGCCGGGAACACGCCCGCCGGCGAAAAAGCCGACGGGAAGGCGGTTGACAGGTCCGGAGCCCTCGCTTAGAGGCCGCCTCCTCGCAAGCGAGCGGGTGTAGCTCAGTTGGTTAGAGCGCCGGCCTGTCACGCCGGAGGTCGCGGGTTCGAGCCCCGTCACTCGCGCCATTGCAGCGGTTTCGTAGAACCGCCGATGGCTGATCCGCCGCTTGCGAAACTCCCCTTGGAACACCGCGATATCGACCCCATAGGCACTTGCCTGCACGCGGCATTGCGCCTCTTCGATACGCTCCCGAAACTTTTTTGCGAAAATCGCGAAATCGGCCAATTCTGGCTTTGACAGGTCCCGATCGCTCGCCTAGAGCCCGCCTCCTCGCAAGCGAGCGGGTGTAGCTCAGTTGGTTAGAGCGCCGGCCTGTCACGCCGGAGGTCGCGGGTTCGAGCCCCGTCACTCGCGCCATTGCAGCGGTCTTGAACCGCCGATGGCAGGATCCGCCGCTTGCGAACACTCCACATCGACGATTTGGCAGGCGTTTCTCGCTGAGCCTCAGTCGTGCTCCTGCGTAGGCAGGAGCCCAGGGTACCACGAGCTAGCGGTCGTTGCTCTGCTGGGCCCTGGATCCCTGCCTCCGCAGGGATAGGGCAGGCGAGAAGATGCCGCCTGCTCCTCCGAGTCCAGGCTCAGCGCCGCCAGCGCCCCGTCTCCATCCAGCGCAGCGCCGGCTTCAGCGGCGCGATCCACGCCACCCCGGCGACACCATAGACCAGCATCTGCACCAGCGCGGGCAGGGCGCCGATCCAGGGCGACAGGCTCGCCACCGCCACCAGCCAGAACAGGATGAACGCCAGGATGCCGAGCATCCCCACGGGTTTGCGCCAGGTCGGTTGCATCAACGTTGCTCCGGCAGGTGCAGCGCCTGCTCTGTCAGGATGGCGTGCAGCGGCACGTCCCAGGGATCGGCGGGAAGCTCGGGCACCTGCTGCACCGACCAGGCGAGCCCCAGCCGCCAGGCCGCGTCATGCTGCACGAACGCGCGGTCGTAGAAGCCGGCACCCTGGCCCAGCCGGTTGAGCGTCGCATCGAACCCCACCAGCGGCGTCAGGATCACGTCCGGCACCACCGCAGGCGCGCTGCGCGACGGCTGGCGGAGCCCCATCGGCCCCGCCTCGATCGCGGTGTCCGCGTCCCAGCGCAGGAACTCCATCGGCGTCGCGCGGTCTGCCACCCAGGCGAGCGCCAGCACGCAGCCGGCCTCTCGTGCCGCGTCGACCAGCGGGGCGGGGTCCGCCTCGCTTCCGACCGGCAGATAGCTTGCGACCACCACGCCCGGCGCCAGCCGCGCGCGCAGCAGCTCCGGCACGGCCAGCCGCGGGCGGTGCTCGGCAAAGAACCCGTCCCGGGCGGCGCGCAGCTGGGCGCGCAGGGCCTTTTTGTCGCGCGTCATCGGGGGGAGCGGGTGGCGGGACCGCCGTGGCCGTTGGCCGCGATATCCACTGACGCCCAGTACGTCAGGTGGGGACCATGTACGTCAGACCAGGATCTGCGCAGGGACAGCCCCCATGGATGATGAATAGCCTCAGGGATAATGAAGGCTCGTACCGGGCAGTGCCCGCCGTGGACCAACTTAGGCGACGTGGCCGTGATCCTCAAGGGCTGCCGCGACGGCTTCCAACCGTTCGGCGATTTCGTCGAGCAGGTCCTGCGGCAGCTCCGGCTCCTGCACCGCGGCTTCGGGCGCGGGTGCCGGGGACGGGGCGGCAGGCGTCCGGTCGCGCTCGTCCAGCTCGTCCGCCAGCATCAGCGCGATCAACAGCAGCGTCCGCTCGGCCGAGGTGCCGGCCGAGGCCCGCATCGCGGCCGGCGCATGCCGCTGCAGCCGTTCGACCAGCGCCAGCAGGTGCGGCTCCTCGCCGTCGCGACAGGCGACGCTGTGGGAGCGATTCGCGATGGTGAAGCTTACCTGCGCCATCAGTCGTCGCCCTGGCCCGCGATCACCTGGTCCAGCGCGGTGATCGCCTCCGCCATGCTGGCGCGCAGCGCCGCGTGCCGCTGCTCGAGCGAGTCGGCCGCAGCCGCACGGGCGCGCGCAGCCGCTTCGATCCGCCGGAGCGCGGCGTCAATGCGGGCGAGGCCTGGGTTCGCTTGGGGCTGGTCCATGGTTCCCGGATAGGAGGGGTGACCGGCCGCGGCAAGCACGGCTCGCCGGTTGACGAAGGCGGGTCGCCGCCCCAAAGGCGGGCATACGCGGTCAAGGGGGACCGCGCCGTCACAAGGATGACTCATGGCCGCCTCGGATACCCTGCTCGCCAACGCGATTCGTGCGCTTGCGATGGATGCGGTGGAGGCCGCCAATTCCGGACATCCGGGCATGCCGATGGGCATGGCGGACGTGGCGACGGTGCTGTGGACGCGCTACCTCAAGTTCGATGCCGCCGACCCCAAGTGGCCGGACCGCGACCGCTTCGTGCTGTCGGCCGGCCATGGCTCGATGCTGATCTATGCGCTGCTGCACCTGACCGGCCATGCGCGCCCGACCATCGACGACATCAAGAACTTCCGCCAGCTGCACAGCCCGTGCGCCGGCCACCCCGAGAATTTCGAGCTGCCGGGCATCGAAACCACCACCGGTCCGCTCGGCCAGGGCCTGGCTACCGCGGTCGGCCTCGCGCTCGCCGAGCGCCACCTCAACGCCACCTTTGGCGATGACCTGGTCGACCACCGCACCTGGGTGATCGCCGGCGACGGCTGCCTGATGGAGGGCATCAATCACGAGGCGATCGGCCTTGCCGGCCACCTCGGCCTCGGCCGCATGATCGTGCTGTGGGACGACAACCGCATCACCATCGACGGCGCGGTCGAGCTATCGTCGAGCGAGGACGTCGCCGCGCGCTATGCCGCCACCGGCTGGCACACCGTTGCCTGCGACGGCCACGACCCCGCCGACATCTGCCGCGCGATCGACGAGGCGCTCGCCGATCCGCGTCCGTCGCTGGTCGCGTGCCGCACCATCATCGGCAAGGGCGCGCCCGGCAAGGAAGGCACCAGCGCCGTCCACGGCGCCGCCCTCGGCCCCGACATCGTCGCCAAGACCCGCCTCGCCATGGGCTGGGAGCCCGAGGCGTTCGAGGTGCCGGAGGAAATCACTGAGACCTGGGCCGCCGCCGGCGTCCGCAGCCGCGACGTCCGCCTCGCCTGGGAAACGCGGTGCGACGCCGATGCGCAAGGCGCGACCTTCCGCCGCCGCATGTCCGGCGAGCTGACCGAGGGCTTCACGCTCAAGCCGTATCTCGACGGCCTGCTCGCCAATCCGCAGAAGCTCGCGACCCGCAAGGCGTCGGAACTGGTGCTCGGCACCATCACCGAGCAGCTGCCGGAGACGGTCGGCGGCTCCGCCGACCTCACCGGCTCGAACAACACCAAGACCAAGGCGCTGCAGCCGCTCAACCGCAACGACTATGCCGGCCGCTATGTCTATTACGGCATCCGCGAGTTCGGCATGGCGGCGGCAATGAACGGCCTGGCGCTGCACGGCGGCATCATCCCGTTCGGCGGCACCTTCCTGGTGTTTGCGGACTATGCCCGTCCGGCGATCCGCCTGTCGGCGCTCCAGAACGCGCGCGTCATCTATGTGATGACGCACGACTCCATCGGCCTTGGCGAGGATGGCCCGACCCACCAGCCGATCGAGCACCTCAACAGCCTGCGCCTGATCCCCAACCTCGACGTCTATCGCCCGTGCGATACGATCGAGACGGCCGAGTGCTGGGAATTGTCGCTCCAGGACGCGACCGGTCCGTCGCTGCTCGCGCTGTCGCGTCAGAACCTGCCGCAGCTGCGCACCGACGCCTCGGAAAACCTGTGCGCCAAGGGCGCATACCGCCTGGTCGCGGCCGAGGCGCCGCGCCGTGTGGTGCTCGTGGCCACCGGTTCCGAGGTCGAACTCGCGGTTTCCGCCCGCGCGCAGCTTGAAGCGCGGGGTATCGGTGCCGATGTGGTGTCCATGCCCTGCTGGTCGCGCTTCGACGCACAGCCTGCCGACTATCGTCGCGATGTGCTGCCCAAGGATGCCCTGATCGTCTCGATCGAGGCCGGCACCACCATGGGCTGGGAACGCTATACCGGGCTCGACGGCCTGCGCTTCGGCATCGACCGCTTCGGCGCATCGGGCCCGGCACCCAAGCTCTACGAATATTTCGGACTAACCGCGGACGCGATCGCCACCAAGGTTGCGGCCGCGCTCGAGAATTGAGGCTCGCGGCAACGCGGGCATGGACCATCCAAGTGAAAGGATCGGCAACATGACGAAGGTAGCGATCAACGGGTTCGGGCGCATCGGCCGCCTGGTGGCGCGGGCCATTCTGGAGCGCCCGGACTGCGGCCTCGAACTGGTCACCATCAACGATCTGTCGGACGCCAAGTCCAACGCCTGGCTGTTCAGCCGCGACAGCATCCACGGCCGCTATCCGGGTGAAGTCTCGGCCGACGGCAACGACCTGGTCATCGACGGCAAGCGCATCAAGGTGACCGCAGAGCGCGATCCCGCGAACCTGCCGCACGGCGAGAACGGCGTCGATCTGGTGCTGGAGTGCACCGGCTTCTTCACCGACCGTGCAAGCGCGCAGAAGCACATCGACGCGGGCGCCAAGAAGGTGCTGATCTCGGCTCCGGGCAAGAACGTCGACCTGACCGTCGTCTATGGCGTGAACCACGACAAGCTGGAGGCGGGCCACACGATCGTCTCCAACGCATCGTGCACCACCAACTGCCTGGCGCCGGTCGCCAAGGTGCTGAACGACTCGATCGGTATCGAGCGTGGCCTGATGACCACGATCCACGCCTACACCAACGACCAGAAGATCCTGGACCAGATCCACAAGGACCTGCGTCGCGCGCGTGCGGCCGCCATGTCGATCATCCCGACCACCACGGGCGCTGCCCGCGCGGTGGGTGAGGTGCTTCCGGAGCTCAAGGGCAAGCTCGACGGTTCGTCGGTGCGCGTGCCCGTGCCGGACGGCAGCCTCGTCGACCTGACCTTCACGCCCAAGCGCGACACCACGAAGGAAGAGGTCAACGCCATCCTGAAGGCGGCGTCGGAAGAGGGCCCGCTCAAGGGCATCCTGGTCTATTCGGACGAGCCGCTCGTCTCGATCGACATCGTCCACACGCCGGCATCCTCGACCGTCGACAGCCTGGAGACGGCGGTGATCGACGGCAAGCTGGTGCGCGTCGTCAGCTGGTACGACAACGAGTGGGGCTTCTCCAACCGCATGGTCGACACCGCCTGCGCGATGGCCAAGTTCGGCTGATGTCGATGCCCGTCGCGCTGGCGGATGCCGGAGAGGACGGGCAAGCGGGCGCGCGGGTCGGCACGATCGCCGGCATCGCGCGCCACGCCTTTGTGAGGGCACCCATGGAGGTGCTCGACCGCGCCGAGGTCAGCGTGGAAGCCGGCATCGCCGGCGACCACCGCGGCCGGCGCAAGCCCGGCGGCACCGGCAAGCGCCAGGTGACGCTGATGGAGCGCGGCGACTGGGAAGCGGCCACTGCTGCGGTCGGCCGGGCCCTTCCATGGCAGGAACGCCGCGCCAACCTGCTGGTCGACGGGTTCGACGTGCCGCAGGTGCCCGGCACCCTGCTGCGGATCGGCGCCGACGTGGTGCTGGAAATCACCTGTGAATGCGACCCGTGCCAGCGCATGGACGCGCTGGTGCCGGGGCTCTTCGAGGCGCTGTTGCCGGACTGGCGCGGCGGGGCCTGCACGCGCGTGCTGGCGGGCGGAACGATCGCCGTGGGCGACACAATCAGGATCGAGACATGACACGCAATTTCAAGACCCTGGACGACATGGGTGACATCGCGGGCAAGCGCGTGCTGGTCCGCGAGGATCTGAACGTGCCGATGGCCGACGGCCATGTCACCGACGCTACCCGTCTGCGCGCGGCGATCTCCACCGTCACCGAACTCGCCGATCGCGGCGCCATCGTGCTGGTGCTCGCCCACTTCGGCCGCCCCAAGGGCGTGCCGAGCCCGGAGTTCTCCACCGCCCAGCTGGCGATCCCGTTCGGCCAGGTGCTCGGCCGCCCGGTCCGCTACATCGACTGGGAGGGGGCAGCCGACGCGGTCGCCACGCTCCAGCCGGGCGACATCGCGCTGCTGGAAAACACCCGCTTCTTCGGCGGCGAGGAAAAGAACGATCCCGCCGTGGTTGATCGCTTCGCAGCACTTGGCGACCTCTACGTCAACGATGCCTTCTCCGCCGCGCACCGCGCCCACGCATCGACGGCGGGCCTCGCCCACAAGCTGCCGGCGTTCGCCGGCCGCCAGATGGAGGCCGAGCTCGACGCGCTGGACAAGGCGCTCGGCAACCCCGAGCACCCGGTCGCGGCGGTCGTGGGCGGCGCCAAGGTCTCGACCAAGCTCGACGTGCTCAAGCACCTCGTCGGGCAGGTCGACCACCTCATCATCGGCGGCGGCATGGCCAACACCTTCCTCGCGGCGCGTGGCGTGAACGTGGGCAAGAGCCTGTGCGAGCACGACCTCACCGGCACCGCCGAAGAGATCTTCGACGCCGCCGACAAGGCCGGCTGCACCATCCACCTGCCGTATGACGTGGTGGTCGCGACCGAGTTCAAGCCGAACCCCGCTACCCGCACGGTCAACGTCCACGAGGTTGCCGCCGACGAGATGATCCTCGACGTCGGCCCGGCCGCGGTGGAAGCGCTCGGCGACGTGCTCAAGAACTGTCGCACGCTGGTGTGGAACGGCCCGCTGGGTGCGTTCGAGACGCCGCCGTTCGACGCCGCCACGGTGTCGCTCGCCAAGACCGCAGCCGCGCTCACCAGCGACGGCTCGCTCGTGTCGGTCGCGGGCGGCGGCGACACGGTCGCAGCCCTCAACCAGGCTGGCGCGGCCGGCGCCTTCACCTTCGTCTCCACCGCAGGCGGCGCCTTCCTGGAGTGGATGGAAGGCCGCGAACTCCCCGGCGTCGCCGCCCTGGCGCGCTAAAGCCTAACTCGTACCCCGGCGAAGGCCGGGGTCCAGTTGGGATGTCTTTTCGCACCTCGCGATCCGCTCCACCTGGGCCCCGGCCTCCGCCGGGGTACCGTCACCTCTTGGCGCGGTCTCGGGTCAGCCTACCGCCCGCTAGCCCGCATCGCGATACACACCGCCGCGCGCATCTCCCGGTCCTCGACCGCCCGCCAGCATCGCGCCAGCTCGGGCCGCGGCGGCATCGCCTGGTACACGCCGCTGCCGACCCCGCGTTCGAACCAGAGCCGCAGATGTTGTGGCGCGATATCAGCCGCTTCGCCGCGACCGCTCGCAGCCTGTTCGAGCAGCGACAGCCCCTGGTCCAGCGTCGCCGCCGGACGTCGGTCCGGCTCCACCTCGCGATGTCCGGCGACGATCAGGTCGCCGGCTTCCAGCGCCACCGTCGCACTCGGTCGCCCGGATCGCTCGATCGCGGTGATCGCCCGCGCATAGTCCGGCGGTTCGGCCGCAAGCGCTTCCTCCACGACCAGGTCGGTCGCGCGCTTGCTCGAATGCCAGTCCGGATCGTCGGCGCTCTGGCTCGAACAGCCCGCCAGCACGACCGCCAGCGCCAGCAACGGCCGCCTCATGTCAGCGGCAGCAGCGGCGCATAGTCCGCCAGTGTATAGGGCAGGGGGATGCGGCCGCCGTTCGCCAGCGTGAAATAATGTTGGGCGATCATGCCCATCTGCTCAAGCCCATAGGCGGTGAAGGGTTTCCCCGGCTCCAGCCGATAGTCGTAGTTGCGCTGGAACGGCCCGCGCACCCACACCCACTGCTTCAGCCCATACCATTGGTAGAGGTGCGTCCCCTCGTGCACGAAGCTCGCCTTGCGCCACAGCGGCACGCCGGGCGCGGCGAAATCGGGAACATGGGTGTCGCCGGGGAAATAGGCCTGCCCGTTGGGCGCCATCGGCCGGTTGCCCGGAAACACGAACCACCATTTTCGCGGGTGGATGCGCACGCGGGCATAGTCGATACCCTCGCCGAACACGCTGCGCAGCATGGCCGTCTCGCCGGGGCTCAGCGGGCGGTGGCGCGGGGTCGCAGGGGGCCATTCAGGCATCACGGACATACGCGTCGAGCCCGAGTTTGTTGCACCGCGACGAAGTGAGCGCTCCCATGGCTGGGCTGCCCTTGTGGGGCCGGCGGTGCCCGCCTAACGAAGTCGGGCAAGCGGTAACAGCCGCAGCGAACCAGCAGCATGGGAGACCTCCAGAATGACGCCGATCGTCAGAGAAATTCTCGCGAACTACGAGTCCGACAATCCCGGCGTGAAGGCGAACCTCGCCCGCATCCTGATGCAGGGTCGGCTGGGCGGCACCGGCAAGCTGGTCATCCTGCCGGTCGACCAGGGGTTCGAGCATGGCCCCGCCCGCAGCTTCGCGGTCAACGAGCCGGCCTATGACCCGCATTACCACTTCCAGCTCGCGATCGACGCGGGCCTCTCCGCCTATGCGGCGCCGCTCGGCATGCTGGAGGCGGGGGCGGGCACCTTCGCCGGCCAGATCCCGACCATCCTGAAGGTCAATTCGTCCAACAGCTGGGCGACCGGCATCAACCAGGCGGTGACCGGCGGCGTCGACGATGCGCTCCGCCTCGGCTGCTCGGCGATCGGCTTCACCATCTACCCGGGCGCCGACGACGTGTTCGACATGATGGAGGAGATCCGCGAGCTTTCGGCCCAGGCCAAGTCGGTCGGCATCGCCACCGTGATCTGGTCCTATCCGCGTGGCGGCACCCTGTCGAAGGACGGTGAGCTCGCGCTCGACGTCGGCGCCTATGCCGCGCACATGGCGGCGCTGCTCGGCGCGCACATCATCAAGGTGAAGCTGCCGACCGATCACATCGAGCAGAAGGAAGCCAAGAAGGTCTATGAGGGCTTCGACGCTTCCACCCAGGCCAAGCGCGTTGCCCATGTCGTGAAGAGCTGCTTCAACGGCCGCCGTATCGTCGTCTTCTCGGGCGGCGCCGCCAAGGGTGCCGACGCGGTCTACCAGGACGCACGCGACATCCGCGACGGGGGCGGCAACGGCTCGATCATCGGCCGCAACACCTTCCAGCGTCCGCGCGACAAGGCACTTGCGATGCTCGACAAGATCATCGGCATCTATCAGGGTCAGGACTGATGGAGCGGCGCCCGCTGCTGGCTGGGCTGGCGCTCGCGCTGGTCGGCGGGCGCCTTTTCAATGGAGAGATGGCGATGGCAGGCACGACCGCAGGTTTCGGCATGATCGGCAAGATCAAGGCAAGGCCGGGCACCCGCGCCGAGCTCGTCGCCATCCTCGCCAGCGGCACCGGCGCGATGCCGGGCTGCCTCGCCTATCTGATCGCCGAGGACGCGGCCGATCCGGACGCGATCTGGATCACCGAACTCTGGGATGCCAAGGAAAGCCACGCCGCCTCGCTGAAGCTCCCCGCCGTCCAGGACGCGATCGCCAAGGGCCGCCCCCTGATCGCCGGCTTCGACCTCAGCGCCGAGACCCGCCCGGTCCCCGGCAGCTTCCTCGCCGGCGGCTGATCGCATCCGCTTTTTCGTACCCCGGCGAAGACCGGGGTCCAGGTGGGCAACCTTTCCGCATCCCGCGGGCCGCCCGCAACTGGACCCCGGCCTCCGCCGGGATACCGGAAGTGAGCCTCCCACCGCACTGCACGCTACCTACCGCCCGGCCTGCCGCAGCATCGCCTTCAGCGTCAGCGCATCCTCCACCGCATGCGCCTCGGCATCGTTGTTGAAATACGCCCACACCGCGCGCCCGGCGCCCGCCTGCGCCATCATCCAGTCGGTCCAGCGCAGCAGCCGCTCCTCGGAATAGCGCCCCCAATACTTTCCCTCGCCGCCATGGAAGCGGACATAGGCCACCGGCCCCACCGCCAGGTCCGGGCTGTCCGACCCCGGCATGTCGTGCGCACAGAAACTCGCGCCATATCGCTCCAGCAACGCGAACACCCGGTCGTCGTACCAGCTCTTTTCCCGGAATTCGAAGACGTTGACCACGTCCTTTGGCACGAGTTCTAGGAACGCCTCCAGCCGCTCCAGGTTGATCTTGAATCGCGGCGGCAGCTGGTAGAGCACCGGCCCGAGCGTCTCCCCCAGATGCCGGAATGCCGGCATCATCCGCGCCATCGGCTCCTCGCAATCCTTCAGCTTCTTGGCCTGAGTCAGGAAGCGATTGGCCTTCACCGCATAGCGAAAGCCCGGCGGCGCCTGTGCCGCCCAGCCGTCGAACGTCTCGGGTTTCGGCAGGCGATAGAAGCTGTTGTTGATCTCCACCGTGTCGAAATGCTCGGCGTAGAAGGCGAACCAGCCCTTGACCGCCAGCTTCTCGGGGTAGAAGCGGCCACGCCAATGCGGGTAGATCCAACCGGAACACCCCACCCGAACTGCCGCGAACCCGGAGCTTTGCATGCACGATCCCGAAGACGACCTCGAAGCCGACAACGCGCTGGAAGGCTTTGCGGATCAATTCGAGGCCCATAATCGCAGGCCGGCCACCCAGCTCTACCTCATCTCGCCGCTCGACGTGTCCGGCGCCTTCCCGGACCGGCTCGCCCGCGCGCTCGACGCCGGCCCCGTCGCAGCCTTCCAGTTCCGCGTGAAGGACATGGACCAGCACGCCGCGGCGCGTCTCGCCGAACCGCTCCAGCGCCTCTGCGCCGATCGCGAAGTCGCGTTCATCGTCAACGACAGCGTCAGCCTCGCCAAGCGGCTGGGCGCGGACGGTGTCCATCTCGGCCAGGAAGACGGCGACCCGCGCGAGGCGCGTGCCGCGCTCGGCCCGTCGGTCCAGATCGGCGTGACCTGCCACGACAGCCGTCACCTGGCGATGGGAGCGGGGGAGGCCGGTGCCGACTATGTCGCCTTCGGCAGCTTCTACCCCACCACCACCAAGGAAGTCCGCCACCGCGCGGAGCCGGCGATCCTGTCCTGGTGGACCACGCTGTTCGAGCTGCCCTGCGTCGCGATCGGCGGCATCACGCCGGACAATGCGCAGCCGCTGATCGACGCCGGCGCCGATTTCCTGGCGGTGAGCGGCTCGGTCTGGAACGGCGACGAAGCCGCCGCCGTCCGCGCCTTCACCGAGCTGCTCGCCAAGGGCAAGACGCGCTAGGCTTCACGTCCCCGTGCTCCTGCGAAGGCAGGAGTCCAGGGTCCTAAGCACCGCACGTCGTTGCTCTGCTTGGCCCTGGACTCCTGCCTGCGCAGGAATACGGGTGTGGCCAAAGGACGGCGGCCCTGTTTCGCAGAAGTCCCGCCTGCGCGGGGATACGCCGGGAGTGGGGCGGGCCGGCACAACCCTCCTGTACCCCGGCGAAGGCCAGGGCCCAGTTGGGAAGGCGCCCGTGAGACTCGCGCCGCCGCCGCCGCGGGATACCACCGCCCCCTCGAACGTTCTCCACCCGAAACATCCTGGGAGCGCGCGATGGGTCGGACAGCAATCGGCGGCACCACCAACCGGCGGGCACGCCAGCCATGAACCGCCTCGGCTGGTCGATCCTGCTGCTGCTGGTGGTCGCGGGCGGCGCGTTCATCCTGATGCTGTCGCCGGGCACCACACCACCGCCACCCGGTGCCGCATCCGCGCCCGCCGTTGCCCCACCCCCCACGCGGCTGCGCCCCAACGCCGCAGGCCTCATCGTCCCCGTCGCCGGCATCGCGCCCGACCAGCTCGTTGACACCTGGGACCAGAGCCGCGACGGCGGCGCGCGCGAGCATCAGGCGATCGACATCATGGCGCCGCGCGGCACGCCCGTGCTCGCCGCCCGCGGGGGACGCATCGAAAAGCTGTTCGACAGCGCCGCTGGCGGCCACACCATCTACATCCGCACCGCCGATGGCGCCCACGTCGACTATTACGCGCACCTCGACGCCTATGCCCCCGGCTTGCAGGAGGGGCAGCTGGTGCGCCGGGGGCAGGGGATCGGCACCGTCGGCTCCACCGGCAACGCCAGCCCGGACGGTCCCCACCTCCATTTCGCGGTGAAGCACATGGCACCGGGCGAGCGCTGGCACCAGGGCACGCCGCTCAACCCCTATCCGCTGCTTGCCGGAACCGGTGGCGGCGGCTAAAGCCGCGCGCATCGTGGCCCGGGCGATTTGCGTCGCCGGCCCTTGGCTCTTTCCACCACAGGTTCCAGCATGAAGATCAGCGGCGTCGACATCCGTCCCGGCAACATCATCGAATATGAAGGCGGCATCTGGCGTGCGGTGAAGATCCAGCACACCCAGCCCGGCAAGGGCGGCGCCTACATGCAGGTGGAACTCAAGAACCTGCGCGACGGCCGCAAGAACAACGTCCGCTTCCGCTCGGCAGAGACGGTGGAGCGCGTGCGCCTCGACACCAAGGACTTCCAGTTCCTGTATCCGGAAGGCGACATGCTCGTCTTCATGGACAAGGAAACCTATGATCAGGTTTCGCTCCCGCGCGACCTGCTCGGCGACGCGGCCGCCTTCCTTCAGGACGGCATGGACGTGGTGATGGAACTCTACGACGAGGAAGCGATCAGCGTTCAGCTGCCCGACACGATCGAAGCCACGATCGTCGAGGCGGACGCGGTGGTGAAGGGGCAGACCGCCTCGTCGTCCTACAAGCCGGCCGTGCTGGACAATGGCGTGCGCGTCATGGTGCCGCCGCACATCGCCAGCGGAACCCGCATCGTGGTTGACGTGTACGAGCAGACCTACGTCCGCCGCGCGGACTGAGCAACGAGAGTAACGCGTATGAAGCTTCTCCTCCCCCTCGCGGCCGCGGCCGCCCTGGTCCTGAGCCCCGGCGCCTCGGCGCAGAAGGCGAAGAGCGGTGCCAAGCCCGCGGCTGCCAAGCCTGCCGCCGGCCAGCCCTCCCGCGAGGAGGTGGAGAACGCTTCCAAGACGCTTGCTGCGATGATCGGCGGGCTCCAGTCGGAAAAGGTGCCCGAACAGGTGAAGAGCGCGCTGTTCGCCTGCATCTATCGCGCGCCGCTGGCGGAGATCAGCCTGCGCACGACCGAGATGCTCAACAAGAACAAGGACAAGCTGAACGCGTCCAACACGACCGATCGCCTCTCGGCGGTCGCGGCCGTGTGCGGCGTGCGCGAAGCGCCTCCCGGCGCCGCGCCGGCTGCCAAGAAGCCCCAGGGACGCTAAATATCATGGTTGCACATTCCGGCCTCTTCACGGTCATGGAGCGCGCCGCGCGCAAGGCGGGTCCCCGCCTGCGTCGCGACTTCGGCGAGGTCCAGAACCTCCAGGTCAGCCGCAAGGGCCCGGCCGACTTCGTCTCCGTCGCCGACAAGCGCGCCGAACAGACGCTGGTCGAGGAACTGCGTAAGGCGCGTCCCGACTGGGGCTTCCTGCTGGAAGAAGGCGGCAAGATCGAAGGCGATCCCACCAAGCCGCGCTGGATCATCGATCCGCTCGACGGCACCAGCAACTTCCTCCACGGCATCCCGCACTTCGCGATCTCGATCGCGGTCGAGGAGCCGATGGGCGCCGGCGGCCAGCCGGAAATCACCACCGCGCTCGTCTATCAGCCGATCACCGACGAGAGCTTCTGGGCCGAAAAGGGCCGGGGCGCATGGCACCAGGACCAGCGGCTGCGCGTCTCGGCCCGCCGCGACCTGACCGAGTCGCTGATCGCGACCGGCATTCCCTTCATGGGCCACGGCAATTTCGCCGAGTGGAGCCGCATCTTCGGCGCCGTCGCACCCGAGGTCGCCGGCATCCGCCGCTTCGGCTCCGCCGCGCTCGACCTGGCCTGGGTCGCTGCCGGCCGCTTCGACGGCTACTGGGAATCGGGTCTCCAGCCCTGGGACATCGCCGCCGGCATCCTGCTGGTGCGCGAGGCCGGCGGCTTCGTCACCGACTTCAAGGGCGCCGACCGCGCCTTCATCAAGCGCGAAGTGCTGGCCGCCAACGACGCGCTCCACTCGCGCCTTCACAAGCTGGTCGCAGGCGCCCTGCGCTGACCTGACCGCGGCGGAACCTCGTGCGTTCCGCCGCCTTTTCGCGGCCCCCGTGCGATTCGTCCCGCCGCCCGGTTGCAGGGCAGGCTGACGCCGCGTTCCGTTACAAATCTTGTCCTGCTCCGCACCGTCCGCGCCACTTGGCCGCGGGCGGCGCCGCGCGTGGCCGCGGCAAGCCGGTTCCAGCGCATATTAGAGCCTAATTGCGAGCGATTCTCAAGGGGTTTGCGCCTTGATGCCTCCGGGTCATGCGCCTAGAAGCCCCTCAGCATTCCGCAACCGCGAGATGACCTTGGTCGACCTATCGCAATATCTGCCGATCCTGATTTTCCTTGGGATCGCGCTTCTCCTGTCCGGTGCCTTCGTGGCGCTGCCGATCCTGGTGTCGCGCCTTACCGGCGCGGACAAGCCCAATGCCGAGAAGCTCTCGGAATATGAATGCGGCTTCCCCGCGTTCGAGGACTCGCGCAGCCAGTACGACGTCCGCTTCTATCTGGTGGCGATCCTCTTCATCGTCTTCGATCTGGAGGCGGCGTTCCTATATCCCTGGGCAGTGTCGGTGTTCGACCTCGGTTGGACGGCATGGATCTCCATGATGATCTTCATCGGCGAACTGGCGCTGGGCCTCGTGTACGCGTGGAAGATGGGAGCGTTGGATTGGGAGTAGAACTGAACCCGTCGCCTGCCGCTTTCGGTGAGCAGAACGCCCTGGCCCCCGGTGCGCACGTCGCGCCGGACCAGCGCTTCTTCGACGACCTGAACGGCGAGCTGACCGACAAGGGTTTCCTTGTCACCTCGACCGAAGACCTGTTCCATTGGGCGCGCACCGGCAGCTTGTGGTGGATGACCTTTGGCCTCGCATGCTGCGCGGTCGAAATGATCCACGTCAACATGCCGCGCTATGACATGGAGCGCTTCGGTGCCGCCCCGCGCGCGTCTCCGCGCCAGTCGGACGTGATGATCGTCGCGGGCACCTTGTGCAACAAGATGGCCCCGGCGCTGCGTCGCGTGTACGATCAGATGTCGGAACCGAAGTACGTGATCTCGATGGGATCGTGCGCCAACGGCGGTGGCTATTACCACTATAGCTACAGCGTCGTGCGCGGCTGCGATCGCGTGGTGCCCGTGGACATCTACGTCCCTGGCTGCCCGCCGACCGCAGAGGCGCTGCTCTACGGCGTCATGCAGCTGCAGCGGAAGATCCGCCGTTCGGGGAGCATCGAACGGTGAGGGCGCCCGCACCTGCCTATGCCGCCAACGACGGCGTCATCGACAAGGCGACCGCGGCCCTCGGCGCGGCGCTGCTCGAGGCGCAGGATCTCGTCGGCGAAGTGACGCTGCTGGTCGAGCGTGATCAGCTCGTGCCGGCGATGATCGCGCTGCGCGACACGCCCGGCCTCGAATATCAGCAGCTGATGGAAATCGCCGGCGTCGACTATCCGTCGCGCGTCGAGCGGTTCGACGTCTGCTACCACCTGCTCTCGGTCACCCGGAACCACCGCCTCCGCGTGCGCGTGCGCACCGACGAGGTGCAGCCGGTGCCGTCGGTGACGGGCATCTGGCCCGTCGCGGGCTGGCTCGAACGCGAAGTGTTCGACATGTACGGCGTGATCTTCGAGGGGAACCTCGACCTGCGCCGCATTCTGACGGACTATGGCTTCCGCGGCCATCCGCAGCGCAAGGACTTCCCGCTCTCGGGCTTCGCCGAGGTGCGTTATTCCGAAGCCGCCAAGCGCGTGGTCTATGAGCCGGTGCAGCTGGCGCAAGACTTCCGTAGCTTCGACTTCATGAGCCCGTGGGAGGGTGCGGAATACGTCCTTCCGGGTGACGAGAAGGCGGCACCTGCGGGCGAGCACAAGGCGGCGCTGCCGCAGGCCAAGGGTGCGCCCTCGCCGGTGACGGCCGAGCAGGTGCGCCGCGCCGACGACGACAAGAAGGATTCGCCGCCGAACGCGCCGGAGGCGAAGGTCACCGACTCTCCCGCGCAGACCGGCGTCGGCAAGTCCGATCCGGGCAACAAGCCGGAGGAAAAGCCCAAGGATCCGGATGTGATTCCGTCCAAGGGCGAAGGGCAGAACCAGTAATGGCTGAGTATCTCGACCAGCTCGAGCATCGCGCCGACGATCATACGTCGACCGGCGATGTCGAGATCCAGAACTACACGATCAACTTCGGGCCCCAGCACCCGGCCGCGCACGGCGTGCTTCGTCTCGTGATGGAGCTCGACGGCGAGATCGTCGAGCGGGTCGACCCGCACGTGGGCCTGCTGCATCGCGGGACTGAAAAGTTCATCGAGCACAAGACCTATCTGCAGTCGATCCCGTACTTCGACCGGCTCGATTACTGCTCGCCGATGTGCATGGAGCACAGCTATGTGCTCGCGATCGAGAAGCTGCTCGACCTCGAGGTGCCGCTGCGTGCGCAGTACCTTCGCGTGTTCTTCGCGGAGCTGACCCGCATCAAGAACCACATGCTGAACCTCGGTTCGCACATCATGGACGTGGGCGCGATGACGCCCAACCTGTGGCTGTTCGAGCTGCGCGAAGACTGCATGAACTTCTATGAGCGTGCCTCGGGCGCGCGCATGCATGCGAACTATTTCCGCCCCGGCGGCGTGCGCCAGGACGTGCCGCTGAAGCTCCTGACCGACATCGCCGAGTGGCTTGATACCCGCCTGCCGCGCCTGTTCGAGGATGCGATCAGCCTGGTGGCTGAAAACCGCATCTTCAAGCAGCGCAACGTCGACATCGCGATCGTCAGCCGCGAAGACGCGCTCAAGTGGGGCTTCTCGGGTCCGATGATCCGCGCCGCGGGTCTGCCCTGGGATCTGCGCAAGTCGCAGCCCTACGACGTCTACGGTCGCATGAACTTCGACGTGCCGGTCGGCACGCGGGGCGACTGCTACGACCGGTTCATGGTTCGCGTGGAAGAGGTGCGCCAGTCGGCGCGCATCATGAAGCAGTGCCTGGCCGAAATGCCGGAAGGTCCCACGCTCAGCCTCGACCGCAAGGTCGCGCCGCCGAAGCGTGGCGAGATGAAGCGCTCGATGGAAGCGCTCATCCACCACTTCAAATATTTCACCGAGGGCTTCCACGTGCCCGCCGGCGAAGTCTATGTCGCGACCGAGAGCCCCAAGGGCGAGTTCGGCGTGTATCTGGTCTCCGACGGCACCAACAAGCCGTACCGGTGCAAGATCCGCCCGACCGCGTTCAGCCACCTCCAGGCGATGGACTTCATGTCGAAGGGGCACATGCTCGCCGACACGACCGCCATCCTGGGCGCGATGGACATTGTTTTTGGTGAATGTGACCGCTGATGGCTGACGCACCCCATATCCCGGACGAGGCAGAGACCCGCGCACGCTGGGGCAGTTTCGCGTGGAACGAGAAGAACGCCGAAAAGGCGCGCGAGATCCTGTCGCGCTATCCGGCCGGCCGCGAGCAATCGGCCTCGATCCCGTTCCTCGACCTGGCGCAGCGCCAGGTCGGCGAGGAGACGAACACCCAGGGCTGGCTGCCGGTCCCGGTGATCGAGTTCGTCGCGCGCGAGATCGGCGTCGCCTATATCCGCGTGTTCGAGGTCGCGACCTTCTACACTATGTTCAACCTGGCGCCGGTCGGCCGCTACCATGTGCAGGTCTGCGGCACGACGCCGTGCATGCTGCGCGGCTCCGACGACGTGCTCGCGGCCTGCAAGAACCGCGGTCTGGCCAAGGGCAAGACCACGCCGGACGGCCTGTTCACGCTGACCGAGGTCGAGTGCCTGGGTACCTGCGCCAACGCGCCGATGGTCCAGATCAACGACGATAATTTTGAAGATCTCGACTACGACAAGACCGTCGCGATCCTGGACGCGCTGGCCCGGGGCGAGACTCCGAAGCCCGGTCCGCAGATCGAGCGTCAGGCGAGCGCGCCGGAAGGCGGCCCGACGTCGCTCCAGGCGATGGTGACCGAGAACCACGACTATCGCGGCGAATGGGGCTCGGCGGCGTGAAGGCGCTGGGATCCCTGGTCCTGGCGATCCTCGTCGGGTTCGTGGCGCTCTGGGTGCTGCTGCAGCTGTTCGTGGGGGCGCTGAAGCTGATCGGCGTCCTGATCGCGATCGGCGTGGCGGTTGTGGCCTATTTGCTGGCCGAAAAGCTTATCGGGAAGGGGCGCTGACCGTGCTCGCGGACAAGGACCGTATCTTCACCAACGTCTACGGCTTCCAGCCGTGGAACCTGGACGCCGCCATCAAGCGCGGCGACTGGGACAATACCAAGGCGCTGCTCCAGCTCGGCCCGGATGTGATCATCGATCGCATCAAGGCCTCGGGCCTGCGCGGCCGCGGGGGCGCAGGCTTCCCGACCGGCATGAAGTGGAGCTTCATGCCCAAGAACCCGACGCCGGAACGGCCGAGCTTCCTGGTCATCAACGCCGACGAGTCCGAGCCGGGCTCGTGCAAGGACCGCGAGATCATCCGTCACGATCCGCACAAGCTGATCGAGGGCGCGCTGGTCGCCGGCTTTGCGATGCGCGCGCGGGCGGCCTACATCTACATCCGCGGCGAATATATCCGTGAGGCAGAGACGCTGTTCGCAGCCGTGGCCGAGGCCTACGCGCGCGGCCTGGTCGGCAAGAACGCCTGCGGCTCGGGCTATGACTTCGACGTCTTCGTGCACCGCGGTGCCGGCGCCTACATCTGCGGCGAAGAGACCGCGATGCTGGAGAGCCTGGAAGGCAAGAAGGGCCAGCCGCGCCTGAAGCCGCCGTTCCCGGCCGGTGCGGGCCTCTATGGCTGCCCGACGACGGTCAACAACGTCGAGTCGATCGCGGTCGCGCCGACGATCCTGCGGCGCGGTCCCGAGTGGTTCTCCAGCTTCGGCAACGAGAACAACAAGGGGACCAAGCTCTTCCAGATCAGCGGCCATGTGAACCGTCCGTGCGTGGTGGAGGAGGCGATGTCGATCTCCTTCCGCGAACTGATCGAGACGCATTGCGGCGGCATTCGCGGCGGGTGGGACAATCTGCTCGCGGTGATCCCGGGCGGCTCGTCCGTGCCGCTGGTGCCGGCGGCGCAGATCATGGACGCGCCGATGGACTTCGATGGCCTGAAGGCGCTGGGCTCGGGCCTGGGCACCGCGGCGATCATCGTCATGGACAAGTCCACCGACATCGTCCGCGCGATCAGCCGCCTGTCGTACTTCTACAAGCACGAGAGCTGCGGCCAGTGCACGCCGTGCCGCGAGGGTACGGGCTGGATGTGGCGCGTGATGGAGCGGCTGCGCACCGGCGACGCCGACATTTCCGAGATCGACACGCTGCAACAGGTCACCAAGCAGGTCGAAGGCCATACCATCTGCGCGCTCGGCGACGCGGCGGCATGGCCGATCCAGGGCTTGATCCGACACTTCCGCCCCGAAATCGAACGCCGCATCCTCGAGAAGCGCGGCGGCGGGCTGGAACCGATGATGGAAGCTGCCGAGTAATGCCGAAGCTCAAAGTAGACGGGATCGAAGTAGAGGTCCCCCAGGGCGCCACGGTGCTCCAGGCGTGCGAGATCGCGGGCAAGGAAATCCCGCGCTTCTGCTACCACGAACGCCTGTCGATCGCCGGCAACTGCCGCATGTGCCTGGTCGAGGTGAAGCCCGGGCCGCCCAAGCCGCAGGCGTCGTGCGCGCTTCCGGCCGCCGACGGCCAGGAAGTCCGCACCGACAGCGCGATGGTGAAGGCCGCGCGCGAAGGCGTGATGGAGTTCCTGCTCATCAACCACCCGCTCGACTGCCCGATCTGCGATCAGGGCGGCGAGTGCGACCTGCAGGACCAGTCGGTCGCCTATGGCCGCGGCATTTCTCGCTATGACGAGAACAAGCGCGCCGTGACCGAGAAGTACATGGGCCCCATCGTCAAGACGGTGATGACCCGCTGCATCCAGTGCACGCGCTGCGTCCGCTTTGCGGAGGAAGTCGCGGGCGTGGAGGAAATCGGCGCGATCTATCGCGGCGAGGACATGCAGATCACCTCCTACCTCGAACGCGCGGTGTCGAGCGAGCTCTCGGGCAATGTCGTCGACCTGTGCCCGGTCGGTGCGCTGACCTCCAAGCCCTATGCGTTCGAAGCGCGGCCCTGGGAGCTCAAGAAGACGCTCGCCATCGACGTGATGGACGCGGTCGGCACCAACATCCGGCTCGACAGCCGCGGTCGCCAGGTGCTGCGCGCGCTGCCGCGCATCAACGAGGACGTCAACGAGGAGTGGGCGCACGACAAGACCCGCCACGCGGTGGACGGTCTGGTGCGCAAGCGGCTCGACCGCCCGTACGTCCGCCGCGACGGCAAGCTGGTCGCGGTCGAGTGGGACGAGGCGTTCGATGCGATCGCCGCCGTCAACGCCGGCTCCAGCGTCGCCGCGATCGCGGGTGATCTGCTCGATTGCGAGACGATGTTCGCCGCCAAGGCGCTGGTCCGCAACCTGGGCTCGTCGCTGATCGAGGGCCGCCAGACCGGCATGGCCTATGACGTCTCGAACCTCGGCGCGGTGGCGTTCAACACCACCATCGCGGGCGTCGAGCAGGCCGATGCGATCCTGCTGGTCGGCACCGACCTCCGCCATGAGGCACCGCTGGTGAACACCCGCGTGCGCAAGGCGATCAAGCGCGGCGCGCGCGTGTTCGCGATCGGGCCGGAGACGGACCTGACCTACAAGGTCGAGTGGCTGGGCGAGGACCTGTCGCTGCTGGGCGGTCTTCCCGACCGCGCCGCAGAGGCGCTGGACGCGGCCGAGCGGCCGATGGTCATCGTCGGCCCGGGCGCGCTCAAGAACGGTCATGCGGCCGCGCTCAAGCTTGCCACCGACGGCAATCTGGTTCGCGATGGCTGGAACGGCTTTAACGTCGTCCACACCGCGGCGGCACGCATGGGCGGGCTGATGCTCGGCTTCGCGCAAGCAGGCGGCATCGCCGATATCGTCGCCGCCAATCCGAAGCTCGTGTTCTTCCTGGGCGCCGACGAGGTGGACTTCTCGGCCTTTGCGGGCAGCTTCAAGGTCTACATCGGCCACCACGGCGACAAGGGCGCGCACCATGCGGACGTGATCCTGCCGGGTGCGAGCTACGCCGAAAAGGCGGGCACCTATGTGAACCTGGAAGGGCGAGTGCAGCGTGGCGACGCGGCGGTGTTCGCACCGGGCGACGCGCGCGAGGATTGGACGATCCTGCGGGCGCTCTCGGATCGGCTCGGCGCGACCCTGCCGTTCGACACGTTCCAGGGGCTGCGCGCGGCGATGTTCGCCGAAGTGCCCGCGCTCGCCACCGAGGGGCTGGTCCGCTACGACTGGAACCCGCCGGTGCTGGACGCGCGTGCCGAAGGCAGCGTGACCTATCCGATCGCCGACTTCTATCTCACCAACGCCATCTGCCGCGCGAGCCCGACGATGCAGCGCTGCTCGGCTGAACTGGTCCATGGCCAGGATTTCGCGGAGGCCGCGGAGTGACTTCGTTCTTTCAGAATACCGTAGGGCTTCCCTACGACTGGGCGTGGTTCGTCGGCACGGTCGTCTCGATCCTGCTGATCGCGCTGCCGCTGATGCTGGCCGTCGCCATGATCATCTACGCCGATCGCAAGATCTGGGCGGCGATGGCGCTGCGCCGTGGCCCCAACGTGGTCGGCCCCTTCGGCCTGCTGCAGAGCTTCGCGGACGGCCTGAAGGTGTTCCTCCAGGAAACCATCATCCCGACCAGCGCGAACAAGGGCCTGTTCCTGCTCGCGCCGATCATCACCTTCTCGGTGGCGCTGATCGTCTGGGCGGTGGTGCCGTTCCAGGAGGGCGTGGTCCTCTCGAACATCAACGTCGGCCTGCTCTACGTGCTCGCGGCCTCGTCGCTTGGCGTCTACGGCATCATCATCGCGGGCTGGGCATCCAACTCGAAATACCCCTTCTACTCGGCGCTTCGCGGTGCCGCGCAGATGGTGTCGTACGAGGTCGCCATCGGCTTCGTGCTGATCGCGGTCGTGCTCTGGGCCGGGTCGTTCAACCTCTCGACCATCGTGACGGAGCAGAAGGGTCACATCTTCGGCTTCATCAACGGCTTCGGCTTCAACCCGCTGCTGTTCCCGATGGCCGTCGTGTTCCTGATCTCGTCCATGGCCGAGACCCAGCGCGCGCCGTTCGACTTGACCGAGGCGGAGTCCGAGCTCGTCGCCGGCTACCAGACCGAATACAGCTCGATGGCGTTCGCGCTGTTCTGGCTGGGTGAATATGCCAACGTCCTCCTGATGTGCGCGCTCAACGCGACGCTGTTCTGGGGTGGCTGGCTGCCGCCGGTCGATTGGGCGCCGCTGTACATGGTGCCGGGCATCATCTGGCTGTTCGCCAAGATCCTGTTCTTCTTCTTCGTGTTCAGCTGGGTTCGCGCGACGGTGCCGCGGTACCGTTACGACCAGCTGATGCGGCTTGGCTGGAAGATCTTCCTGCCGCTGTCGCTGTTGTTCGTGTTCATGGTGTCGGGGTATCTCATGCTCGACCGCGTTGGAGTGCCCGCATGAGCGTCGCACAGGTAATCCGATCGTTCACGCTGTGGGAGTTCATCAAGGCCCACGCGCTGACCTTGCGCTATTTCTTCAAGCCCAAGGCGACGATCAACTATCCGTACGAGAAGAACCCGCTGTCGCCCCGCTTCCGCGGTGAGCATGCGCTGCGTCGCTATCCCAATGGCGAAGAGCGCTGCATCGCGTGCAAGCTGTGCGAGGCGGTGTGCCCGGCGCTGGCGATCACGATCGAGGCCGAACCGCGCGAGGACGGCAGCCGCCGCACCACGCGCTACGACATCGACATGACCAAGTGCATCTACTGCGGTCTCTGCCAGGAGGCATGCCCGGTGGACGCCGTCGTCGAGGGACCCAACTTCGAGTTCGCGACCGAGACGCGCGAGGAGCTGATCTACCACAAGGACAAGCTGCTCGCGAACGGGGACCGCTGGGAACGCGCCATCGCCGCGAACCTTGCGAGCGACGCGCCGTACCGGTAATGCGCGCGACTTCGAAATTCATGCCGTTCGGGCCGAGCCAGTCGAGGCCCTGCGCTGCTTCCTCAAGAAGTGAACCGGCCTCGCGCAGCGCGCGGGGCGAACGGAGGGCAGGGGGCCCAACGCGTCCGTGATCCATACACTCGCCTTTTATCTCTTCGCCGCGGTGGTGATCGTGTCGGCGGCGCTGACGATCACGTCGCGCAACCCGGTCCACGCCGTCCTCTGGCTGATCCTCGCGTTCTTCAACGCGGCCGGCCTGATGGTGCTCGTCGGTGCCGAGTTCATCGCGATGCTGCTCGTCATCGTCTATGTGGGCGCGGTCGCTGTGCTGTTCCTGTTCGTAGTCATGATGCTCGACATCGACTTCGCGGAGCTGCGCGCGGGCTTCGTCCGCTACCTGCCGCTGGGCCTGGTGCTCGCGGTTGCGCTGGTGGCCGAGATCCTGATCGCGGTCGGCGCCTGGTCGGCAGGCCGCATCGAGCTCGGCCGGCGCATCGCGCCGATCGACGGCGCGCTCCCGAACATCGAGGCGATCGGCCACCTGCTCTACACGCGCTATCTCTACGTCTTCGAAGGCGCAGGGCTGGTGCTGCTGGTCGCCATGATCGGCGCGATCGTGCTCACGCACCGCAACCGCACCGACAGCCATCGCCAGAACGTCAGCCGTCAGGTCAACCGTCGTTCCAAGGACGCGACCCGCAACGTCAATCAGCCCGTCGGGCAGGGAGTGGAGCTGTGATCGGTCTGATCCATTATCTGGTCGTGGGGGCGATCCTGTTCACGCTCGGCGTGCTCGGCATCTTCCTCAACCGGAAGAACCTGATCGTGCTGCTGATGGCGATCGAGCTGATCCTGCTCAGCGTGAACATCAACTTCGTGGCCTTCTCCTCCTACCTGGGCGACCTTGTGGGGCAGGTGTTCGCGATGTTCGTGCTCACCGTGGCCGCCGGCGAAGCCGCCATCGGCCTCGCGATCCTGGTGATCTATTTCCGTGGCCGCGGCTCGATCTCGGTCGACGACGTCAACCGGATGAAGGGGTGATCATTCGGTGATCCAGCTTATCGTTCTCCTGCCGCTCCTGGCCGCCGCGATCGCGGGCCTGAGCAACCGTGCGTTCGGCACCGCATTTCCCAAGATCGTGACCACGGGCGCGCTGTTCGCCTCGTGCGCCATGTCCTGGCCGATCTTCATCGGCTTCATGACGGGCACGCAGGTCCCGCACGTCGAGCCGCTGTTCACCTGGATCGTTTCCGGGGACATGGACATCGCCTGGGCGCTGCGCGTCGATGCGATGACGGCCGTGATGCTGGTGGTGATCACCAGCGTGTCCGCGCTCGTCCACCTCTATAGCTGGGGCTATATGAGCGAGGACCCGTCGCAGCCGCGCTTCTTCGCCTATCTCTCGCTGTTCACCTTCGCGATGCTGATGCTCGTGACGGCGAACAACCTGGTGCAGATGTTCTTCGGCTGGGAAGGCGTGGGTCTCGCGTCCTACCTGCTGATCGGCTTCTGGTACTATAAGCCCAGCGCCAACGCCGCCGCGATCAAGGCGTTCGTCGTCAACCGCGTCGGCGATCTCGGCTTCATGCTCGGCATCTTCGGCACCTTCCTGGTGTTCGGCACCGTCTCGATCCCGGAGATCCTGGCGGCGGCACCGGGCATGGCCGGCTCGACGATCGGCTTCCTGGGCGCGCGCTTCGATACGATGACCGTCCTCTGCCTGCTGCTGTTCGTCGGCGCGATGGGCAAGTCGGCGCAGCTCGGCCTCCACACCTGGCTGCCGGACGCGATGGAAGGCCCGACCCCGGTGTCGGCGCTGATTCACGCGGCGACCATGGTCACCGCGGGCGTCTTCATGGTGTGCCGCCTGTCGCCGATGTTCGAGGTGAGCCCGACGGCGCTCACCGTCGTCACCGTCGTCGGTGCCGCGACTTGCCTGTTCGCCGCGACGATCGGCCTCGTGCAGACCGACATCAAGCGTGTGATCGCCTATTCGACCTGCTCGCAGCTCGGCTACATGTTCTTCGCGGCCGGCGTCGGCGCCTATGGCGCGGCGATGTTCCACCTGTTCACCCACGCCTTCTTCAAGGCGCTGTTGTTCCTGGGTGCGGGCTCGGTGATCCACGCGATGCACCACGAGCAGGACATGCGCTTCTACGGTGGCCTTCGAAAGTCGATCCCGCTCACCTTCTGGGCGATGATGGCGGGCACGCTCGCGATCACCGGCGTGGGCATCTACGGCGTGGGCGGTTTTGCGGGCTACCACTCGAAGGACGCGATCCTCGAGGCGGCGTTTGCAGCCGGCGGCACCGGTACGCTGGCGTTCTATGTCGGGACCTTCGCCGCGCTGCTGACCAGCTTCTATTCGTGGCGCCTGATCTTCCTGACCTTCTTCGGCACGCCCCGCTGGGCCGCGTCGGAGCACATCCAGCATGCGCTCCACGACGCCCACGGCCATGGCCATGACGCGCACGGTCACGACGACCACGCCCATGCCCATGCCGCCGCGGACTCGCACGGCCAGGAAGTGCACGCGGATGCCGAGGATGCAGGCCATGCGCCTTCGACCCTTGCGGCGCACGCGGACCAGATTCCGGCCGGCACCGGCGGCTATCACCCGCACGAAAGCCCGCTGCCGATGCTGGTGCCGCTGATCGTGCTGACGGTGGGCGCGGTGGCCGCAGGCTTCGTGTTCAACCCGTGGTTCATCGGGGCAGAGGAGGGCGCGCGCTTCTGGGGCGGCAGCCTGTTCTTCAACGAGCATCTGATGCACGCGATGCACGAGGTGCCGATGCTGGTGAAGCTGGCGGCGACGATCGTCATGATCCTCGGCTTCGTGGCGGCGCTGGTCACCTATGTGCTCAAGCCCGGAACGTCGCGCCGCACGGCAACCGCCCTGCGTCCGCTGCACCAGTTCCTGCTGCGCAAGTGGTACTTCGACGAGCTGTACAACCTCATCTTCGTCCGCCCGGCGTTCGCGCTCGGCCGCTTCTTCTGGAAGCGCGGCGACGAGGGCACCATCGACCGGTTCGGGCCCAACGGCTCGGCCGCGGTGGTGGCATTGGGCAGCCGCGTCGCGGTGAAGATGCAGACCGGCTATCTCTACACCTATGCCTTCGTCATGCTGATCGGCCTGACGGCGGCGGTCACCTGGGCGATCGCGTCGTGATCGGCGGCGCGAGCGCACCGGCCGTGCGCGGCACCGGGATGGCCGAACAAGCAATGGGGGGTCCGGCAATGGCCGGCTATGTAACGATCGTGGTTCGGGGGTTCGCGAAGTGATGGAGTTCCCGATCCTGTCGGTGATGCTGGCGGTCCCCGCGATCGCGGCCATCGCCTGCCTGTTCGTCAAGGCGGAGGCGGCGCGCTGGATCGCGCTCCTCGCCACCCTGATCGACTTTGCGCTGGGCATCCTGCTGTGGGCGTCGTTCGACGTCGGCGGCGCCCAGTGGCAGTTCGTGGAAGGCCCGATCAACGTCGGCGGCTTTAACTGGGCGCTCGGCATCGACGGCTTCTCGCTGCTGCTGATCATGCTCAGCGTCTTCCTGATGCCGATCTGCATCGGCGCCAGCTGGAAGTCGGTGACGGATCGCGTGCCGGAATACATGGCCGCCTTCTGCCTTACCGAGGTGCTGATGATCGGCACCTTCGCGGCGCAGGACCTGCTGCTGTTCTACATCTTCTTCGAAGGTGGCCTGATCCCGATGTACCTCATCATCGGCATCTGGGGCGGGGCGAACCGCATCTACGCGTCGTACAAGTTCTTCCTGTACACGCTGCTCGGCTCGGTGCTGATGCTGATCGCGATGATCTACATGCGTTCGGTTGCCGGCACGACCGACATCCCAACGCTGATGGCGTACGACTTCCCGCCGCAGGTCCAGACCTGGCTGTGGCTGGCGTTCTTCGCATCGTTCGCGGTCAAGATGCCGATGTGGCCGGTCCACACCTGGCTTCCGGACGCGCACGTGCAGGCGCCGACCGCGGGCTCGGTCATCCTGGCGGGCGTGCTGCTGAAGCTTGGCGGCTACGGCTTCCTGCGCTTCTCGCTGCCGATGTTCCCGGACGCCTCGGGCGATCTCGCCTGGCTGGTGTTCCTGCTCTCGGCCATCGCGGTGGTCTACACCTCGCTGGTCGCGCTGGTGCAGTCGGACATGAAGAAGCTGATCGCCTATTCGTCGGTCGCGCACATGGCGATCGTGACCATCGGCCTGTTCGCCTTCAACCGGCAGGGCATCGAAGGCGCGATGATCATGATGCTCAGCCACGGCCTGGTGTCGGGCGCGCTGTTCCTGTGCGTGGGCGTCATCTACGACCGCCTGCACACCCGTGAGATCGCCCGCTACGGCGGTCTGGCGGAAAACATGCCGCGCTACGCCGTGTTCTTCCTGTTCTTCACCATGGCGTCGATCGGCCTGCCGGGGACCAGCGGCTTCGTCGCCGAGTTCCTCAGCCTCGCCGGCCTCTACCAGGTGTCGACCTGGGCGGCGCTGATCTGCACCACCAGCATCATCCTGGGCGCTGCCTACATGCTCTACCTCTATCGCCGGGTCGCCTATGGCCCGCTCGACAAGGAAGACGTGCGGGCGATGCCGGACCTGTCGGTGCGCGAGATCGCGCTGCTGGCACCGGTCGCGGCCGTGGCGCTCTGGATGGGTGTCTATCCGGAAAGCTTCATGGCGCCGATGCGCAACGACGTCACCACGCTGCTGGCCCGCATCGAACGTGCGACCCCGGCCAGCGATTCCCGACCCACCCCCGGCAACCCCGAAGCGGCTGCGGCCGCGGCGGCTGAGCACGGCGGCGAAGCGGCGCACGGCGCCCCTGCACACTCCGAGGCGCACTGATGAGCTACGCATCCCAACTCGCGACCACCCTGCCGGAGCTCGTGCTCGCGGCCGGCGCGATCGTGCTGATGCTCGTCGCCGCCTGGGGCGGGCAGCGCTCGACCCGCGCGGTCAGCATCGCCTCCGTCTTCGTCCTGGTGGGCGCGGGCATCGCCCTCATCGGCCCGGCCTCGTCGGGGACGACGGCGTTCGGCGGCATGTACCGTGCCGACGCCTTCGCGGCGTACGCGAAGGTGCTGATCTACGCCGCCTCGGCGATCGCGATCATGGTCGCTCCGCGCTTCTTCGCGCAAACGGCCGGCGATAACCTGAAGCCCGAATATCCGATCCTCATCCTGCTCTCGTGCACCGGCATGGGCATGATGGTGTCGGCGGGCGACATGCTGCTGCTCTACGTCGGTCTCGAGCTGCAGAGCCTTGCGGCGTACGTCCTGGCCAGCTTCATGCGCCGCGACACGCGCTCGGCCGAAGCGGGCCTGAAGTACTTCGTCCTCGGCGCGCTTGCCTCGGGCATCCTGCTCTACGGCATCAGCCTGGTGTACGGCTTCAGCGGCACGACCCTGTTCGTCGACATTGCCCAGGCCTACGCCGGGGACGTCGGCGGCGATCGTTCGCTCGGCCTGCTGTTCGGCCTGGTGTTCGTGTTCGCGGGCATCGCGTTCAAGATGTCGGCCGTGCCGTTCCACATGTGGACCCCGGACGTGTACGAGGGCGCACCGACCCCGGTCACCGCCTTCTTCGCCTCGGCGCCCAAGGTGGCGGCCATCGGCCTCGGCATGCGTGTCGCGGTCGAGGCGATGGGCCCGGCGACCGCCGACTGGCGCCAGATCGTGATCTTCGCCTCGCTCGCGTCGATCGTGCTCGGTGCGGTCGCGGCGATCGGCCAGACCAACATCAAGCGCCTGCTCGCCTATTCGTCGATCAACAACGTCGGCTTCGCGCTCGTCGGCCTCGCTGCCGGTACGCCGGAGGGCGTCGCCTCGGTGCTGTTCTACATGGCGATCTACATCGTCATGACGCTCGGCTCCTTCCTGGTGGTGCTGCAGATGCGCGACGTGGCGGGTCGTCCGATCGAGACCATTGCGGGCTTCGCCGGCCTGTCGCGCTCGCATCCGGGCCTCGCCGCTGCGCTCGCGATCATGATGTTCTCGCTCGCAGGCATCCCGCCGCTGCTCGGCTTCAATGCCAAGCTGGAGGTGTTCAACGCCGCGGTGCAGGCCGACCTGTTCGTGCTGGCGGTGGTTGCGGTGATCGGCTCGGTGCCGGGCGCTTATTACTACCTCCGCATCGTCAAGACGCTCTACTTCGACGCACCGGCAGAGGGCGTTGCCGTCCGCACCGATCGCTTCGAGGGCGGCCTGCTCGCGGCGAGCGCCGTGTTCATCTCGCCGGTGGGCTGGTTCCTGCTCGCCCCGCTCGGCGCCTGGACCATGACGGCGGCACGGTCGCTGTTCTGACGACCATCCGCGTCGTTGCGGAGACCGGCTCCACCAACGCCGACCTGTTGGCGTTGGCTGGGGCCGGTCTCGCATCCGAAGGCCTGTGGCTGCGTGCCGAGCGCCAGACCGCCGGCCGCGGCCGCCTCGGCCGCCCTTGGGTGTCGCCTCCCGGCAATTGCTACGCCAGCACGGTCGTGTGCCTGCGCCCCACCGATCCCCCGGCATCCACGCTCGCCTTCGTGGCAGCCGTCGCGCTGGATGAGGCGGTGCGCGTCTACCTTCCGCAAGCGGGGGGGCTCGCGCTCAAATGGCCCAACGACCTGCTGGTCGACGGCGCCAAGCTTTCGGGCATGCTGCTGGAACGGGCAGGGGACATCGTCGTGATCGGCATCGGCGTCAATCTCGCCCACCATCCCGATCTTGCCGACCGCGCCACCACCAGCCTCGCCGCCCAGGGCGCCCAGGTCGCACCCGACGCCTTCCTGGAGACGCTGGCGGAAGGCTTCGCGCGCTGGCTCGGCCGCTGGCGGGGGGAGGGGCTCGCGCCCGTCCGCCAGCGCTGGCTCGATCGCGCCCATCCGCTCGGCACCGCGCTCACCGCGCGCCTGCCCGACGGCGGCAGCGTCACCGGGCTGTTCGACGGGCTCGATTCCGACGGAGCGTTGCTGCTGCGCTTGGCCGATGGCACGCGCCATGCCATGCACGCAGGCGACGTGCTGCTGGCCTGATCGCCCGCGCGCCCGCCACGAACCAAAGGGTAGAAGCCGCCATGCTGCTCGCGATCGACGCCGGCAACACCAACATCGTGTTCGCGCTGATGGAAGGCGAGACCATCCACGCGCGCTGGCGCATCGCGACCGATCCCCGGCGGACCGCCGACGAATACGCCGTGTGGCTTAGCCAGTTGCTCGCGCTGGAGGGGCACCAGCGCTCCGACGTGGACGGGGTGATGATCGGCACCGTAGTCCCGCGCGCGCTCCACAACCTCCAGGTGCTCGCCCGCAAATATTTCGGGACGGAGCCGGTGATCGCCGGCAGCCCCGCCGCCCCCTGGGGCTTCCCCCTCGACGTGGACGAGCCGCAGAACCTGGGCGCGGACCGCGCGCTCAACGTCATCGCCGCCCATGCCGAGCATCCCGGCGACCTGATCGTCATCGACTTCGGCACCGCCACCACCTTCGACGTGGTCGACTTCCGCGGTGCCTACAAGGGCGGCATCATCGCCCCCGGCATCAACCTCTCGCTCGACGCGCTGGTGACCGCCGCCGCCAAGCTGCCCCGGATCGCGATCGAGGCGCCCGCGGATTCCACCGTGATCGGCCGCAACACCGTCAGCCAGATGCACATCGGCATCTATTGGGGCTATGTCGCGATGATCGAGGGGCTGGTCGCCCGCCTGAAGCAGGAGATCGGCCGCCCCGTGAAGGTGATCGCGACCGGCGGCCTCGCCATCCTGTTCGAACAGCGCACCCCGGTGTTCGACGTGGTGGAGGCGGACCTCACCTTGCGAGGGCTGGCGATGCTGTGGGCAAGAACCCATATAGCCGCCAAAGCCTGAAGAGATTTTGCAAAGTGGTACCGGCACGGCCGGGCCCCTCGTCGCGGGATGGCGGCGAGTTACCTGAAGAAAGAACCCAGTGACTCCCGGAAACGAACTTCTTTTTGTCGCGCTCGGCGGATCGGGCGAGATCGGCATGAACGTCAATCTGTACGGCACCCAGGGCAAGTGGGTGATGGTCGATTGCGGCATCACCTTTGCCGATCCGGCCTATCCCGGCATCGACGTGATGCTGCCCGACCTCCAGTTCATCGAGGATCGCCTGGACGACCTCGTCGGCATCGTCATCACCCACGGGCATGAGGATCACATCGGCGGGCTGCCCTACCTCGCCGCCGACCTCGACGTGCCGATCTACGCCACGCCGTTCACGGCCGGCCTGATCCGCGGCAAGCTCGAGGAAGAGGGCATCGCCGACACCGTCGAGCTCAAGGTGATCGAGCGCGCCGGCAGCTTCCGTGCGGGCCCGTTCGGCTTCCGCTTCGTGCCGCTCGCCCACTCGATCCCGGAGGCGAACGCGCTCCTGATCGACACGCCGCACGGCCGCGTGTTTCACACCGGCGACTGGAAACTGGACAAGACCACCCTGGTCGGCGCAGCCTCCACCCCGGCGGAGCTGGAAGCGATCGGCGACGAAGGCGTCTTCGCGCTGGTCTGCGATTCCACCAACGTCCTCAACGACACCGCCTCGGGTTCCGAGGATGACGTCTATGCCGGGCTGCTCGACACGGTCGCCAGCGCGCGCGGCCGCGTCATGGTCACCACCTTCGCCTCCAACGCCGCACGCCTCTCGACGCTGGGCAAGGTCGCACAGGAAACCGGCCGCGCCGTCTGCGTCGCCGGCCGCTCGCTCGACCGCATCCTGCGCGTCGCGCGTGCCACCGGCTACCTCACCGACTTCCCGGCGACCGTCGACTTCGATACCGCCATGTCGATGCCCCGCAACGAGGTGCTGATCATCGCCACCGGCGGGCAGGGCGAACCGCGCGCGGCCCTCGCCCGCGTGGCCGACGGCAGCCACCAGATCAGCCTGGAGCAGGGCGACCGCGTCGTCTTCTCCTCCAAGCAGATCCCCGGCAACGAAGTCGCGATCGGCCGCATCATGAACGCGCTCGCGACCAAGGGCGTGGAGATGATCACCGATCGTCAGGCCCACGTCCACGTCTCCGGCCACCCGGGGCGTCCGGAACTCGCCGCCATGTACAAGTGGATCCGCCCGGACCTCGTCGTCCCCGTCCATGGCGAAGCGCGCCACCTGGCCGAGCACACCCGTTTCGCGTTGGCGCAGGGTGTGCCGGATGCGATCACCCAGCAGAACGGCGATATCCTGCGCCTCGCGCCCGGCGATCCGCGCCGCATCGGCCATGCCGTGGTCGGCCGCTTGGCCCTCGACGGCGACGTGATCCTGCCGGCGGACGGCAACACCATCAACGAGCGCCGCCGCATCTCGCAATATGGCCAGATGTCGGTCGCGGTCGCGATCGACCGTCGTGGTAATCTTGTCGGCAACGCCGTGGTGCGCGCCCAGGGCGTGCCGGTCGAGGACGAGCGCGATCCCTTCCTGGAGGAAGCCGCCGACGCCGCCGAGGCCGCGGTGCGCAAGGGCGGTCGCGACCGCGAGAAGCTGCGCGAGCAGCTTCGCCTGGCGGTGCGTCGCGTCGCGACCCGCTGGACCGGCAAGAAGCCGATTGTGGACGTCCTCCTGATCGAGGCCTGAGGGACATGCGCTGGCAGTCGGCATTGGCGATCTACCTGCTGTTCTGGGTGCTCAGCGCATTCCTCGTCCTGCCGTTCGGCATGCGCACGGCCGAGGAGGCGGGCCACGCCCACGTCCCCGGCCAGGCCGAAAGCGCGCCTGCCCAATTCGCCCCGGGCAGGATCGCGCTCCGCACCACGATCGTCTCGCTCGTGCTCTTCGGGGCCTTCTACCTCAACTACATCTATGGCTGGCTGACCCCGGAGAACCTCGACTTCTTCGGTTAGTCGAGGATGGCGGCGGCCCCGCGTGGATCGGACCACCGCGTACCGCCCGAAACCGTGCTCCTGCGAAGGCAGGAGCCCAGAGCCACAAGCGGCGCGCTTCATAACCCTGGGCTCCTGCCTGCGCAGGAGCACGGTGTGACGCGAGCAAGGGGGGTAATGCTGCAGCACATTTCGCCGCAACCGGCCCCCACCTGGACCCCGGCCTCCGCCGGGGTACGATCACGGGGCAGGGTGTGGCCAAAGCCGAACCCCCGCAACTAACCACCGCCCAACCCCAAAGCTCAACCGTACCCCGGCGAAGGCCGGGGCCCAGTTGCGACGCGGCCCGATATCCGCGGCCCCCCTCGCCACCAGCGCTATCGACGCACCCCCACTGCGACTAAGCTCCGCCCCATGACGGCACCGCACCCCCTCGACCTTCCAGCCCTTTCCGCGCTCAACGGCCGCCACGCGCGCTTCGCTGTGGTCCAGGGCACAGCCCGCCGCTACCATCCCGCCTATGGCGTCTTCGCCGCGCTCGCGGACGATGCGGAGCGCAGCCTCGCCAACCTTGCCGCGCTGGTGACCGAGCATGGCGACGTGGCACTGCTCCAGCCGGACGCGCCTCCACCGATCCCCGGCCTCGCGGTCGCGTCCCAGGACCTCGGCGTCCAGATGGTGGCAACCCACATCACCGACGCGAGCGCACCCGACGCCACGCCCATCGCACTCGGCGACGCCGACGCGCCCGAGATGCTCGCGCTCGCGACCCTCACCGAACCCGGCCCGTTCTTCGAAAAAACCCACCAGCTCGGCCGCTTCGTCGGCATCCGCCAGGACGGCCGCCTCGTGGCCATGGCCGGCGAGCGCATGCAGCCCGACGGCTTCACGGAGGTAAGCGGCGTCTGCACCCACCCCGATCATCGCGGCCGCGGCTACGCCGCCGCGCTGATGCGCCGCGTCGCCACGGGCATCCTGCATCGCGGCGACACGCCGTTCCTCCACGCCTATGCCAGCAACCAGGCCGCGATCGCCCTCTACGAACGCCTGGGCTTCCGCCACCGCCGCGAAATCCTGATGACGCGCCTCACCGCTGCCTGATCCGCCCGCGCTTGCCATTCCGCCGCCCCATGTTGGATGATCGCCCGATGGCCCATCTCCGCGCGACCGCTCCGCTGGCAGCCCTGCTGCTGCTCTCCGCCCCCGCGGCCCATGCACAATCGCCGGCAAAGCCGTTCGACGCCACGACCGCCTGGACGTCCTTCGAAACCCTGCTGCGGGAGCGCTACGGCTATTTCGACCGGCCCGGCATCGACGGCAACGCCATCCTCTCCACCTTCTCCGAACAGGCCCGCCGCGCCCCTGACGACAAGGCCTTCATCGACACGCTCCAGCTGGTCGCGCACAACTTCGCCGACCCGCATTTCGTCGTCGGCCCGCTCGACCTGGACGACTGGGCCGTCATTCCGACCGCGTCGGACCTGTTCGGGAGCTATGATGGCACCGCGTTCCGGATCGTCGAAGTGCGCGCCGACAGCGACGCGCTCGCCAAGGACCTGAAGCCCGGCATGATCGTGCGGGCCCTGGACGGCCGGTCACCACGCGAGGCGATCGAGGCCATCACCGGCCGACCCTTTGCGACGCTCGCCCCGGCCCAGGTCGACTTCGCCTTCAACATGGCGCTCGCCGGCACTCGCCGGCGCCCCCGCACGCTGGAGCTCGTCGACGGGCGTCACCGCCGCAGCGTCGCCCTGGCCGCCACCACCGATCAGGCGAAGAGGGTGCAAGAAGGCCCGCTGCTCAGCGTAGAGCGGCAGGGCACGCTCGGTATCCTCCGCATCCACAATTCGCTCGGCGATCAGGCATTGATCGCGCAATTCTCGCAGGCGCTGGCAAGCCTCGCCGACACCACCACGCTGCTGATCGACCTGCGCAACACGCCTAGCGGCGGCAACACCAGCGTCGCGCGCGGCATCCTCGGCCATTTCGTCGATCACGAGCGGCCCTATCAGGTGCACGTCATCCCCTTTGAGTCGCGGGTACTCGGGCCGCCGCGCCGGTTCGCAGAATACGTCGCCCCCTTCGGCGCGCGCTACGCCGGCAAGGTTTATGTCGCCGGCGGCCGCTGGACGGGCAGCATGGGGGAGGGGCTGATGATCGGCTTCGACGCGATCGGCGCCACCACCGTGGGCAGCGATCTAGGCGACCTGCTCGGCGCGCTGAGCAACGAGACGATCGACGGCTCCGCGGCCAAAGTCGACCTCGGCACCGAGCAGCTCTTCACGGTCGATGGCCTCCCGCGCGAAGCCTATCGTCCCCGCCTCTACCTTCCCCGTGCCGAGCGCGACGGCCGCCACGATCCGGTGCTGGCGGCTATCGGGCGCTAGGCGGCTCCCGCCCCGGCTGCGCGTCGAGCTGGCGGACCAGCGCGTCGAACAGGTCGTCGGCGGGCGGCTCGAAGGCTGCGTCCAGCATGGTGCCGACCGCTTCCTGCGCCACCTCCGGCGCGCGGGTGTCGCGGTGGCGCTCGAACAGCGCCTCGACCAGGAAGCGCGTTCCCTCCCGCGACTTGATGAGCGCGTCGGCGGGGAAGGCGAGCGCCTGGCGCACGCCCGCGACCGAGGAGGCGTTGCGCAGATTGTAGCGCGCGGACTGGACGATGTGCTGGATCACCTCGCGCCGCTCGACGGAGCCCAACTCCGTCACCACTGACAGCCGGTGCAGCGCATAGAGCCCCAGGACGGCCGACAGCAGGAAGAAGAATTCCCAATGCGCGATGCCGACGCCGAACAGCTCGGCGGTGCCGCTCGGGCTCGTCCAGTCGATCGACAGGTGCAGCTTGCGCGCCGCGAAGAACTCGGTCAGCCAGCCGCCGACGATCGGCGCACTGCCGGATGCCAGCGCGCCCACCAGCGCGTTCGTCGCCATGTAACTGGTGGCCGCGCCCGCCGGGCTCAGCTTGATGACGATGTTGCCGGCCGCGAGGCCGACGCCGGCCTGGGCGGCGCCCATCACCAGGTGCAGCGCCAGCAGATAGGCCGGTCGCGACAGCTCGCCGGTGAAGTCGTCGGCAAAGATCATCCCGGCGACGCACAGCAGGTAGAGGGGGGAGGCGACCGTCAGCACCGACTTGTTGGTGAACCGGTCGGACAGGCTCCCCCAGCCGCGCACCACCGCCGCATTGGCCAGCTGGCTCGCGACCGTCAGGGTGAGGACGAAGCCCACCGAAAAGCCCAACTCGCGCACGAAATAGACGGTGAAGAACGGCGTCGCCAGGTTCACCGCGAACTGCCAGCTGGCCAGGTAGCGCAGCACCGAGCGGAAGTTGCGATCGCGCAGTGGCCGCAGCAGCAGCCTTCGCAGCGATGGCCGCCCGCGCCGCCGTCCCATCCACGGCTCCGGCACCCGCGCCAGCGCCGCGGTGCTCGCCAGCCCGCACAGAAAGCCGATCAGGTACAGCGCCACATAGACGCGGTCGCCGCCCGCGTCCGATCGCCCCGCGCGTTGCAGCGCGAACGCTGCCAGCAGCGTCGCCACCGCCCCCACCACCGTTCCATAGAGGTTGCGGCGCGCGAAGAACGCCCCCAGCTGCTCTTCGGGCAGCAAGTCGCGCATCCAGCTGTTCCAGCTGCAGGCGCCCACCGCGTTCAGGCCGTAGTGGAGCAGTGCTGCGGCGACGAGCACGCCGACGGCGATGTTCCGGTCCGGGATCAGCGGAACCGCCGCATAGACCGGCAGTGCCAGCCGCGCGCCGAACACGCAGGCGACCGAGATCAGCCGCCGCCGCCGGACCCGCTCCACCAGGGTCACGGCCGGCGCCTGGAGCATCTGGGTCAGGAGCGGGATGGCCGCGATCACGCCGATCTCGATCTCGCTCGCCCCGATATGCAGCGCCAGTGCCAGCAGCACCACGCCGCTGTTGAGCGCGCCGATCGCGGTCGCAAAGGCGGCGTCGATCAGCAGGAAGCGCAAGCCGCGCTCGCGCGCTTCCGGCGAGATCGTCGCGCGGGGGGCCAGAATGGTACGCAGCACCGCAGAAGGCATCGGCAACACCCCGCCGGCTTTGACTTGCAGACCCGGCTAGAGCGGTGGGCGGCCCCAGAAGTTGCATCGCGGGCGCGATATCGGCCAGCGGCCAGGCGGCAACCCTGCCGCCGGAGGCTTTCCTACAGCGCCCGCCTCTGATCTGACTCGCCGGGCACACGTCCCGGCGGCGGCCTTCCGGCGCCGTCCGCCGGGGATGCGGGGAGAACGGTTCTTGGACTAACTTTCGACTAACTTCCCGCGAAGCGGCTCAGCCGCGCAGTCGTTCGATCGCCTGCGCAAGCGCGACGTAGAGCTTGCCCATGTCCGACGACAGCAGCGTCACGCCCAGCGGCGATCCGTCACGCAGCGTCAGGATCTGGCGCAGCATCGCCTCGAAGTCGTGGATGTAGCGGTTCACCTGCTCGCGGAAGCCCGCATCCTCGTCATAGAATTGGGCGATCTCGCGCGCCTGGGCGGAGTCGATCAGCTTGACGGCCCGGCGAGTAAAGACGCCGCGGTCGCCCTTCAGATACGCGGCCCAGGCGGCGTCGGTCACTTCCTGCGAGAAGGCCCGGGTGATGTCGATCGAGGCCGAATGCATCGCCTCGATCAGCAGCGACACCCGGCGTGCCAGCGTGTCGGTGTCGGATGCCTCACGCTCCGCCTCATGCTCGGCGAGGCGTGCTTCCATGGCGGCGCTGGTCTCCGCGATCTGGCCGAGCTGCTGCGCCAGCCGGTCGGAGGCGCGGTGCGCGGTCTCGACCGCCTTGGTCGCAGCCTCGCCGAGGGCTGCGACCTGCTGCACGACCGCCCGGTCGATCGCGCGCGAAAGCGCGGCGGCGCTTTCGGACTGGAGCCGCTTGGCCGCGGTCGGCACGATCCGGTCGAACGCGTTCTGCGCGTCCTCCGCAGTGCCGGTCGCGGTCGCGCGGATCTGTTCCAGCGCTTCGATCAGCTGGGGTGCCGCCTCCTCGGCGAAGCGCCGGGTGGTCGCGACCGTCGCATCGACGATGACATGGACCCCGTCCACGCGCTCGCGGCCCGTGTCCAACGTCTCGGCCATGGTACGTGCCGCGTCGTTCAGCGCCACGCGCTGGCCCTCGATCAGCGCGCCGACCTTTTCCACCGCCTGCTGCGTCGCCTCTGCGTCCTGCACCAGCGCGCGCACTTCCGGCGTGGTACCAGCGACGGCGCCCCGCGTGACGGCGAGCCGCTGGTCCAGCCGCTCGAGCGCCGCCGGCAGCGTCTCGTCCAGCTCGCGTGCCGATGCGTCTAGCGCCGTTAGCAGCCGCTCGGCCGTGATGATCACCTCCTGCGCGGTCGCATCGCCATTGCGCATCGCCGCGGTGGTCGAGCCCACCAGGTTGCGCAGCGCGTCGATCGCCGCCGCCAGTGCCTGGGCGCGCTCGGTGCCGGTCGCATGCAGCGTGGCAAAGCGCGCGTCGACGTCGTCGATGCCCTCGGCCAGGGTACGCACCAGCGCATCGCCTTCGCGGTGCCGCTCGTCCAGGGTCGCGCCAATCCGCGCCAGTCCCTCCTCGATGCGGGCAATGCGCGCGTCCAGCGCCTCGCCCCCCTCGCGCGCGGTGCGTTCGATCGCCAGATGCTCGCGCTGGAGCCGCTCGATCGCGGCGTCCCCTTCGGCGGCAAGTGCCGAGCGGGCGTTCTCGACCGCGCTGCCGGTCCGCTCCAGCACCGCCTCGATCATGTCGACCATGCTGCCCGCGACCGTTTCCAGCCGTGCGCCGGCAAAGTCGCCCGCTGCCTCGATCCGCGCGAGATGCTGCGCCAGCCGCTCGCTCGCTGCTCCCGCTTCGGTACCCGCGACGCGTCCATGCTCCCCCAGCTGCACCAGCCGGGTGTCGAGCTCGCCTGCCGAGCGCGTCGCCGCCTTGCCCGCGCGCTCTACCGCCTCGGCGATCTCGCTGATCTCGGTCCGGGCATCCGGCAGCGCCTGCACCAGCCGCTGCAATCGCTGCTCGGCCTCGCGCGCGGTGCCGCCCAGCAGGTCGGTGTGGCGCTTCAGCGCCTCGCTCTCCTGCGCCATCCCGCTGCGGATCACTGCCAGCCGCTCGCTGGCGTTGCCGGCGAGCGCCAGCAGCGTGTTCGCCTGTTCCGCCAGTTCGGCGCGATTCGCCGCCAGCCGCTCGGTGAGCGCCGCGACCGACTGTTCCAGGCGCTCGGACTCCTCGCGCAGGCCGCTCGCCACGTCGCCGAACCGCCGCGCTTCCGCCGCGCTGTTGCGCTGGAAGACCAGCCACAGGATCGCCAGCAGCATCGGCGGTACGCACAGCGCGGCCACGAAGCTCGCTACCTGCGGGGGGAAGGGGCCGCTCCCCAGCCAGGGCCCCGCCAGCGACACCATCAGCATCACCCACCCGAGCGCGAGCACCAGCACGGCGGCCGGCAACAGCCAGCGCTTCGCCGAGGGCGCTTCCGCTTCGGCCTCGTCCTGCACGGGTTCGAACGAGCGGCGCGTCTCGCCCGCATATGCCTGTACGTCTGGCGCCTGTTCGCCCGCGGTGCTGAAGCCGGAATCCATGGGGCGGGGCTGTAGCATTTATTGCGCCTGCGCAACACCGGCCGGCCTCTCGCCTCGGCGCGGTCGCGGGCGGATCAGTCGCTCCGACGCAGCAGCTGCCAGTGAAGGCCGGACAGACCCAGGGCGCGGCGTTCCGCCACCACGGCATAGGAGTGGCCGCACGCGCGCACGTGCGCCGGGAAGGGGTGATCGCCGTCCCGGTCGACCAGCACGAACGGCGCGGCCGGGCAGGGCGGGACCTGCACCTTCAGCGGATAGCCGCGCGCGGCCGCTGCCGCGTCGAGCACCGCCGTCTCGCGATCGCGGTGCACCACGACGGTCGTCCCCTTGGGCGCAAGCGCGGCCATGGCGGCGATCGCCTGCCTGGGATCGCCACGCTGGTCCGCGATCAGCAGCCGGTCGGTCGCCAGCATCGCCATCGCCCCGGCAACCAGCGCCACGCCCACCGCCGCCCGTGCCCGGGCGCCGCGCTTGGCAAGCTGCGCCAGCCACTCGCCCAGCCACAGCAGCAGCCCGACGCTGCCGACCAGATAGTAGCGCGGCATCATGCTGTTGGGCAGCGCCAGCAGCGCCAGCACCAGCGGAAAGGCGATCGCGCTCCACAGCGCCAGGTCGCGCAGCCGGCTCCGCGGTGCGAGCAACAGCATCAGGGGAACGACCGCGCCCACCAGCGGCGGCAGCCCCAGCGTATAGTGCAGCAGCTGCGACAGCGCATGCGCCCAGCCGGCCCAGCTGTGCGGCTGCACTCCGCCCACGGCAAAGCCGGTCGCGCTCCTGTGCGCGGCAAGCCACATCAGCGCGACGATCCCCGCCATCGTCAGCAGGGCAGGACCGAAGAGGCGCAGCATCTCGCGCGCCACGGTGCCCGGGCCCACGACGCGCCGCCGCTCGATCACCGCCCAGCCGAGCAGCGCCGCCAGTCCGAAGACGATCGTCGCCTGAGCGAGCAGCCCCAGGCCCAGCGCGATCGCGAGGCTCGCTGCCTTCGGCGGCCGTTCGGGGGCGGCGAGCCAGCGGTCGACCAGCAGCACCGCCGTCGCGAACGCCAGCAGCATCGGCGCATAGCCTCGGGCTTCCGAACCGTAGCAGACCAGCGCGGGCGACAGCGCGAACAGCCCGGCCGTGATCGCGCCCCCCATGGGACTGCGCCGCCAGCCGATCGCCGCCGCCACGCCGATGGTGAGCGTGCCCGACGCGATCGCTAGCCCGCGCTGGAGGAGCGGCGGTGCATCGAACCCCACCACTTGCATCCACAGCGTGTTGAGGTGGTGGTTGTTGTCATGGTTGATCAGCCAGAGGATGCCGAGCGGCGTTCCCGCGTCGCGGGCGAACACCGCCGACCAGGCCTCGTCCAGCCACAGTGCGCCGGTGCCCGCGGCGATGCGCAGCGCGAGCCCTGCGGCGATCGCTGCCGCGGCGGCCGCAAGCGCCCAGCGCTCGTCCCGCTTCCACACCCCCATTGGTACCCCCCGAGATCAGGCTAGCGGGCAGGGGTCAGCGCGCATAGGCGTCGATCAGCGATCCTACGTAATCGGGGCTCTTCCCGCTCAGCTCCGCCACCGGCTTGTCCCCATAGATGAAGCCGTGCGCGGGATAGATGCTGCCCCCCAGTCCCTCGCTGTCGCGGTACCAGACCTTTACCTGCGTCCAGTCGTTGCCGGGGGAGACGTCGAACAGCGTCACGTCCTGCTCCACCTGTCCGCGCGTGCCGCCGATCCGCGACCAGTTTGCGTGGGTCACCATCAGCACGCGCTTGTCGACGATGCGGCTGACCACCGCGACATGGCCGAGCCGCAGCCGCTCGGACTTCGCCATCGCCAGTACCGCGCCGACCTTGGGTACGTGGCCGCGCTCGTACTTGCCCTTCGCCTGGTCCCACCAGGTCCAGGCATCGCCGTAGATCTGCACGCCCGACGCGCTGCGGGCAAAGGGCACGCACTCGCCCGTATAGTCGAGCAGGGTTCGCGCGCCGGCGGGCAGCGTCGCGGTGACAGCAAGGGAGAGGCAGAGCGCGCCCCTGAGCATCGAAGCGAACATAGGGCGGTGGTAGCCCGGCTTCCTAACCTGTCGGTTAACGCGGGCGCAGGGAAGATCGCAAAAGCACGGGCGCTCAGCCGGCGCGGGCTTCCGATCGTGCCTCCATCAGGTCCCAGAGCCCGCGGTGCTGGGCGAGCAGCTGCTCCATCCCGAACAGCATCGCCCGCTCGGTCGCCCGGTTGGCAGCGAGCATGGCGACCAAGTCGGCAGTCGCGGCCGAGTCGGGCAGGGTGAGCGGCACCGGGTCCGCCCCCTGTCGGATCGCCGCCGCATCGAGGCCGGTGCGGATCGCCGGCCAATCGAGCACCAGCGCGATCGCAGCGCCCAGCGCACAGCCACGACGTTCGGACTGCGAAAGCATGTCGATCGCGTGGCGCTGGGCCGCAATCGCGGCTTCGGTATTGGCCTGTCCCGGCGTGCTCGGCATCGGCCCCGCCCCGGCGGCAAGCGCCACCAGGTGGCCGCGCTCCTGGGCGAAGCCCGCCGCCGCCTCGATCAGCCAGTCGCGCGCAAAGTCGAAGTCACTATGGACCGCCGCATGTTCGATGACGCCGGGCTGCCGGCCGTGAAGGATGCAGAGGTGATGGGCGGCATCAGCGACGTCGCGTGGGTCGCACGCGTCGCGGGCGAGCGCCGCAAGCTGCGGCTGCCCGGCACTGCCGTCGCGCTTCGCCAGCGACGACACCATGGACCATGCGTCCGGCGCCGTCGCGCTGATCACCCCACCCACGGACCGGCCTCCTCCGTCGCCTCCATGCCCCGGGGCCGCCATGACACCCGCTGGTGCCCGGACGCGTAGCAGAAGGGCGTAAACAGACCGTGCACGTGGCGCCGGGGAACCACAAAAGAAAGACCCCGAAAAGCGCTGCTTTCCGGGGCTTTCTGGTGCTTACTGGTCGAGGAAGCTGCGCATCTTGCGAGACCGGCTCGGATGCTTGAGCTTCCGGAGCGCCTTTGCCTCGATCTGGCGGATGCGTTCGCGGGTGACCGAGAACTGCTGCCCGACCTCTTCCAGCGTGTGATCGGTGTTCATGCCGATGCCGAAGCGCATGCGCAGCACGCGCTCCTCACGCGGGGTGAGCGAGGCGAGGACGCGGGTGACCGTTTCCTTCAGGTTCGCCTGGATCGCGGCGTCCACCGGGATGATCGCGTTCTTGTCCTCGATGAAGTCGCCCAGGTGGCTGTCTTCCTCGTCGCCGATCGGCGTTTCGAGGGAGATCGGCTCCTTGGCGATCTTCATCACCTTGCGCACCTTCTCCAGCGGCATGGAGAGGCGCTCGGCCATCTCCTCCGGCGTCGGTTCGCGGCCCTGCTCGTGCAGGAACTGGCGGGAGGTCCGCACCAGCTTGTTGATCGTCTCGATCATGTGGACCGGGATGCGGATGGTCCGCGCCTGGTCGGCGATCGAGCGGGTGATCGCCTGGCGGATCCACCACGTCGCATAGGTCGAGAACTTGTAGCCGCGGCGATACTCGAACTTGTCCACCGCCTTCATCAGGCCGATGTTGCCTTCCTGGATGAGGTCCAGGAACTGCAGGCCGCGGTTCGTGTACTTCTTGGCGATCGAGATCACGAGGCGCAGGTTCGCCTCGACCATCTCCTTCTTGGCGATGCGCGCCTCGCGCTCCGCCTTCTGCACCATGTTCACGATGCGGCGGAACTCGGTGAGCGCCATGCCCGTCTGCTGCGAGATCTCGGCGACCTCGCTGCGGATGCGATCGACGGCGGCGGCTTCGTTCTCGGCGAACGCCTTCCACTTCTTGTCGAGCGTCGCGACCGAGGTCAGCCACTGTTCGTCCATCTCGTGGTCGACATACTGCTCCAGGAACGACTTGCGCGGCACCTTGTGGCGCTCGGCAAGGCGCAGCATCTGGCCGCCCAGCGTCGTCAGGCGCCGGTTGAACGCATAGAGCTGGTCAACGAGATACTCGATCTTCGCCTGGTGGAACTGGACGCTCTCGACCTCCGCGGTCAGGTCCTCGCGCAGCTTCTGGTAGGTCGCCTCGTCGGCGGCCGACAGCTCGCCGCCCGACGACATGGCGTCCAGCCGGCGCGCCTGCATGCGCGAGAACTGCTCGTAGATCGCGGTGATGTTGGCGAACTTCTCCAGCGCCTGCGGCTTGAGCGTCTCCTCCATCTGCGCGAGGCTCAGGGTGTTGTCCTCCTCCTCGTCGTCGGAGTTGCGCGGGCCGCGGCGCTCGCCATCCTCGTCCTCCGAAGATTCCTCTTCCGGCTCTTCCTCTTCCTTGAAGGTCGGGCCGGTGCTCTTCTCGCTGATCTCGTCGCCTTCGTCGTCTTCGGCGGCTTCGACCTGCTCGGCGGACGGACCCTTCGACAGCATCGCGTCGAGATCCAGGATCTCGCGCAGCTGCATCGTGCCTTCGTTCAGCGCCTCGGACCAGCCGATGATCGCGTTGAAGGTGATCGGGCTTTCGCACAGCCCCAGGATCATCGTGTCCCGGCCGGCCTCGATGCGCTTGGCGATCGCGATCTCGCCCTCGCGGCTGAGCAGCTCGACGGCGCCCATCTCGCGCAGGTACATGCGGACGGGATCGTCGGTGCGATCGACCGTCTCCTTCTTCTTCGCCGCCTCGAACGCAGGCGCGGAATCGTCCTGCTGGTCGCCCGAATCCTCGTCGCCGTCGTCGGCGGCCTGCTCGGTCTCGCCTTCCTCGCCGGCCTCCTCGTTTTCGACGACGTTCACGCCCATTTCATTGAGCGCGGCCATGATGTCCTCGATCTGCTCCGAGGACATTTGGTCCTGCGGCAGCATCTCGTTGAGCTGATCGACCGTGATGTAGCCGCGCTTCTTTGCGCGCGCGATCAGCTTCTTGATCGATCCCTCGTTCAGATCGATCAGCGGCGCGTCGCCCGTCTCCATCGTGTCGTCGCCGCCACCGTTCGCCTTCGCCATCAATTGCCCTCGAAAAACCCGGACTGAAATCCGGCCTGATTCTAATCGTCTTCGTCTGCCAGCACCAGATTTGCAAGACGCGCCTTGAGCGCTTCCTGTTCCTGCACCAGCGCCACCTGACGCTCGAATGCGGTCTCATCGAGCCCGGCCTGCAACGCTGCCGTCGCCTCCGCCAATGCCGCATCCACCGCGGGACGCGTCACCAGAACGGCGATCGCCTCGTCCAGGTCCGCCACCGCGCGCGCTTCGTCGTCCCCGTCATGACGAGTGAACGAAAAGGGCAAGGTATCCGCCCTCAGCAGTTCGTTTGCGATGTCGTTGAAACCAGACTTCGCCAATATGGTACGAACTCCGCCGCTATCAAGTTGCCGGTCGGCAAGTGCCACATCGACGACCGCTTCGAATAACCGCCCGAGCGCGCCGTCGGCCAGGCGAAGCGACCCCAGCACCTCCAGGTGCCGGGCGATCTGCGCGGGGTGTCGGATCAGCCCGGCGACCACGGCCTTGGCGAGCACCGGGTCGATCCCCTGCGCGATCTGGCGCGCGGTGTCGGAGGGCGGGGGCTCGGGCGGACGCCAGCCGCCGCGCTGGCCCGGCCGGTTGCCGCCGCGCTGCTGTCCCCCGTTGCCGCGTTGCCACGAACCACCGCCGCCGCCCTGCCACTGCCGGGTCCGCTCGGGCGGCGCGAACGCCGCGTCGCAGCGGTTGCGGAACTCCGACAGATACTCGTCGCGCACCATCGGGTCGCCGATCGTGCGGGCAAGCTCGCCCAGCCGGCGCTTCAGGCCCGCGCGGTTCTCCGGCGTCGTGAGCGGTTCTGCGGCAAGCTCCTGCTTCCACAGCCGCTCGACGAGCGGCTCGGGCTCGCGCAGCAGCGCTTCGAACGCGCCCGGTCCTTTGCTGCGGACCAGGTCGTCGGGATCCTGTCCCTGCGGCAGCGTCACGAAGGAGAGGCTGCGGCCCGGCCCCAGCAGCGGCAGCGCGCGATGCGCCGCGCGGATCGCCGCCTTCTGCCCCGCGGCATCGCCGTCGAAGCACAGGATCGGCACGTCCGCCATCCGCCACAGCCGTTCCAGCTGGCTCTCCGTCATCGCGGTGCCGAGCGGCGCCACTGCCTCCCCGAACCCAGCCTGGGCGAGGGCGATCACGTCCATATAGCCCTCGACCGCGATCACCCGGCCGGCCTTGCGGGCGGCGGCCTGCGCGCGGTCGAGGTTGAAGAGCGTACGCCCCTTGTCGAACAGCGGCGTCTCGGGGGAATTGAGGTACTTCGGCTCGCCGTCGCCGATCACGCGTCCGCCGAACGCGATCACGCGCCCGCGCACGTCGCGGATCGGGATCATCAGCCGGCCGCGGAAGCGATCATAGGGCGCCTTGTCCTCGACCTGGATCAGCAGCCCGGCCTCGACCAGCATCGGGTCGCCATAGCTGCCGAGCGCCTCCTTGAGCTTACCCCGAGAGTCGGGCGAGTAGCCCAGCCCGAAGCTGCGCGCCGTGCTCGCCGAAATGCCCCGCCGCTCCAGCGCCGCCCGCGCCTCGGCACCGGCGAGCCCGTGCAACTGCTCGGTGAACCAGCGCGCGGCCTCCTCCATCGCATCGTGGAGGCCCTTGGCACGCTCGGCCCGTTCCGCGGAGCGCCGGTCCTGCGCCGGCACTTCCAGACCAACGGCTTGCGCCAGTTCCTTAACGGCGTCGATGAAAGGCAGCCCGCGCTGGTCGGTCATCCAGCGGATGGCATCGCCATGCGCCGAACAGCCGAAGCAGTGATAGAAGCCCTTGTCGTCGTTGACGTAGAAGCTGGGTGTCTTCTCGTTGTGGAACGGGCAGCAGGCGCGCCACTCCCGCCCCGCACGCTGGAGCTTCACGGTCTTGCCGATCAGCGCCGACAGCATTGTGCGGGCGCGCAGCTCGTCGAGGAACTGGGGGGAGAGGCTCATGGGTACGCGCCGCCGGCGCCCCCGCCGCCAGGCAGGGGCGCGCTCGGGCTCAGCCTGCCAGCGCCGCCTTCACCGCGCCCGACGCCTTGCTCATGTCGAGATTGGCGGCGTGACGCGCCTTCAGCTCGGCCATGACGCGGCCCATGTCCTTCATGCCCGTGGCGCCGAGCTCCGCCTTGATCGCCTCGATCGCCGCGGCGGTCTCGGCCTCGTCCATCTGGGCGGGGAGGAAGCGTTCGATCACCTCGACCTCGGCGGCTTCGTTCGCGGCGAGCTCCGGGCGGTTGCCCTGCTCGTACATGGCGATCGATTCGCGGCGCTGCTTCACCATCTTCTGCAACACCTCGACCACCAGCGCGTCGTCGTCGGCGGGGGCGCCGCCGGTCCGCACCTCGATGTCGCGGTTCTTGATCGCGGACTGGATCAGGCGGATCGTGGCGGTCGTCTGCTTGTCGCCGCCCTTCATGGCGGAAACCAGCGCAGCCTTGATGGTGTCGCGAATCATCGGTTCTCTCGGTTCGTCGGAAAGCCGGGGAGGGTAGCCGGAACTCGCCTTCTTTAACAGATTGACGTGGGGGCCAGTGGGCCTTAGCCGGCAGCGCTTAGCGACATCGCCAGCACAACCTTTTTCAGGAGGATCGCCCGAGTGGCCGACGCCAAACCCATGCCCGCGCCCGAAGGAGCCACCGGCGTACTCGTTCTGGCGTCGGGGGACGTGTTGTGGGGCCGCGGCTTCGGTGCCGAGGGCGACGCCGTCGGTGAAGTCTGCTTCCACACCGCGATGACCGGGTACCAGGAGATCATGACCGATCCGTCCTTCGCCGGGCAGATCATCACCTTCACCTTCCCGCACATCGGCAACGTCGGCGCCAACCCCGACGACATCGAGGCGAACGACCCCCACGCGCTCGGCATGATCGTGCGCGAGGATCCGACCGCACCCAGCAACTTCCGCTCGTCCGAGCCGCTGATCGCCTGGATGCGCAAGCACGGCCGCATCGGCCTGGCCGGCATCGACACGCGCGCGCTCACCCGCCGCATCCGCGTCGGCGGCGCCCCCAACGGCGTCATCGCCCATTCGCCCACCGGCGAGTTCGACATCGACGCGCTGCTTGAAAAGGCGCGCAGCTGGCCGGGGCTGGAGGGCATGGACCTCGCCAAGGACGTCAGCTGCGAGACGCATTACGGCTGGCAGGGCGGCATCTGGCGCCTGGGCGCCGGCTACGACACCAGCGAGAACCCGGCCGACGAGGCGCAGGCGCAGGCGGCACAGTCCAGCGCTGCCCCCCACGTCGTCGCGATCGACTATGGCTCGAAGCGCAACATCTTCCGCAACCTGGTCCAGGCCGGCGCGCGCGTCTCCGTGCTGCCCGCCACCGCCACCTTCGAAGAGGTGATGGCGCAGAACCCGGATGGCATCTTCCTGTCGAATGGCCCGGGCGACCCGGCCGCGACCGGCGAGTACGCCGTGCCGGTGATCCGCCAGCTACTCGACACCGGCAAGCCGCTGTTCGGCATCTGCCTGGGCCATCAGCTGCTCGGCCTGGCGGTGGGCGCCACCACGACCAAGATGTTCCAGGGCCACCGCGGCGCCAACCACCCGGTCAAGCGGCTGGAGGACGGCGCGGTCGAGATCACCTCGATGAACCACGGCTTCGCCGTCGAGCGCGACAGCCTGCCCGCCAACGTCCGCGAGACCCACGTCTCGCTGTTCGACGGCAGCAACGCCGGCCTGGAGCTCACCGACAAGCCCGCCTTCAGCGTCCAGTACCACCCCGAAGCCAGCCCGGGCCCGCAGGACAGCTTTTATCTGTTCGAGCGGTTCGTGGGCATGCTGCGCACGAAAGCGGAGATCGCCTGATGGCAACCGTTCGGCACTTTGACCTTGGTGAGCTTTCGACAGTTCGTCCGCATGAGGAAGTGCCGGCAACGGTTCGTCTAATCGAATGCAACGGCGAGAAGCTCATTCAGATCGACACCTACGGTCGAGCGGATCGTGAGAACCCCAACAAGCTTTCGCAGACGCTGCGCCTCGACGAGGCTGCATTCCGAAAGCTCGTCGAACTCGGGACTAAGCACTTCTAATGCCAAAACGCACCGACATCTCCTCCATCCTCGTCATCGGCGCGGGGCCGATCGTCATCGGCCAGGCCTGTGAGTTCGACTATTCGGGCGTGCAGGCGATCAAGGCGCTGAAGGAAGAGGGCTTCCGCATCGTCCTGGTCAATTCGAACCCGGCGACGATCATGACCGATCCCGAGCTGGCCGACGCGACCTATGTCGAGCCGATCACCCCGGCCGTGGTCGCCAAGATCATCGAGAAGGAGCGCCCCGATGCGGTGCTGCCGACGATGGGCGGTCAGACCGCGCTCAACACCGCGCTCGCGCTGTTCCGCGACGGCACGCTCGACAAGTTCGGCGTGAAGATGATCGGCGCCGATGCCGACGCGATCGACAAGGCCGAGGACCGGCTGAAGTTCCGCGACGCGATGGACAAGATCGGCCTCGAAAGCGCGCGCTCGGCGATCGCGCATACCGAGGCGGAGGCGTTGGAGGGTCTGGACAAGGTCGGCCTGCCCGCGATCATCCGTCCCAGCTTCACGCTCGGCGGCACCGGCGGCGGCGTCGCCTACAACAAGGACGAGTTCCTCAAGATCGTCCGCGCCGGCCTCGACGCCTCGCCCACCACCGAGGTGCTGATCGAGGAGTCGCTGCTCGGCTGGAAGGAGTATGAGATGGAGGTGGTCCGTGACCGTGCGGACAACTGCATCATCGTCTGCTCGATCGAGAACATCGATCCGATGGGCGTCCACACCGGCGACTCCATCACGGTCGCCCCGGCGCTGACGCTGACCGACAAGGAATACCAGATCATGCGCAATGCATCGATCGCGGTACTCCGGGAAATCGGCGTCGAAACAGGCGGTTCCAACGTCCAGTTCGCAGTCAACCCGAAGGACGGTCGCCTGATCGTCATCGAAATGAACCCGCGCGTGTCGCGCTCCTCGGCGCTCGCGTCCAAGGCGACCGGCTTCCCGATCGCCAAGGTCGCGGCCAAGCTCGCGGTCGGCTACACGCTGGACGAGATCACCAACGACATCACCGGCGCGACGCCGGCGTCGTTCGAGCCGACCATCGACTATGTGGTCACCAAGATCCCGCGCTTCGCGTTCGAGAAGTTCAAGGGCTCGGAGGCCGTGCTCTCCACCGCGATGAAGTCGGTGGGTGAGGTGATGGCGATCGGCCGCAACATCCACGAGAGCCTGCAAAAGGCGCTGCGTGGCCTCGAAACCGGTCTGTGCGGCTTCAACGAGGTCGAGCGGCTGGTCGGCGCCCGCCGCGACCTGATCGAGGCGGCGCTCGCCGTCGCCACGCCGGACCGGCTGCTGGTCGCGGCGCAGGCGCTGCGCGAAGGCTTCACCGTCGCCGAGGTCCATGCGATCGCCAAGTACGACCCCTGGTTCCTGGAGCGCATCGCCGAGATCATCGCTGCCGAGGACGAGGTGAAGCGCAACGGCCTGCCGATCGACACGGCCGGCATGCGCCGCCTCAAGGCGATGGGCTTCTCCGACAAGCGCCTGGCCAAGCTCGCGCTGGACTCGGTCCACCTGCGCGGCATGCAGCGCGGCATCGCGCAAGGGTCGGGACTGATCCACGAGGTGGTGAAGGCGATGTCGGGCGGCGTGACCGAGGCGGAGGTGCGCGAGCATCGCCTGAAACTGGGCGTCCGCCCGGTCTTTAAGCGCATCGACACCTGCGCCGCCGAGTTCGAGGCGAAGACCCCGTACATGTACTCGACCTATGAGGCGCCGAGCTTCGGTGAGCCCGAGGACGAGAGCCAGCCGTCGGAGCGCACCAAGGTCGTGATCCTGGGCGGCGGTCCCAACCGCATCGGCCAGGGTATCGAATTCGATTATTGCTGCTGCCACGCCTGCTTCGCGCTGTCGGACGCGGGCTATGAGACGATCATGGTCAACTGCAACCCGGAGACGGTGAGCACCGACTATGACACCTCCGACCGCCTCTATTTCGAGCCGCTGACGGCCGAGGACGTGCTGGAGATCCTGCACGTCGAGCAGCAGAAGGGCACCTTGCTGGGCGTCATCGTCCAGTTCGGCGGCCAGACCCCGCTCAACCTCGCCAAGGCGCTGGAGGACGCGGGCATCCCGATCCTGGGCACCAGCCCGGATGCGATCGACCTGGCCGAGGACCGCGAGCGCTTCGCCGCGCTCGTCTCCAAGCTCGGCCTGCTCCAGCCGGCGAACGGCATCGCCCGCAGCCGCGACGAGGCCGTCGCGGTGGCCGAGCGCATCGGCTACCCGGTGCTGATGCGCCCCAGCTATGTGCTCGGCGGCCGCGCGATGGAGATCGTCGATAGCCAGCGCCAGCTCGACGATTATATCCAGACGGCCGTGCAGGTCTCCGGCGACAGCCCCGTGCTGATCGACCAGTATCTGCGCGACGCGATCGAGGTCGACGTCGACGCGATCAGCGACGGTGTCGACGTGACGGTCGCAGGCGTGCTCCAGCACATCGAGGAAGCCGGCGTCCATTCCGGCGACAGCGCATGCTCGATCCCGCCCTACAGCCTGTCGGCCGAACTCATCGCCGAGATCGAGCGTCAGACGGTGGCGCTCGCCAAGGCGCTCTCGGTCAAGGGGCTGATGAACATCCAGTTCGCGGTCAAGGACGGGCAGGTCTACCTCATCGAGGTGAACCCGCGCGCCTCGCGCACCGTGCCGTTCGTGGCCAAGGCGATCGGCGTTCCGGTCGCCAAGATCGCCAGCCGGGTGATGGCGGGCGAGAAGCTGGCCGACCTGCCGCCGATCGACCGCAACATCGATCACATCGCCGTCAAGGAAGCCGTGTTCCCCTGGGGCCGCTTCCCGGGTGTCGATCCGGTGCTCAGCCCGGAGATGAAGTCCACCGGCGAAGTCATGGGAATCGATAGCGATTTCGCGACCGCCTTCGCCAAGTCGCAGCTTGGCGCCGGCATCACCCTGCCGACCGGGGGCACGGTGTTCGTGTCGGTCAAGGATAGCGACAAGGCGGTGATCCTGCCGGGCGCGCGGCTGCTGGTGGAGCTGGGCTTCGCCATTGTCGCCACCGCCGGCACCGCCGACTATCTGGCCGAACACGGCGTGCCGGTCGAGCGCGTCAACAAGGTGGCACAGGGCCGGCCGCACATCGTCGATCGCATCCTCGACGGCGACATCGCGCTGATCTTCAACACCACCGAAGGCTGGCAGTCGCTGCGGGACTCCGAGTCCATCCGCGCGTCTGCGGTCGCGCAGAAGGTGCCGTACTTCACCACGGCATCGGCGAGCGTGGCCACGGCGCAGGCGATCGAGGCCCTCTCGCGGCGCTCCCTTGAAGTGCGTCCGCTACAGGCCTATTATTCGCGGCCGCACAACTGATCCCCAGAACAAGACGATAGGTGCGGGCGGGCCATCCGGGTCCGCTCGCGCCAGGGGACGTGAACGAAGGACCGCAACGATGGCGACCGTCGAAAAGATGCCGATGCTCCAGGAGGGCTATGAAAAGCTCATCCAGGACCTGAAGCGTCTCAAAGAAGAACGGCCGCAGATCGTGGACGCGATCGAGGAAGCGCGCGCGCACGGCGATCTTTCGGAAAACGCCGAATACCACGCTGCCAAGGAGCGCCAGGGCCAGGTCGAGGCATCGATCTCCGACATCGAGGACAAGCTCAGCCGCGCGCAGGTGATCGACCCGCGCGACCTGTCGGGCGACAAGATCGTGTTCGGCGCCACCGTCACGCTGCTCGACGACGATGACAAGCCGGTGAAGTACCAGATCGTCGGCCAGACCGAGGCGGACGCCAAGACCGGCCGCATCTCGTACAACTCGCCGCTCGGCCGCGCGCTCATCGGCCGCAAGGTCGACGACGAGGTCGAGGTCTCGGTTCCCGCCGGCGACCGCTATTACGTGGTGTCCAAGATCGAGTTCATCTGATCGACCGGCCCGGCGCGCGGGGACGTTCGCCGGGCTCGTGCGTTCCGCCGGGGCAACCAGGAAGGAAACGCATGGGACTGCTCGTCGACGGAGTTTGGCAGGATCGCTGGTACGACACCAGCAAGACGGGCGGGCGCTTCGAACGCTCCAAGAGCCAGTTCCGCAACTGGGTGACGCCGGACGGTGCCGCCGGTCCGACGGGCGAGGGCGGCTTTGCCGCGGAGCCAGACCGCTACCACCTCTATGTCAGCCTCGCCTGTCCCTGGGCGCACCGCACGCTGATCGCGCGCCGGCTGAAGGGGCTGGAAGACCTCGTCTCCGTCTCGGTCGTGCACTGGCTGATGCAGGAAAACGGCTGGACCTTCGCCGCCGGCCCCTGCGTCACCGGTGATCCGCTCCACGGCGCCGACTATCTGCACCAGGTCTATACCGCCGCCGACCCGCACTACAGCGGACGCGTCACCGTGCCGGTCCTGTGGGACAAACAGCGCGCCACCATCGTCAGCAACGAATCCGCCGACATCCTGCGCATGTTCGGCAGCGCCTTCGACGGCGTCGGCGCGCGCAAGGGTGACTTCTACCCCGAACCGCTACGGGCGCAGATCGACGCGCTCAACGAGCGCATCTACCACGACGTGAACAACGGCGTGTACCGCGCCGGCTTCGCCACCACCCAGGACGCCTATGAGGAAGCCGTCGTCCCGCTGTTCGCAGCCCTCGACGCACTGGAGGCGCGGCTGGGGCAGGGGCGCTACCTGTTCGGCGACACGCTGACGGAGGCCGACATCCGCCTCTTCACCACCCTCATTCGTTTCGATCCGGTTTACCACGGCCACTTCAAGTGCAACCTGCGGCGGATCGCCGACTATCCCGCGCTCTCCCGCTTCGTGCGCGACCTCTACCACCTGCCGGGCGTGGCGGAGACGACCAACTTCGATCACATCAAGCGGCACTATTACCAGAGCCATACCACCATCAACCCGACCGGCATCGTCCCCGTCGGGCCGGACATGGCGCTGGAGCTCGGCGCATGAGCGACCGCAGCCTGATCGCCGCGCACCCGGCGCACCGCGACGACATCGCTGATCTCGTCACCCGCCGTCCGCTGCCCGGACCCAGCCTGCCGCAGGTCGATCCCTTCCTCTTCCTCAACCATCACGGTCCGCAGACCTATGCGCCCGGCAACCACGGCCTGCCGTTCGGCCCGCACCCGCATCGCGGGTTCGAGACGGTGACCTTCATCCTGGAGGGAAGCCTCGCCCACCACGACACCGGCGGCCACGCCTATGTGGTGGATGCCGGCGGCGTGCAGTGGATGACGGCCGGCTCTGGCCTGATCCACGCTGAACTCTCCCCGCCCGCATTCAAGCGCACCGGCGGCCCGATGGAGATCCTGCAGCTCTGGGTGAACCTGCCCGGCCGCCTCAAGATGACCGAGCCGCGCTACACCGGCGTGCAGGCGGATGCGATCCCGGTGTTGCCGCTCGGGAGCGGCAGCGAACTGCGGCTCATCTCCGGCAGCTTCGCCGATACGCAGGGCTCCGTGGACTCGCTCACCGGCGTCTTCATGTCGGTCGTATCGCTCGCACCCGGAGCCGACGTCCGCCTGCCGGCACCCGCCGACCGCAGCGTCTTCCTCTACGCCGTGCGCGGAAACGTTGCCGTCGCGGGCAAGCCGCTCCCGCAATGGCATCTCGCCGAACTCGCCTACGACGGGGACACGCTCGCGCTCGCAAGCGAGGCCGGGGCGCTGCTTCTTTTCGGCCACGCCGACCCGATCGGCGAGCCGGTCGTCGCCCACGGCCCGTTCGTGATGAACACGCGCGAGGAGATCGTGCAGGCGATCCAGGATTACCAGGCCGGTTGCTTCGGCGATCCCGCCGGCCTTCGCATCTGACAGGGGAGACAAGCATGCGCGTCGCGGTGTTCAGTACCAAGGGCTATGACCGCCGGTTCCTGGAGGCTGCCAATGCGCGGTTCGGTCACGCGCTGAGCTTCTTCGAGGCGCGGCTGGACGAGCAGACGGCAGTGCTTGCAGAGGGCCACGACGCGGTCTGCGTCTTCGTCAACGATCGGGTCGACCGGCCCGTGCTGGAGGCGCTGGCGAACACGGGCATCCGCACCATCGCGCTGCGGTGCGCCGGCTTCAACAATGTCGATCTGCGCGCAGCCGACGCGCTGGACATCACGGTCGTGCGCGTGCCCGCCTATTCGCCGCATGCGGTGTCGGAGTTCACCGTCGCGCTGCTGATGGCGCTCGATCGCAAGATCCACCGCGCCTGGGCCCGCGTGCGGGAGAATAACTTCGCGCTCGACGGGCTGATCGGCCGCAACGTCCACGGCCGCACGGTGGGCGTCATCGGCACCGGTCGCATCGGCGGGTATGTCGCGCGCGCCTTTCGCCTCGGCTTCGGTTGCGAGGTGCTGGCAAGCGACGTCACGCCCGATCCCGAACTGGAGGCGATCGGCGTGCGCTATGTCGAGCCGGCCGACTTGCTGCGCCAGGTCGACATCGTCAGCCTTCATTGTCCGCTGACGCCCGAGACGCGCCACATCGTCGACGCCGCTGCCATCGCGGCCGCGCGCCCCGGCCTGATCGTCGTGAACACCAGCCGCGGCGGCCTGATCGACACCTCTGCGCTGATCGAGGGCCTCAAGTCCCGCAAGATCGGCGGCGTCGCGCTGGACGTCTATGAGCAGGAGGCGGACCTGTTCTTCGAGGATCTGTCCGACGAGATCATCCAGGACGACGTCTTCCAGCGCCTGCTGACCTTTCCGAACGTCCTCGTCACCGGCCACCAGGCGTTTCTGACCAACGAGGCGCTCGAAGCCATCGCCGCCACCACCCTCGACAGTCTCGCCCGCGCCGAAGCCGGTGCGCCCCTCCCGCTACGCGTCAGCGCAGAGATGGTGCACGCCTAGCCAGGCCATACCACCGGCGGCTGCGGGAGTGGCTACACGGTCCAGGAGCGGCGTTTCCGTGTTCCTGGAACCGTGGCACCGCCGACCGGGGCAGCCGGGCCTTTAGTCCGCGTCGTCTTCCCCACGCTTGCGCGCACACGCCGCGTGGCACCCGCCGGGGCATTGCTTGTCCGGCCCTTGCCGATCCTCCCCGATGGGGATCGACACGCGCCCGCCGTGGCACGTCGCCACCACCAGCACCCGGCTCGGCAGCGCACCCGCGGGCACTGCCAGCATCAGCGCGCTCGCCCCGGAAAGGGCCGCACAGGCGAGACGCGTGAAGGGCGGGGCGCTGGTCAGCATCGCGCTACCTTCATGCGCCGTGGCCTCCCTGTCCACGTTGACCGCGCGCAAACACGGCTTTGGGCTGGATCAAAGCTGGCGGGCGGGGCCGCTCCTATCCCGCCCTCACCCAATTTGAAGGAGACGGGGGATGAACAAGACGATGAAGGGCGCGATCCTCGCCGCTCTTGCAGCCGGTGTGGCGGCAACGCCTGCGGCAGCCCAGGATACCGGCCGCGTCGGAGTCGCGGCAGGCGATGTCCTGGTCCGCCTGCGCGGCATCGTCGTGGCGCCCAACGAAGAGTCGGGCAGCGTGCTCCCGGCGTTCCCGGGTGAAAAGGTCAGCGTCAACAACAGCTTCATGCCCGAAGTTGACGTCACCTATATGGCGACCGACAACATCGGCTTCGAACTGATCGCCTCCACCACCAAGCACAAGGCGTCGGGCCAGACCGGCACCACCGGCTCGCTCGGCAAGCTCGCCAGCACCTGGGTGCTCCCGCCGACGCTGACGGCCCAGTACCACCTCAACCCGACCGGCACCGTGCGCCCCTATGTCGGCGCCGGCGTCAACTACACGATCTTCTGGAACGAGAAGGCGTCGGGCTCGCTCGAGGACGCGGTCGGCGAGACCCGGGTCAAGATGGACGACAGCTTCGGCTGGGCCGCCCAGGCCGGCGTCGACATCGATCTCACGCCCAAGGTCTTCCTGAACCTGGACGTGAAGTACATCGACATCGACACCACCGCCAAGCTCTACACCACCGCGGCCGGTCGCCAGACCGTCAAGCTCAGCCTCGATCCGCTGGTGTTCGGCATCGGCATCGGCACCCGCTTCTAAGGCTCTCAGCCCAGAGCGAGGGGACCCTGTTCCTCCACCTCAACTGACTGCCCGCGCAGGACGGAGAGGCGGAGGGGCAGGGTTTTTGCGTGTGCGACGACGCTGGAGTGGAAGACGAACCCCCGGCGCAAGCGGCAGCAGGGCGTCAGGAAAGCGCCAGCCAACCCGCCGCGCCGCCAAAGCCCACGAGCGCGAGCGGCAGCCAACGCCCCTTCAGCCACCAACTGACCAGCGCCGCAACCACGAAGATCGCCACCACCGGCAGCAGCCGCGGCGCTCGCTCCAGCGTGCTGGCGCCGAGTTCCAGGAAGGTCGCCGCGATGATGCCGACCACCATCGCCGCCACCCCGTCGAGCACGCGGTGCAGGGTCGGGTTGTCGACCAGCGCCTCCAGCCGCTCGAAGAAGAGCAGCGAGAAGGCAAAGGCCGGCAGGAACATCCCCGCCGTGATCGCCAGCGCGCCCGCCAGTCCCCCGGCGAGATAGCCGGCAAAGGTCGCAAAGATCACCAATGGCGCCGGCAACAGTCCTGCGAGCGCCACCCCGTCGAGGAAGGCGCCGTCCGCCAGCCAGCCCCGGCCGACCGTATCCTCGCGCACATAGGGGATGGCGGTATAGGCGCCCCCGAAGGTGAGAAGCCCGCCCTTGAGCCCCGCCACGAACAGGGCGAGAACCCCGGCTGGGGCCGCCGCGTGCGCGACCACGGCGTCCGGCGCCCCGCGGGCCTGGATCCCGATCCAGGCCGCGACCGCCACCAGCAGCACCGAGCCGAGGATCGCCACCGGCCGCCTGAGAAACGCATGGGCAGCCCCCGCCGCCGCCAGCAGGATCCAGAAGGGGATGCCCGCCAGCGTGCCGAGGAGGCCGAGGATCGCCAGCCCCACCAGGGTCCGGTCGACCAGGATATGGCTGCCGATCCGGTGCACGGCCCGCAGGATGATCGCCAGCACCGCTGCCTGCACGCCCAGCAGCACGCCCGCGAGCTGCGCATTGCCCGCAATGAAGGCGGCATAGGCCCAGGCGCACAGCAGCATCAGGAGGAAGCCCGGCATCATGAAGCCCAGGCCCGCCAGCACTCCGCCGATGCGCCCGCGCGCGACCATGCCCATGTGCACGCACAACTCGTGCGCTTCCGGCCCGGGCAGCACCTGCATCACCGCCAGCAGGCGATTGAACCGGCTGCCGGGGATCCAGCCTTCCTCCTCCACCAGCGCCTGCCGGATCATCGCGATCTGCGCGACGGGCCCGCCAAAGGCCAGCATGCCGAAGCGCAGGAACTTGGCGAACAACCGGGGAAGGCTGATGGCGGAAGGGTGGGGCGAATGGGCGTGCATCATATCGGCTCCTGGTCGCGCGGGCGCGAATCCGGGAGCGGACTTGGACGACAACCGTCTGAACGGGCGTCCGCGGTAAAAGCCCGTGCGGCCATCTACGCACGATCACGGCCCGGACACAACGTCCGCGGTGAGCGATGAACGCCCTCGCGGCCGATCCGCGATGCTGCCACCTGTTCAGCGGGATTGTTCCGTTTCCAACCCCAGCCGGCAAGTCCGCGAACTATCGCTTCACGGAAGCAGGTTGGATCAGATCCCATCGGTTGCCGTAAAGGTCTTCGAAGACGGCGACGATGCCATATGGCTCGTGGCGAGCCGCCTCGACGAAACGCACGCCCCGCCGTGTGTAGGTGAGGTGATCCCGGGCGAAGTCATCGGTCTCCAGAAACAGGAACACCCGCCCACCGCTCTGATTGCCGATCGCTTGCCGTTGCCGGTCGCCTATTGCGCGCGCCAGCAGCAGTCCGCCCTGCGCACCGCGCGGCGCGACCACGACCCACCGCTTTCCGTCTGCCAGCTCGGAATCCTCACGCAGCTCGAAGCCAAGCTTCCCGACGAAGAAGGACAGGGCAGTGTCATATTCGTCGACGAGAAGGGTGGTCAGACTCAAGCGCTGCGGCATCCGGTGAAGCTGCCCGAATCTGCGCAATGCGCCAAGGCACGCTGCCCGTTTGAGATCGTCGCGGGAAGGGCAGCGGCGCCGCGCGATGCCTGCTATGACGGTCTTCCTCGTCAAGGGAGGCTGCCCGCTGATCACCCAGTCGCGGGCCGGAAGGTCACGCCCCGAAGCGTTCGCGTTGGCAGGCGCGGCTGTGCGTGGACCGCATGCTCACGGACTGATCGTAACCGAACAGGGAGAAGGCGCATGGCACACACCGGCACACGCTCGAAGGGTCTACTGCGTTGGGCGCTGCCGCTGGCGATCGTTGCGCTCTCCGCACCGATGCCGGCGCGTTCGCAGGAAGCGCAGGTGCTGTCCGCGTCCGAATGGCAGGTCTATGGCACCGCCTATACCCGGACACGCGATGCCGACGTGCCTGGAGAGGGCACGGTGCGGGTCGAGCCGCGTGGCACGAGCGGCGGCGAGCCATGGTCCAGCGGCGCTGCGCTTCCGATACCGGGAGCGCTCTCCGCTGGAGAACGGGTGAGTGCGGTGTTCTGGGTACGCGCGGAACGCCCCACGGCCGTGACGATCGGAATGCAGGGCGGAGCACCCGGCTACGCACGCTTCGCCCAGGCGCAGGTCACGTTTGCCCCCAGGTGGCAGCAGGTGACGATCAGCGGCACCGCGCCCTCCGCCTTCGCCGCCGGAACCCAGTCGCTGTCCGTCCCGCTCGGGCTCGCCGCGGGAAGCGTGACGTTGGGCCCGGTCGCGTTTCAGCGCGGCGCACCCGACCGCGGCGGGGTGACTCGCGCCTTTGCCGCCTTCCGCCCGCGGTCGATCGCCACGGACGTGATGATCCCGTCCGAACCCGGCGTGACGCTCGCAGGAACGCTGCACCTGCCGGTCGGGCGCTCCGGCCGGTTGCCAATCGCCGCGCTGATCCAGGGTCACGGGCCCAACGGTCGCGGCGGCTTCCCCGAGATCGTAAATCGACTCGCCGCAGATGGCATCGCCACACTGGAATATGACAAGCGCGGCATCGGCCAGTCGACCGGCGAGTATCGCGAGGACATCGAGCGGCTGACTGCCGATGCCGCAGCGGCGGTGGCCGCGATGCGCCGCCGGCCGGAGCTCGACGGCCGCCGCGTCGCGCTGGTCGGGCAGAGCCAAGGCGGCGTGATCGCGCCGGCCGTGGCCGCGGCCGATCCGGCCATCGCCGCGGTGGTGACGCTGGCGGGCTCCGTCGGCGACGGCCTGCCCTACCTCCGCCAGGCGCTGCGCAACCAGATGGTTGCAGCACACCGGCCGGCGGCTTCGATCGAGCCGACGGTGGATGCCGCGCTTGCGCTGATCCAGGGTCGGATCGACAACCGCGATGCCGCAGCGATGACGCCGCTGCGCGCCACGCTGGTCGACCGGCTGCAGGCGTCGGGTTTCACACGCGTCGAAAGCGAAGCGGGGCTGGCGATGATCGATACCGAAGAGGTGGCCCGAGCGCACCGCTTGCGCTCCGCGTCCGATCTGCGCGCGTTGCAGGTGCCGGTGCTGGCGGTGTTCGGCACGCTGGATCCGCTGGTCGTCGCGTCGCAGGAGGCGCCCGCCGCGCGCACAGCGCTTGCCGGCAATCCGCGCGCCCAGGTGGTGGTGTTCGACGGGCTGAGCCATTGGTTCCAGGAAGGCGCCACGACCGGAACCGCGGAAGAGAGCGCCGCCCTGGGTGCGAACCTCGGTTCGCCCCGGCTCGTTTCGCTGGTCGGCGACTGGCTGCGCGATGTGCTCGCGCCGCGCAGGCTTGAGGCTGCCCGATAAGCCGGACGTCCGCTTTCCACCCGATGCCGTTAGAGAGCGCACGATCTGAAGGCGGAGGTCCAGGCTCCAGGCGCGCCGGGACGAGGCCGCCTCTGTCCTACAGCAGCGACGCCGCGCTACGCTGCTCTCCCCTCAACCGAAGGTCGGAGCGTTGCCGGAGCATGATCGCCATCAGCTGCGCGAAGGATGCAATCCGGGCCGGCGTGATGCCGCCCGGAGAAGCCGCGCACTGCCGCGAAAACGCGCTTTCGGCACAGGACGACGGAAGCGTTCTTGGACTAACTTTAGCCTAACCTTCCGCGATCCGACCGCTCGTCGGGAGCCTCGGCAGGGGCCTCGTCATCGATCAGCACCCGCATGGCCGCGCCGTCCATGTCCTCGAACTGGCCAGACTTCACCGACCAGAAGAACGCGCCGAGGCCCGCCAGGCCCAGCAGCAGCGCGATGGGGATCAACAGAGCCAGGCCGTTCATCGGGCAGCACTCCGCAGCCGCAGCGCATTGGCGACCACGATCAGCGAGGAACCGGACATGGCGAGCGCCGCGATCAGGGGCGTCACATAGCCCGCGATCGCGAGCGGCACGGCGAGCACGTTATAGCCGATCGCCAGCGCGAAGTTCTGCCGCACCACGGCCATGGTGCGGCGCGCGGCGGCGACCGCCACCGGCACCGGCATCAGCCGGTCGCCCAGGAACAGCAGGTCCGCGGCGGTCTGGCCCACGTCGCTGGCGGAGGAGGGCGCAATCGACACGTGCGCCGCCTTCAGCGCCGGGCCGTCGTTGAGGCCGTCGCCGACCATCAGCACGCGCCGCCCCGATGCCGACAGCCGCTCGATCGCGGCGAACTTGTCGGCGGGCGACAGCTCGGCCGTCGCGTCGACCGCCAGCTGATGGCCGATCGCCGCCACGGCCTGCGCCCGGTCTCCGGACAGGATGGCGGGCGCAAGCCCCTGGCTGCGCAGCCGCGCGACTGCCGCCTCGGCATCGGGTCGCAGGGCGTCCTCGAACCGCAGCAGCCGCGCGGGCGCGCTGCCCAGCACGAAGCCGGTGCTGAGCGCCGCGCCCCCCGCCGGCTGCTCCGCGCCGACCCAGTCCGCCCGGCCGAGCCGTGCGCGCACCCCATCGACATGTCCCTCGATGCCGAGGCCCGGCTGCTCGATCATGTGCGCGAGCGTCGCCGCCTGAATGCCCTCTGCCTCCAGCGCTGTAGCCAGCGCCCGCGACAGCGGGTGGCGGCTGGCGCGCGCCAGTGCGAGCGCGACCGGCTTCTCCTCTGCGGTGAGCGGCAAGGTGCCGAACGGGGTCGGCCGGCCGAGGGTCAATGTGCCGGTCTTGTCGAACAGCGCGACGTCGGCCTCCGCCAGCCGCTCCAGCGCCGAACCGTCCTTGATCAGCACGCCCGCCCGCATCAACGCGCCGGACGCGACCACCTGCGCCACCGGCACCGCCAGCCCCAGCGCGCACGGGCAGGTGATGATCAGCACGGCGACCGCGATCAGCACCGCCTGATGCACGCCCGCCCCGGCCAGCATCCAGCCCAGGAAGCTCAGCGCCGCCAGGCTGTGGACCGCCGGCGCGTAGAGCCGCGCCGCGCGGTCGGCGATGCGGACATAGCGCGACTTGGTGCCGCCCGCCGCCTCCATCAGCCGGGCGATGTCGGCGATCGCGGTGTTCTCGCCCGCAGCGGTCACCTTCACGATCAGCGGCCCGTCCATGTTGATCGTGCCCGCGAGCACCTTGCTGCCGGGTGCCACTGTCTCCGGCACGCTCTCGCCGGTGATCAGCGACCGGTCGACGCTGCTGGTGCCGCTCTCCACCACGCCGTCGGCCGCCAGCCGGTCGCCCGCCGCCACCAGCATCCGCATGTTGGGGGCAAGCTCCTCGGCCGCGCGCCACTGGGGCACGTTCTGCTTGTCGAGCACCTGCGCGCCGGGCGCCGTCTGGCGCAGCAGCGCGCCCGCGCTGTCCTGCGCCCGCGCCCGCATCACGCTGTCCAGGAAGCGCCCCGCCAGCAGGAAGAACAGCAGCATGACGGCGCCGTCGAAGTACGCGTCGTGGCCGCCCGTCGCGGTCTCGTAGAGGCTCAGCCCGCAGGCGAGCACCACGCCGATCGAGATCGGCACGTCCATGTTGGTGCGGCCATGGCGCAACGCCGCCCAGGCGCTGCGGAAGAATGGGCGCCCGGCATAGGCGACCGCCGGCAGAGCGATCATCGCCGACAGCCAGTGGAACAACTGCCGGGTCGCTCCTTCCGCGCCAGACCAGACCGACACAGACAGCAGCATGACGTTCATCGCGGCAAAGCCGGCGACGGCCAGCGCCTTCACCAGCTCGCGGCTCTCCCGGCTGGCGGCACCGTCCGCTTCGCCCAGGAACGGCTCGGCGGGAAAGCCGATGCGGGCGATCGCCGCGCGCACCGCGCCGGTGTCGAGCTCGGGAAGGTGGGTGACCCGCACCCGCTTGGCCGTGAAGTTGACCCGCGCGTCGATCACCCCCGGCGTGGCGGCCAGCCCGCCCTCCAGCTTGGCGATGCAGCCGGCGCAGTGCAGCGTCGGCACGCTGAACTGGCTGGTGGCGCAGCCTTCGGCCGCGACGACCGCGGGGGCGGGGGCGTTCATGCGCCGACCTGGTCGTCGAAGCGGGCGGTGTCGCGGCCCTCGCGTACCTCGATCCGCAGCAGCCAGCGACCTTCCGGCAGCGGCTGTTGCGAGGCAAAGGCGCCGCCGCCGACGTTCACGAAGTGGAGCTTCTGCTCGGGGGCGCGGCCCAGCGGGTGGGTCGCCACGGCGTCGATCGTGGCGGCGTACAGCGGCCCCATCGGGGAGTTGGTCGTGATGCGCACGATCCTGCCCTCGTCGACCACCGTCTGGAGCTTCCAGCCAAGCGCTTCCTGCGCGCGTGCCTCGGCAAGCCAGCGGTTGAACTTCTGGCTCGCCACATAGCTGTTGTCGACCACGGTTCCCCCGAACGTGCCGACTGCAAAGCGCGCCATGACGAAGTTCACCGCGATGATCGTGCCGAACATGCCCAGCAGGATCGCCAGCATGTGCCAGCCCGTGAAGCGGCGGCCGGGAGCGGGGCGGGGGCTGATCATTGTCCGGTCTCCGGGCGCTCGAAGAAGTTCTCGTCGGTGTCCTGGCCGCCTTCCTGGTCGAGGGCGCGGACGGTGAAGGTCACGTCCTGGCGGGTCGGTCCTTGAGCGGGCGCGGCTACGAACACGCGGGTCCTCGCGACCTGGTCGGCGGGCACCTTCAGCCGCACGGTCGAGCCCGCCGTCTCGCGGCTGCCGGCGTCGTTCCACATGGCGGCGCCCGTCAGGCCCGAAAGGCTGATCGCTACCTCGCGCGGGCGGTTCTCCATGTTGCGGACCTTGATCGTGTAGGTATTGCGGATGCTGCCGTCCGACAGGCGGACGTAGAGCGGGTTGCGCGTCTGGCTGACCGACAGGTCGATGCGCGTGCGGGTGCCGAGCGCGAACAACATGCCCATGCCGATCCCTGCCCACACCAGCGTGTAGAGGATGGTGCGCAGCCGCAGCAGGCGGCGCAGCGGATGCATCGGCTCGCCGCCTTCGCCCGCGATCGTCTCGTCGGCGATGGTGCTGTAGCCGATCAGCCGCGGCAGTCGGCCGATCTTGGCCATGATCTGGTCGCACGCATCGATGCACAGCCCGCAGGTGATGCAGCCGATCTGGCTGCCGTTGCGGATGTCGATGCCGGTCGGGCACACCGCCACGCAGGCATTGCAGTCGATGCAGTCGCCGATCCGCGGCGTCTTTTCCGGGTTGGCGGCGAGCGCCACCAGCGACGGGATGCCGCCCTGCGGCTCGGCGCCCTGGTCCTGCACCTCCGGCCGGCGCGCGGCAGGGCCGGCGCGCTTCAGGCCATGGGTGCGCGGCTCGCCCCGCCAGTATTTGTAGGTGACCAGCAGCGACTTCTCGTCGAGCATCGCACCCTGGATGCGCGGCCACGGGCACATATAGACGCACACCTGCTCGCGCATCAGCCCGCCCAGCACATAGGTGGTGCCCGTCAGGATCGCGATGGTGGCATAGGCGGCGATCGGCGCCTGGCCGCGGACGACCTGCCCGAACAGCGTCGGCGCATCGTCGAAGTAGAAGATCCAGGCGCCCCCGGTCGCAACCGCGATCAGCAGCCAGATGCCGTGCTTGGTGACGCGCTTGGCGATCTTGGCCGGACCCCAGGGCGCCTTTTGCAGGCGGATCTGCGCGTTGCGGTCGCCTTCGATCGCGCGTTCGACATGGACGAACAGGTCGGTCCACACCGTCTGCGGGCAGGCATAGCCGCACCAGGCGCGCCCCACGGCAGAGGTCACCAGGAACAGGCCGATCCCGGCCATGATGAGCAGGCCGGCCACATAGTAGAACTCGTGCGGCCAGATCTCGATCGAGAACATGAAGAAGCGGCGGTGGGCGATGTCCACCAGCACCGCCTGGTCGGGGGCGTACGGGCCCCGATCCCACCGCAGCCACGGCGTCACATAGTAGATGGTCAGGGTCACGGCCATCAGCGCCCACTTCAGCCGGCGGAAGCTGCCGTCGACTGCCTTGGGAAAGATCTTGGTGCGGGCCTCGAACAGCTTCTGCTTGGGGCCCGCCAGGTCGTCAGGGCTGGACATTTCGGGGTTGCGCGACCGGTGTGGCCGCCTCCGGGTTGGACGTGGCGGCCGCAACGGCTGCCGGCGTCTCGGGTACGAACGCCTCGCCGCCGCCCAGCGAATGGACATAGGCCGCGAGCATTTTCATGGTGACGGGGTCGAGGCGATGACCCCAGGCGGGCATCACGCCATAGCGCGAGTTGGTGACGGTCTCCGTCAGCGTGTCGCGATCACCGCCGTACAGCCAGATGCCGTCGGTCAGGTTCGGGGCACCGAACTCGCGCATGCCCTTGCCCTGCGGCCCGTGGCAGGCGACGCAGTTGTTCGCGAACAGCGTGGCGCCGCGGCGGGCGGCCTCGCTCGGCTTCTCCTGGCGGGAGATGACGCGGACATAGCTCACCACGTCCTGAACCTCTGCCGGCTGGAGGATGCCGTCGCGGCCAAAGGCGGGCATCACCGACATGCGGGTCGCATCGTTGCCCGGCTGGCGGATGCCGTTCAGCAACGTCTGCTGGATCGTCTTCAGGTCGCCACCCCAGAGCCAGTCGTCGTCGTTCAAGTTGGGATAGCCCTTGGTGCCGGCGGCGCCTGCACCATGGCACTGGACGCAATAGACCTTGAACGCTGCGCTGCCGCCGGCGACGGCCGCCTGGAACAGCTCGCTGTTCTCCGGCAGGCGCTCGATCTGAATGCGGGCCAGTGCCTGCTCGATCGGTGCCTTGCGATTGCCCTCGGATGCCACTTCCTTCGCTAGCTGGCCCCGGCTGGACCAGCCGAGCACGCCCGCGGTGGCGCTGTGGACCAGCGGCCATGCCGGATAGAGGACGACATACACCGCGGCGAACACGATGCTGGCGAAGAAGGTGATCAGCCACCAGCGTGGCATCGGCGTGTCGAGTTCCTCGATGCCGTCCCATTCGTGGCCGACCGTGCTGGTGCCGGTCTTGTCGTCGATCCGCTTGCGCTCAACCATCGGAGCGGTCCTCTTCCTCGAAGATGCTGTGGGCGGCCTGGTCGTGGTGCTTCCCGGCGTTGCGGCGGAACGTCCATCCGACCAGCACGAGGAAGACCACGCTCATGAAGACCAGGCCGTAGCTGTCTGCGAAATGCCGCAGATCGGTGTAGGTCACCGGGGCTGCTCCTGTGCCTCCGCCGACCGGAAATCGACGGTGGTGCCGAGCATCTGGAGATAGGCGACCAGCGCATCCATCTCGGTCAGCCGGTTGGGATCCCCGTCGAAATCGCGGGCCTGCGCCTTGGGATAGCGGCGGACCAGGTCCGCGGCGTCGCCGTCGGCAAGCGCCTGAAGCTGCAGGTCCTGCTGCGCCTTCTGGATGTCCTCGTCCGTGTAGGGGACGCCGACCCGGCGCATGGCGGTCAGGTGCTTGGCCATGTCGCCCGCCTCCAGGTCGCGCGCGGCCATGAAGGCATAGGGCGGCATGATCGACTCCGGCACCACGGAGCGCGGGTCCTTGAGGTGCTGGACGTGCCATTCATCCGAATAGCGACCGCCGACCCGCGCGAGGTCCGGCCCGGTGCGCTTGGAGCCCCACTGGAACGGGTGGTCGTACATGCTCTCAGCCGCGAGGCTGTAGTGGCCATAGCGCTCGACCTCGTCCCGGAAGGGGCGGATTTGCTGGCTGTGGCAGTTGTAGCAGCCCTCGCGGATGTAGATGTTGCGACCGGCCAGCTCGAGCGGGGTGTAGGGTCGAACCCCCTCCACCTTCTCCACCGTGGAGTCGATCCAGAACAGCGGAGCGATCTCCACGATGCCGCCGATGATCACCGCCAGGAAGGCGAGGACGCCCAGCACGGTGACATTGCGTTCGATCTTCTTGTGATCGAGGAACTTGGAAGCCATCGTCCTTGTCCTTACTCGGCGGGAGCGGGCTGGGCGGCGCCGGCGGCGGGCACCCGCACGACCGGGCGGTCCGCCTCGGGATCAAAGGCGGCGTCGGTCATCGGTGCCTCCTGGCGCAGGTCGCCCTTGATCGTCTTGAAGATGTTCCAGGCCATCACCAGCGCGCCGGTGAGGTAGAACAGGCCGCCCAGCATGCGGATCACGTAGTAGGGCTTCATCGCGGAGACGACTTCGGCGAACGCGTAGACCAGGTAGCCGTCCTCGCCGTACTCGCGCCACATCAGGCCCTGGGTGATGCCCGCCACCCACATGGAGGAGGCGTAGAGAACGATCCCCAGCGTCGCGAGCCAGAAGTGCCAGTTCACCATCCGGAGCGAATAGAGCCGCTCACGACCCCACAGGCGCGGCGCCATGTAGTAGATCGCCGAGAAGGTGATCATGCCGTTCCAACCGAGCGCACCGGAGTGCACGTGGCCGACCGTCCACTCGGTATAGTGGCTGAGCGAGTTGACCGACTTGATCGACATCATCGGGCCTTCGAAGGTCGCCATGCCGTAGAAGGCGAGCGCGAAGACCATCATGCGGATGATCGGATCGGTGCGGATCTTGTCCCAGGCACCGTTGAGCGTCATCAGCCCGTTGATCATGCCGCCCCAGCTCGGCATCCACAGCATCACCGAGAACACCATGCCCAGCGTCTGCGCCCAGTCCGGCAGCGCGGTATAGTGGAGGTGGTGCGGACCCGCCCAGATGTAGAGGAAGATCAGCGACCAGAAGTGGATGATCGACAACCGGTAGCTGTAGACCGGGCGCTCGGCCTGCTTGGGCACGAAATAATACATCATGCCGAGGAAGCCGGCGGTCAGGAAGAAGCCGACCGCGTTGTGGCCATACCACCATTGGGTCAGCGCATCCTGCACGCCCGCGAATGCGGCGTAGGACTTGGAGCCCAGCAGCGACACCGGCATCGACAGGTTGTTGACGATGTGCAGCATCGCGATGGTGATGATGAAGGACAGGTAGAACCAGTTGGCCACATAGATGTGGGGTTCGGACCGCTTCACGATCGTGCCGACGAAGACCGCGAGGTAGCAGACCCAGACGATCGTCAGCCACAGGTCGATGTACCATTCAGGCTCGGCATATTCCTTGCCCTCGGTGATGCCGAGGACATAGCCGGTCGCCGCCAGGACGATGAACAGCTGGTAGCCCCAGAACACGAAGTTCGCGAGCTTGGGTGCGAACAGCCGCGCGCGGCAGGTGCGCTGCACGACATAGAAGCTCGTCGCGAGCAGCGCGTTGCCGCCGAACGCGAAGATCACGGCCGAGGTGTGCAGCGGCCGCAGGCGCCCGAAGGTCGTGAACTCGTTATTGAGGTTCAGGGCCGGGAAGGGGAGCTGTAGGGCGATGACGACGCCGACCAGGAAGCCGACGACGCCCCAGAAGACGGTCGCGATCACGCCCCAGCGGATCACGTCGTCGTAATAGCGGCTCTGCAGTGCCGCGGGACCGGCAAGCCGACCCGGGAGCGCGTTGAAGTCGCCCTTCGAGATGGTGAGGAACGACGCAGCCAGCGCCGCGATCGCCATGATTCCCATGTGGACGGCGAAGCCCGCGTCGGCGGCAAGCGCCGCGCCGAACAGCGCCAGAATGGCCAGGAGCAACCAGGCTCCGGCATTTGTGATGATATTGTCCATGAGCCCCTCGCTCGAGCAGCCGATCCAGCTAACGGGGGCCCTCGGCTGCTCGGCCCCCTGCAACATTGATTTCCGTCAAGACCTGCGGCGCGGGCGCCTACGGCCGCTGCACCGTCACGTCCTGAGACTTGACCAGGGTGGAAAGCGTGCCGCTCACGTGCAGGCCGATCAGAACCATCAGGCCAATCCAGGCCAGGTGGAAGATGATCACCGCCAGGATCGAACGGCGTGCCCGCCCGCGGCGGCCGACCGGGCGACTTCGACCGGCGACGACGTCGTTGTCGGGCGTCTGCGATTCCCGCGCGAGCGTGTTTGCGTGCAGGAATGCGAAATACCCCGACACCAGCGTCACCAGGATCAACAGCCCATAGGTACCGGTGATTACTCCGATCGGCATGCGCATCGTCCTCCCTGCGCCCATAGTCCCGGCACAGCTCAGGTGCCCGGAATCACGGGTTCCGCATGGCACGACCGAGACGAACGGGATTTGATGGCGGTCAAACAACGCCGTTTGACGCGCGTCAAAGAAGCATGTCGTGCGGGTTTCTAGGTGCTGGACTGTCGGGGAGGCCGCGGGGGTTCGCAGCTGCTTGTAACGGGCGCGCCGCTTCCTCGCGCGGAGAAACGGAATCACCGTGCCAGGATTGTTGACCCATTGCCGCTTGTTTGACGGTCTTCCGGAAGAACTGGACGCCGCGCTGCGTCGCGCTGCGACCCCCCGGACGTACCGGGCCGGTCAGGTCCTGATGTACGAGGAGGACTACCCCGATCAGTTCCTGCTGCTGACGGAGGGGCGGGTGCGGGTGTGGCGGACGTCGACCGGGGGCACGGCCATGACCGTGCACATGCTGGGGCCGGGGACGATGCCGGGCTGCGTCGCGGCGCTCCGCCAGATGCCCTATCCCGCGACTGTCACGGCACTGACCGACATTCGCGCGCTGAGTTGGCCGGCCGATAAAATGCGCCAGCTCATCGCCGCGCACCCTGAACTTGCGAGCAACTTCCTGCAGATGATCGCCGAGCGGAACGAGGAGATGCTCCAGCGGCTTCATGAGGTATCCACGCTTCCGGTCGCCCAGCGGGTGGCGCGCGCGCTCCTTCGGCTCGCAGCGGACGGGGCGCCGGGCGAGGGCGGGGTGCAGGTGGCGCTTTCGCGTCAGGACCTCGCCGAACTGACCGCCACGACGCTCCATAGCGTCAGCCGGCTGGTGAGCCGGTGGGAGCGTGCCGGCATCGTCGCGGCCGGACGCAAGCGGGTGCGCATCCTCGATGCGGAACGCCTGGAGACGGAGGGCGAGACCGCCAAGTAACCTCGCCGGCTAAGGTGCCTCAACAGCGTTCGAGCATCGCGCGCGCGAAGATGCTCCAGCGCTCCTCGAACCGATCTTCGGAAAGGCTTTTGGTACCTTCGGTGGAGGTGGACCGCCGGGCGCCGCCGTCGATCAGATCGACCAGGACCTCACAGATCCTGGCGGGGTCGCCCGTGCGAACGCAGCCGGCCGCCTGCGCATCCTCGATGCGCTCGCGCAGCGGTGCGTTCGCAACGCGCTCCCATTCCGTCAGCTTGCGGCGCATGTCCTCCGAAAAGGCGCCCTCCGCCTGAAGGAAGGAGATGAAGGCGACGTCCTCCGGCGTCACGCAGCATTGGAAGAAACGTCGCGTGGCGAGTTTCAGCGCCTCCACGGGGTCACCGACCTCTGCCGCCGCCTGATCGCTATCGGCCTGCATCTCTCCTGCGAAGCGCGCGATGTCGCGCTGCACAACGGCTTCGAGCAAGGCTGCCTTGCTGGGATAGCGGCGGTAGATGGTGTGCTTGGTGACGCCGACCGCGGTTGCGATTTCATCCATCGACGCCCCAGATATCCCCTGGCGGCAGAAAGCGGTACGGGCCCCGTCGAGCACACGATCGTTGATAGCAGCTGCTTCTTCGCGCGTCGGACGGCCGGCGCCCCGGCGTTCACCACATTTCAAATCAGTAGCTCCACGCTTCCCGGAAAACGTTATAAACTGGTCCGCAAAAAAATGCACGACGCAGTTGATTTGTCGCATCGGAGCGGTACAGAAATCCGCGCCTGCACGGGCTCGCCCTCTTGGAGAATCGTTTGTGATCATCGCCCCCTCCTTCGGCCGGCCCGGCCGGACGCTGGTCGTCGTCGCTGGTGCGCTTGCGCTCGCCTCTTGTGGCGGCGGTGCGGAGCAAGCGCCTGCACCCCCGCCGCCGCTCGTGTCGGTGGTGACCATCCAGGCGCAGAGCGTCCCTAACATCATCGAGCTGCCCGGCCGCATCGAGGCGGTGCGCTCGGCGGAAGTCCGCGCGCGGACCGACGGCATCATCGAGCGCCGTCTCTATCAGGAAGGAACCGACGTGCGCGAAGGCACGCCGCTGTTCCTGATCGATCCGCGCGACAAGCGCGCGGCGGTGCAGCAGGCTCGCGCTGCAGTGCAGCGTGCAGAGGCGACGCGCGTAAACGCCCGCCAGGTATATGAACGCTACCGGCCGCTCATCAGCGAGCGTGCGGTGAGCGCGCAGGAGTTCGAGGCCGCCCAGGCCACGCTTCGCCAGGCGGAGGCGAGCGTCGCCGATGCGCGCGCGGCGCTGACGCGTGCGGAGCTGGAGCTGAGCTACGCCACCGTGCGGGCGCCGATCAGCGGCCGGGTGGGTCGGGCGCAGGTGACCGAGGGTGCGCTTGCAAGCGCTACCCAGGCGACGCCGCTCACGACCATCGAGCAGTTGACCCCGGTCTACGCTGTCTTCGCCCAGTCGAGCACCGAGCTGCAGACGCTGCTTACCCGCGCGCGCAACGGTGAACTCAAGCTTCCGACGCTCACCGGCGTGGAAGTCCGGCTGATCCTGGAGAGCGGTGAGGAATATGGTCCGGTCGGCCGGCTGAACTTCGCCGACCTGAGCGTCGATCCCGCAACCGGCAGCCAGGTGCTGCGAGCAAGCTTTGTGAACCCGGATCGCCGCCTGTTGCCGGGACAGTTCGTGCGCGGCCGCCTGTCGGCGGGCACCGTCAACGGCTTCATGGTGCCGCAGCGCGCCGTGCAGATCAACGGCACCAACGCGAGCGTCTCCGTCGTCGCGCAGGACGGAAGCGTCAGCACGCGCCAGGTGCAGCTGGGCGGGCAGAGCGGTGCCAACTGGATCATCCGCTCGGGCCTGAAGGCGGGCGACCGCGTGATCACCGAAGGCTGGCAGAAGGTGCAGCCGGGCGGCAAGGTGCGGGTGCAGGGCGAGCAGCCCGCCGCAGCCGGCGCCCCTGGCCGCGCCGGGCCGGCCGGACAGGGTGGGGCCGCCGGGCAGCCGGGCCAGGGCGGCACTGCCGCGCAGTCGGGGCAGCCCGGGCAACCGGGTGCCGCCAACGGCCCCGCATCGGGACGCTGATCCATGGACCGCTTTTTCGTCTACAAGCCCGTTTTCGCGTGGGTCATCGCGGCGTTCATCGCCCTGGCCGGCGTGATCGGGCTGATCGGCCTTCCGATCGAGCAATATCCGCAGGTGGCGCCGCCGGCGCTGAACCTCGCCTTCACCTATAATGGTGCCGACGCCGAGACGCTCGACCGCAACGTGACTTCGGTCATCGAGCGCGAGATGAACGGCATCGACGGGTTCCTCTACATGAACTCGACGAGCCGCTCGAACGGCACGGCGCAGATCACGCTCACCTTCCAGAGCGGCACCGATCTGAACACCGCCCGCGTCGAGGTCCAGGATCGTCTCAACCGGGCCGAGCCGCGGTTGCCCGAAGACGTGCGGCGCCTGGGCATTCAGATCACCGACAATACCTCCGGCTTCCTGATGGTGGTCGCGCTCACCTCGAAGAACGGCACGATGCCGGTCGTCGAGCTCGGCAACTACGCCGCGAACAACGTCGTCAACGAACTGCGCCGCGTCGAGGGCGTGGGCGACGTGCAGCTGTTCGGCTCGCAATATGCGATGCGCATCTGGCTCGATCCGGAAAAGCTTGCCGGCTACGGCATCTCGCCGGCCGAGGCGCTGGCGGCGGTTCAGGAGCAGAACAGCCAGACCGCAGGCGGTGGCCTGGGTGAGCAGCCGATCACGCGCGAGACCGAGTTCAACGCGAAGATCGTCACGCAGAACCGATTCAGCGATCCCGAGCAGTTCCAGAACATCATCGTCCGTTCCGATCCCAGCGGTGCGACCATCCGCCTGGGCGATGTGGCGCGCGTCGAGCTCGGCGCCGAGAGCTATGGCTTCAAGGCGACCCTGAACGGCAGCGAGATCGCCGGCATGGGCGTGCAGCTCGCGGCAGGCGCCAATGCGGTCGCCACCGCAGAGGCCGTGCGCACCCGCATGCAGGAGCTGGAGGCGAACTTCCCGCCCGAGATGACGTGGCGCGTCCCGTTCGACACCACGCCCTTCATCAACGCGTCGATCGACAGCGTCATCCATACGCTGGTCGAGGCGATGGTGCTGGTGTTCCTGGTCATGTTCCTGTTCCTGCAGAACTGGCGGGCGACGCTGATCCCGGCGATCGTGGTCCCGATCGCGCTCGCGGGCGCGTGCCTGGGGCTCTACCTCTTCGGCTTCTCCATCAATACGCTGTCGCTGTTCGGCATGGTGGTGGCGATCGGCATCCTCGTCGACGACGCGATCGTCGTCGTGGAGAACGTCGAGCGCATCATGGCCGAGGAGGGGCTCAGCCCCCGCCGCGCAACCGTGAAGGCGATGGGCCAGATCCGCGGCGCCATCATCGGCATCACGCTGGTGCTGATCGCGGTGTTCATCCCGATGGCGTTCTTCCCCGGTTCGACCGGCGGCATCTATCGCCAGTTCTCCGTCACGCTGGCAGTGTCGATCTTCTTCTCGGCCGTGCTCGCGCTCACGCTCACGCCTGCTCTTTGCGGGCAGCTGCTGAAGCGGGATCAGGCGCATCTGCCGGGTGAGCACCCGCCCGAGCCGAAGCCGGGTTGGCGGGGCATCCCGCAGCGCTTCTTCAACTGGTTCAACAACCGGTTCGGTCGCGCGACCAATCGCTACGGTCGTGGTGTCGGATCGATGCTGTCGCGTCCGGTGCGCTGGCTCGCCGTGTTCGCGGTCGTGCTCGTCATCACCGTCCTGATGTTCATGCGTCTGCCCGGCGGCTTCCTGCCGAACGAGGACCAGGGCTACTTCATGGTCAACTATGACGCGGCGCCCGGTTCCACGATGCAGCGGACCGAAACCGCGGTGCGGACGACCGAGGCGTTCCTGAAGGAGCAGCCGCAGGTCCGAAACATCGTGTCGATCGTGGGCTTCAACTTCTTCGGCCAGGGGCAGTCGGCGGCGTTGTCGTTCGTCGATCTCCACCCGTGGGAAGAGCGTCCGGGCGCGGAGAACAGCGTCGACACCATCATCGGCAAGACGTTCGGCTTCGTGTCGGGCATCGCATCGGCGACGGTATTCCCGCTGAACCCGCCGCCGATCCAGTCGCTCGGCAACGCCACGGGCTTCTCGATGAAGATCGAGGACCGCAGCGGCACCGATCGTGCCGGCCTGCTTGCAGCACGCGACGCCATCCTCGGCCGCGCCATGCAGAGCAAGGTGCTCGCCGGCGTCCGGCCGGAAGGCCAGGGTGAGGCGCCGCAGCTCTACGTCGACATCGATCGGGTACAGGCGCGTGCGCTTGGCCTCTCGATCGCGGACGTGAACGCGACCCTCGCGATCAGCTTCGGCTCGGCCTATGCCAACGACTTCAGCCGCGACGGCAACGTACTTCGCGTCTATCTGCAGGCGGATGCTCCGCAGCGGATGAAGCCGGAGGATGTGCTGAACCTGCGCGTCCGCAATGCGACGACCGGCACCATGGTGCCGTTCTCCGCCTTCACCACCGTGCGCTGGACTTCGGGCCCGACCCAGCTCGAACGCTACAACGGCTATCCGTCGCTGACGATCTCGGGCCAGGCGGCTCCGGGCCAGTCGAGCGGAACCGCGCTCGAGGAGATGGAGAAGATCGCGGGCGAGGTGCTGAAGGGCAGCCAGGCCTATGAGTGGACCGGCACTGCCTATGAAGAGAAGCAGGCGGGCGGCCAGATCGGCCTTCTGCTCGGCCTCTCCATGGTCGTCGTCTTCCTGCTGCTGGCCGCGCTCTACAACAGCTGGCCGATCCCGCTGGCGGTGCTTCTGGTGGTGCCGTTCGGCGTGCTGGGCGCGGTGGTCTTCACCTCGCTGCGCGGGCTGTCGGCGGACGTCTACTTCAACGTCGGCCTGATCACGATCATCGGCCTCGCCGCAAAGAACGCGATCCTGATCGTCGAGTTCGCGATCGAGGACGAGCAGGGCGACAAGACTGCCGAGGCTGCGACCATAGAGGCCGCACGCCAGCGCCTGCGGCCGATCCTGATGACCAGCCTTGCCTTCATCCTGGGCATGGTCCCGCTGGTGATCGCGACCGGTCCGGGTGCGGCAAGCCGCCATGCGGTGGGTACGGGCGTGATGGGCGGCATGATCACCGCCACGCTGCTCGGCATCTTCTTCACGCCGGTGTTCTACATCGCGGCGAAGAAGTGGCTTGCCCGCGACCACGACTATGAGGCGATGGATGCGCGCGAGGAGGCGGAGGATGCCCGACGCCTTGCGGAGCGCGACGGCCGCGCCGGGGAGCCCCAGAATGCGTAAGCTCGTCACCGCCCTTGCGGCGACCACCATGCTCGCGGGGTGCAACTTCGCACCCCAGTACCGCCAGCCCGTGGCACCCGTGTCCGGGACGTTCCCGGAGGCGGTGGCCGCCCCGGGGAGCCGCCTCGCGACCGAGATCGGCTGGCGCGAGTTCTTCGGCGATGCGCGGCTGGAGTCCTATATCGCTGCGGCACTCGCCAATAACCGCGACCTGGCACAGTCCGTCGCGCGCATCGAGCAGGCGCGGGCGCAGTACCGCATCACCGACGCGCAGCGCTTGCCGGAGCTAGGGCTACAGGCCAGCGGCACCCGCACCCGGACCCCGCTCAACTCGCTCGGGTTCGGCGACGCGCTGGGGGGCGGCGGCGAGGCGGCGGAGTCGCCGGACGCAATCGAGGTCACGCAGCTGAACGTCGGCGTGGCGGTCACTTCGTTCGAACTCGACTTCTGGGGCCGGGTGCGCAACCTCAGCGAAGCGGCACGGGCGCGCTATCTGGCGACGATCGAGGCGGAGCGTTCGTTCCGCCTGTCGCTGGTGAGCCAGGTGGCGGCGACCTACCTGTCGATTCGCGCGGGCGAGGAGCGCATCGCGCTTGCCGAACGGACGCTGGAAGCCCGCCGCGAGGGATTGCGCATCGCGCGTATTCGCATGGAGCGGGGCGTCACCTCCTCGGTGGACTTCGACCAGTCAACCTTGCTGGTGACCCAGGCGGAAGCGGAACTCGCCGAGTTGCGGCGGACCACCGCCCAGTCGGAGAACCTGCTGACCGTGTTGATCGGCGGGCCGCTGACGGGGCCGCTGCCGGAGGCGCGTCCTCTCAGCCAGTCCGCGCAGTTCAGCGCGATCGACCCCGGACTGCCTTCTGCGCTCCTTGCCAACCGGCCGGATATCCTGGGCGCGGAACTGCAGCTGCGTGCGGCGAATGCCGACATCGGCGCAGCGCGGGCAGCCTTCTTCCCGAACATCTCGCTGACCGGCAACTATGGCTTCGCCTCGCCGGACCTCGGGGGCCTGTTCAGCGGGAGTTCGCAGAGCTGGTCCTTCGGCGGTGCGCTCAACCTGCCCATCTTCGACTGGGGACGCCGCGAGGCCAATCTGCAGCTGACGCGGGCACAGGCGGACGAACTCGTCGCGGCCTATCAGCGTACGGTCCAGGAGGCGTTCCGCGAAGTCGCAGACGCTCTGGTCGCACGTCGGCGCTACGCCGAGCAGATCGACGCGCAGGCACGCGCGGTGGCCGCGCAGCGGAGCCTCGCCCGCACGGCGCGGCTGCGGTACCAGAACGGCATCTCGATCTACCTCGAGGTGCTGGACGCGGAGCGCAACCTGTTCGCCGCCGAGCAGCAGCTGCTGGCGCTTCGCGCCGCAGAGCTCCAGAACGGCGTGTCGCTCTATGTGGCACTGGGCGGCGGCCTTCGTGAGGTGTCCGCCCAGTAACATGCGGCGGGCTGCGGCCCGTCGATCGTCCAAATCACGGCCGGTACGGGATCAGCCTCCCGTGCCGGCCGTTTTGCGTCTGGAGGAGATCAGCATGGAATATCGGAAGCTCGGCAGCACCGGTCTGGACGTGTCGCGCCTGTGCCTCGGCTGCATGACCTATGGCGTTCCCGATCGTGGGACCCACCCATGGACGCTGGACGAGGAGCGCAGCCGGCCGCTGCTGCGTCAGGCAGTGGAGGCGGGGATCAACTTCTTCGACACCGCCAATGTCTATTCGGATGGCACGTCGGAGGAGATCGTCGGGCGGGCGCTCAAGGAGTTCACGCGGCGCGACGAGGTGGTGATCGCCACGAAGGTGCACGGTCGCATGCATGCGGGGCCGAATGGCGCCGGCCTTAGCCGCAAGGCCATCCTGCAGGAGATCGACGCCTCGCTCCGCCGGCTCGGCACCGACTATGTGGATCTGTACCAGATCCATCGGTTCGATCCCGACACCCCAATCGAAGAGACGCTGGAGGCGCTGCACGACGTCGTGAAGGCCGGCAAGGCCCGGTACATCGGCGCTTCCTCGATGTACGCCTGGCAGTTCGCCACCATGCTCCATGTCGCCGAGGCGAATGGCTGGACGTGGTTCGCGACCATGCAGAACCACGTAAACCTGCTCTATCGCGAGGAAGAGCGCGAGATGCTGCCGCTCTGCGAGGCGGAGGGGATCGGCGTCATCCCGTGGAGCCCGCTTGCGCGCGGGCGGCTGACGCGGCCCTGGAACGCAGAGACGGAGCGAACGCAGAGCGACGCGTTCGGCAGGAGCCTCTACGCGCACACCGCCGATGGGGATCGCAAGGTCATCGAGGCGGTGGCAGAGGTGGCGGCGGGCAGGGGCGTGCCGCCCGCACAGGTCGCGCTTGCCTGGGTATTGGCAAAGCCGATGGTGAGTGCGCCGATCATCGGTGCATCCAAGCCGGCTCACCTGGAGGACGCGATCGCCGCGCTTGATCTCGTGCTGAGCGACGAGGAGATCGAGCGGCTCGAAGCACCCTATGTGCCCCACGCGGTGGTCGGGTTCTCCTGATCGCCGGGAGCGGACAAAGAAAAAGGCGGCGGGGACCGGGTCCCCGCCGCCTTTCCTTTGATCCGGAGCGCAGCCTCAGTCGAGGCGACGGGCCAGTTCGCGGTTGAGGCCCAGCGCGATCAACGTGGCGACCGCACCCGACAGCAGATAGCCGCCGGCGGCGATCAGGCCGAAGGTCTCCGCGAGCCACAGCGCGGCGAACGGAGCGAAGCCCGCACCGAACAGCCAGGCCAGGTCCGAGGTGAGCGCGGCACCCGTGTAGCGCGCGCGCTTCGGGAAGTTGCTGGTCACGGCACCCGACGACTGGCCGAACGACAGGCCGAGCAGGATGAAGCCGACGATCATGAAGGCCGTCTCGCCCGCCTCGCCGCCATTCAGCAGCATCGGTGCGACGCAGGCGAAGATCGCGATTGCAGCAGCGGTGTAGCCGAGCACCGAGCGACGCCCGATGCGATCCGCAAGCAGGCCCGAGCACACGATCGCCACCACGCCGAAGACGGCGCCGACCATCTCGATCACCAGGAAGCGGGTGACGCTCTGCTGCGTGAACACCGCGACCCAGGAGAGCGGGAATACGGTGACCATGTGGAACAGCGCAAAGCTCGCCAGCGGTGCGAACGCACCGATGATGATGTTGCGCCACTGGTTCTTGAGCGTCGCGGGCACCGGCGAGGCGGTGAGTTCGCGCGACTTGAACAGCTCGGAATATTCCGGCGACGCCACCATGCGAAGGCGCGCGAACAGCGCCACGACGTTGAGCGCGAACGCCACGAAGAACGGATAGCGCCAACCCCAGCTCAGGAAGTCCTCGCCCCCGAGCGTGCCGAGGAAGAAGGCAAACAGCGCGCTCGCCACGATCAGGCCGATCGGAGCGCCGAGCTGCGGCACCATCGCGTACCAACCCCGCTTGTGCGGCGGCGCGTTAAGCGCGAGCAGCGATGCCAGGCCGTCCCAGCTACCTCCCAGCGCGAGCCCCTGGCCGATCCGGAAGATCGCCAGCAGAACCGCCGAAGCGGCGCCGACCTGCGCATAGCTGGGCAGGAAGGCCACCGACACGGTGGACGTGCCGAGCAGGAAGAGCGCGATCGTCAGCTTGACGCTGCGGCCATAACGGCGGTCGATCGCCATGAAGATCTGGCTGCCGACCGGGCGCGCGATGAAGGCCAATGCGAACAGCGCGAAGGAGGCGAGGGTCGCCTGGACCGCTTCCAGATAGGGGAAGACGAACCGGGGGAACACGAGCACCGACGCGATCGCATAGACAAAAAAGTCGAAGAATTCCGAAGTGCGCCCGATGATCACACCGACGGCGATCTCCCCCGGGTGCACGTCATCATGGCCGCGGGAATTCACGACGCGGGCATCGCGCTCCAAGGGCGCGGACGAGGCATGGGCCTGAGCCATTACGTATTCAACTCTCCGAACGTTCGGCGTCCCGATAGGCTCCGGGGCGCCGATCGGGGATAGGACAAATTGTCCTATTCCGCATGTGCGAACGGAGGTCTAGGCGCGCCGATGATGTCCCGCCTATCGTCTTCCTTCGCCGCGCGATGCGGCCTGAGCTTGCCGCTTGCCGCACTCCTGGGAGGGTGCGACCTGGTGGTGCTGAACCCCTCTGGTGACGTGGCGCGTCAGCAAGGCGACCTGATTCTCTGGTCGACCGGTCTGATGCTGCTCATCATCGTTCCGGTGATGGTGCTCACCGTCCTGTTCGCCTGGCGCTATCGCGCGAGCAACAAGGACGCCGAGTACAAGCCGGACTGGGATCACTCGATCATGCTCGAGCTGGTGATCTGGTCGGCGCCGCTGCTGATCATCATCGCGCTCGGCGCCTTGACCTGGACTTCGACGCATCTGCTCGATCCGTACCGCCCGCTGGGCCGCCTCTCGCCGACTCAGGCGGTGAAGGCGAACGAGCGGCCGCTGGAAGTCGAAGTGGTGTCGCTCGACTGGAAGTGGCTGTTCATCTACCCGGAACAGGGCATCGCAACGGTGAACGAGCTGGTGGTGCCGGTCGGCCGCCAGGTCCAGTTCCGCCTGACCTCGTCCAGCGTGATGAACGCGTTCTACGTGCCGGCGATGGCGGGCATGATCTACACCATGCCGGGCATGGAGACGAAGCTTCACGCCGTCCTGAACCGTCCCGGCCAGTTCCCGGGCATCTCCTCGAACTACAGCGGCGCCGGCTACAGCCACATGCGCTTCACCACCCACTCGGTGGATGACGCGGGCTTCGCGCGCTGGGTCTCGGAGGCGAAGGCCGCCAAAGGCACGCTCGACGCGGCGACCTATCTCAAGCTCGAGAAGCCGTCCGAAAAGGTGCCGGTGATGCGCTTCGGCGGCGTCGACAAGGGCCTGTTCGAACGCATCGTGCAGATGTGCCCGGATCCCAAGCGTCCGTGCGATACCCACAACATGGGGCACGGCGGCCAGCCGGGCGTGAACAACCGCCACGCGATGCCGGGTGAGCCGGAAGGCGCGCTCTTCAAGGGCAACGAGGAAAAGCACGGCGGCGATCACCAGTCGAAGCCGGCGGGCCCGGCCCAGGGCACCCAGGATCCCGGATCCGAGGCGAACCGCAATATGACCCAGCTCCTCCGCCCCCGCGTGCCGGGTGCGAGCGCGGCCGACCGCGCATAAAGGCCGAACCATGTCAGACAGCATTCTCAAGACAATCTTCGGGCGACTGACGCTCGAGAGCTTCCCGATCCACGAGCCGATCCTGCTGGTCACCTTTGCGGCGGTCATGCTGGGCGGCCTCGCGGCCGTCGCGGCGCTCACCTATTTCCGGCTTTGGGGCTATCTCTGGAAGGAGTGGTTCACCACGGTCGACCACAAGCGCATCGGGATCATGTACATCATCCTGGCGCTGATCATGTTCCTGCGCGGCTTCGCCGACGCGGTGATGATGCGTCTGCAGCAGGCCATGGCCTTCGGCGGCAGCGAGGGCTATCTGCCCGCGCACCACTTCGACCAGGTCTTCACCGCCCATGGCGTGATCATGATCTTCTTTGTGGCGATGCCGTTCGTCACGGGCCTCATGAACCTGGTGGTGCCGTTGCAGATCGGTGCCCGCGACGTGTCGTTCCCGTTCCTGAACAACTTCAGCTTCTGGATGACGGCGTTCGGTGCGGCGCTGGTGATGGTCAGCCTGTTCGTGGGCGAGTTCGCCCGCACCGGCTGGCTGGCGATGGCGCCGCTCTCGGGCCTCGACTATTCGCCGGACGTCGGTGTCGACTACTACATCTGGGCCTTGCAGGTGGCGGGTGTCGGTACCTTGCTATCGGGCGTCAACCTGATCGCGACCATCGTGAAGATGCGCGCGCCGGGCATGACCATGATGAAGATGCCGGTGTTCGTCTGGACGTCGCTGGCGACCAACGTGCTGATCGTCGCCGCCTTCCCGGTGCTGACCGCGGTGCTCGCGCTGCTGTCGCTCGACCGCTACGCCGGAACCAACTTCTTCACGAACACGCTGGGCGGCAACCCGATGATGTACGTGAACATGATCTGGATCTGGGGTCACCCGGAGGTGTACATCCTCATCCTGCCGGCGTTCGGCATCTTCTCGGAGGTGACCTCCACCTTCTCGAGCAAGCGCCTGTTCGGCTACACGTCGATGGTCTACGCGACCCTCGTCATCACCATCCTGTCGTACCTCGTCTGGCTCCATCACTTCTTCACGATGGGCTCTGGCGCGAGCGTGAACTCCTTCTTCGGCATCACGACGATGATCATCTCGATCCCGACGGGAGCGAAGATCTTCAACTGGCTGTTCACCATGTACAAGGGGCGCGTGCGCTTCGAATTGCCGATGATGTGGACGGTCGCGTTCATGCTGACCTTCGTGATCGGCGGCATGACGGGCGTCATCCTCGCGGTGCCGCCGGCGGACTTCGTCCTCCACAACTCGCTGTTCCTGGTCGCGCACTTCCACAACGTGATCATCGGCGGCGTGCTGTTCGGCCTGTTCGCAGGCGTGAACTACTGGTGGCCGAAGGCCATGGGCTTCCGCCTCGACCCGTTCTGGGGGAAGGTGAGCTTCTGGTGCTGGGTCGTCGGGTTCTGGGTCGCGTTCGCGCCGATCTACATCCTGGGCCTCATGGGCGTTACCCGTCGCCTGCGCGTGTTCGATGATCCGTCGCTCCAAATCTGGTTCATCATCGCAGGGCTGGGTGCCGCGCTGATCGCGGTGGGCATCCTCGCCATGCTGATCCAGTTCGGGGTGAGCATCCTGCGCCGCGACCAGCTGCGCGACCTGACGGGCGATCCGTGGGGTGGCCGCACGCTGGAGTGGGCGACCTCGTCGCCGCCGCCTGCCTACAACTTCGCGTTCACGCCGATCGTCCACGACCTGGACGCCTGGTACGACATGAAGAACCGTCAGGCCGTTCGTCCGACCGGTGGCTACCGCGACATCCACATGCCCAAGAACACGGGTGCCGGCCTCATCATCGCCGCGTTCTCCGCGATCTGTGCCTTCGGCCTGATCTGGTACATGTGGTGGCTGGCAGCCCTGGGCCTGCTGGGCGTGATCGCAGCGACGATCATCCACAGCTTCAACTATGACCGGGACTTCTACATCCCGGCCGCCGAAGTAACCGCCACCGAGGAAGCCTACGGGCGTCAGCTCGCCGCGGCAGGAGCAGCATAACGATGGCCGAGGCCACGATTCCGCCCGGCGCCGAGGCGCCCATGTTCTACGAGCTCGACGAGCATCATCACGACGCCGGGTCCAGCACCATGCTGGGCTTCTGGATGTACCTGATGAGCGACTGCCTCATCTTCGCGATGCTGTTCGCCTGCTACGGCGTCTACAGCGGCAGCCTGGCCGGTGGTCCTGGACCGCATGAGCTGTTCGACCTGAAGCTGGTCGCGGTGAACACCGCGATGCTGCTGCTGTCGTCGATCACCTATGGCTTCGCGATGATCGCAGCCGGCGAGCAGAACAAGGGCGTGACCCTTGGCTGGCTGGCCGCGACCGGCCTGTTCGGCCTCGCGTTCCTGGGTATCGAGCTCTACGAGTTCTCGCACCTGATCCATGAGGGTGCGGGGCCGTGGCGCAGCGCGTTCCTGTCCGGCTTCTTCACGCTTGTCGGTACCCACGGTCTGCACGTCACCTTCGGCATCATCTGGCTGGTGGTGCTGATGGTGCAGGTGAGGCGTGGTGGCCTGATCGCCGCCAACCAGCGTCGCCTCCAGTGCCTGTCGCTGTTCTGGCACTTCCTCGACGTCGTCTGGATCGGCGTCTTCACCTTTGTCTATCTGTTGGGAGTGCTGCGATGAGCGCGGAACCCGTGGCCCATCACGCCAGCGGCGAAGCACATGGCTCGCGCCGCGACTATGTGATCGGCTTTCTCCTGTCGGTCGTGCTGACGGCGATCCCGTTCGCGCTCGTCATGACCAACGCCTTCTCGGATCCGCGGGTGACCGCGGGCATCGTGACGGCGATGGCGATGGTGCAGATCGTCGTTCACATGATCTACTTCCTGCACATGAACACCAAGTCTGAAAGCGGCTGGACGCTGATGGCGCTGATCTTCACGATCATCATCGTCGTCATCGTGGTCGCCGGATCGCTCTGGGTCATGTACCACATGAACCTCAACATGATGCCCGAGATGGCGTCCGAGGCCATGGAAGCGATGTGAAGCAGCGTGTCGCCCGGCTCGCGCTGGGCACGCTGATTGCCCTGGTCTTTGCAGCGCTGGTGGCGCTGGGGATCTGGCAGCTGGAACGCCGCAGCTGGAAGCTGGCGTTGATCGCACAGGTGGAGCAGCGACTGCACGCTCCACCTGTCGCGGCTCCGGGGCCGACGGCCTGGTGCGGCATCGATGACGGGGATGTCTATACCCGCGTTGTCGCAAGCGGCCGCTACCGGGCCGGTGCGGACAGTTTCGTTCAGGCTAGCACGCAGCTTGGTCCCGGATACTGGGTGCTGACGCCGCTCGACACGGGCAAGTTCACGCTCCTGGTCAACCGGGGCTTCGTGCCGCCGGAACTGCGCGGCAAGGTGGCGGCGCCCGAAGGGCAGGTCTCTGTTGAGGGGCTGTTGCGGGTGACGGAGCCCGGCGGTGGTTTCCTGCGCAGCAACGATCCCGGGCAGGATCGCTGGTACTCGCGCGACGTCGCCGCGATCGCCAACAAGCGGGGGCTCGGGAATGTCGCTCCCTATTTCATCGATGCCGTCGAACCACGCTCCGGATGGCCGCGCGGCGGCCTGACGGTCGTCCGCTTCCGGAACAATCACCTCGGGTACGCCTTCACCTGGTTTGGGCTGGCCGCCGGTCTGCTGGTGATGGTCGCGGTCGCCCGCCGCTGGGGAAGGGAGGTCCACGAGGCGCCGCCACATGACGCGTAGCATCGCCTTTCGCGCCGACGGCGACGCCGGGAGCCGGAACCAGCGGCTGCTGGTACAGCTCCGCTGGATCGCGATCGGGGGGCAGCTGACCGCGATCCTGGCCGTGCACTTCGGTCTGGGCATCGCACTCCCGCTGACGCCGATGCTGGCGACCCTGGGGGTACTCCTCGGTCTCAACCTGTTCGCCCTGTTCCGCCGGGGCAGGTCGACCACCAACCTCCAGATGTTCGGCGTACTGCTGGTCGATGTCGGTGCGCTGACGGTCCAGCTCTACCTGTCCGGCGGGGCGACGAACCCGTTCGTGACCCTCTACCTGTTGCAGGTCGTCATCGGCGCGGTGCTGCTGTCCGCCTGGTCGAGCTGGGCGCTGGTGGCGATGACCAGCGTGGCGTTTGCAGCGCTCGCGGTGGTGCATCGACCGCTGTCGCTGCCGGCGGCATTGGCGAGCGACTTGTCCCCAGGGTTCATGGCCGCCAACTGGTTCAACTTCACGCTTACCTCGATCCTGCTGGTCGCGTTCGTGACCCGCATGGCCCGCAACGTCCGCGACCGGGACGCCCATCTGGCGGCGATCCGCCAGCGAGCGGCCGAAGAGGACCACATCGTCCGCATGGGACTGCTTGCGAGCGGGGCTGCGCACGAGCTCGGGACGCCACTCGCGTCGCTTTCCGTGGCACTGGGCGACTGGCGGCAGGAGCCCGCCATCGCCGGCAGTCCGCGGCTCGCCGCCGAGGTGGACGAGATGCGGGACGAGATCGCCCGCTGCAAGAAGATCCTGGGCGGCGTCCTGTTTGCCGCGGGCGAGGTCACCGGCGAGGCGCCGGTGCGCACCAGCCTGCATCGTTTCCTGGAAAGCGTGGTCGAAGACTGGCGCGGCAAGGGCCCGGTTCCTCTCCGGTTCGAGAGCCATCTGGGTCCGGACCGACCGATCGTGGCCGATCGGGCGCTGGCCCAGGCGCTCACCAACCTCTTCGACAATGCCGCGGAGGCCGGTGCGGGGGCGATCACGCTGGCGGCGGTGATGGACGGCCCCATATTGGTGCTGGCGGTCCGCGACGACGGACGCGGCTTTCGGGAGGATATGTTGGGCACCGTCGGGCAGCCGTATCGCAGCAGCAAGGAAGCGGGCGGCTTGGGGCTGTTTTTGGCGACCAACGTACTGCGGACGCTGGGCGGCACGCTGGAAGCACAGAACCGCGCTGGCGGCGGCGCCGAGGTGGTGCTCGCGCTACCGATCGCCTCGCTCGCGCTTGAGGAGACGGAATGACCGGCCGCAGGCTCCTGATCGTCGAGGACGACGCCGTCTTCGCGCGCACGCTCGCCCGGTCGTTCGAGCGGCGTAGCTACCAGGTGGAGGTGACGGCGGATCTCGAGGATCTGGCCGGCATCGTCGATCGATTCGCCCCGGAGTTCGCGGTCGTGGACCTGCGGCTGGGCGGGGCATCGGGCCTTGCCTGTGTCGAGCAACTTCATGCCGCGGACCCGGAGATGCGGATCGTGGTGCTGACGGGCTTTGCGAGCATCGCCACGGCGGTGGAGGCGATCAAGCTGGGGGCCACCAACTATCTGACGAAGCCCTCGCACACCGACGAGATCGAGGCGGCGTTCGACCGGCCCGGAGGCGACGCTCAGGTCGAGGTCTCCGCCACCCCGACGACGATCAAGACGCTGGAGTGGGAGCATATCCACCAGACGCTGGCCGCCAGCGACTTCAACGTGTCGGAGGCCGCCAGGCGGCTCGGCATGCATCGGCGCACCCTCGCCCGGAAGCTGGAGAAGCGCCACCTTTCCTGATCCGGCCAGGCTGTCATCTTGACCATTCCGGCGCCTCGCGCGACGGCGGGCGCAAGCTGCTGTCAGGAGAGTGGGTTGGAGCAGGACAAGGACGCGCGCCACAATGCCAGGATGCGCAAGGTACAGCTTGCGCGCCAGGCGATGATGGCGACCAAGACGATCGAGAAGGGGCTGCTGATCGTCCACACCGGGCCTGGCAAGGGGAAGACCACCGCGGCGCTCGGCATGGCGGTGCGGGCGATCGGCCACGGCATGAAGGTGGGCGTGATCCAGTTCGTCAAAGGGGCGATGGATACCGGCGAGAAGGCGGTGTTCGACGCGCTTTCGGATCACATCGAGTTTCGCCCCATGGGGGAGGGTTTTACCTGGGACACTCAGGACCGTGCCCGCGACATCGCCGTGACCCGCACCGCCTGGGAAGAGGTGAAGCGGATGCTGGAGGATCCGACCTACGACATGGTGATCGCGGACGAGCTCAACATCGTCCTGCGCTACGACTACCTGCCGGTGGAGGAGGTGCTAACGGCCGCTGCGGCACGGGGACCTCGGCAGCACTTCGTCGTCACCGGGCGCAACGCGCCGCAGGCGCTGATCGACATGGCCGATCTCGTCACCGAGATGACGCAGGTCAAGCATCCGTTCCGGGGCGGGGTGAAGGCGCAGGCCGGGATCGAATTCTGATCAGACACGCAACCCCGGCAACGCAGCGCGATTGACCCCGCCCGGCGGCGCGGCTACCGGGCGGCATGCGACAGGTTCCCCGGAGACGGGGATGAAAAGGGAACGGGAAAACCCCGGCTGCCCCTGCAACTGTACGCGGCGAGCCACCGCGCCATACGCCATTGGGAGTGATCCTGAGAAGGCGGCGCGGACCGGCTGAGACCCGCGAGCCAGGAGACCTGCCTGACGCAGTCGTCCTTCGATCGGTCAGGGTGCGCCGAACGGACGGGGAAACCCGAGCGACGACATCGTCAGCCTGCATGCTTGCGGGGGCGAGGGCGTGCGCCCTCTCCCGGCAAGCAGCGGGCGTTGCATGTTGAAGGGGGTTTCATGATCCGAGTTCTTGCGCCGTTGCCGCTGCTGTTTTCGCTTCCCGCTTTTGCACAGGAGGCGCCGGCGCCCGACGCTGCGACTGCCCCGGCTTCCGACGAGGTCGTTGTCACTGCCACCCGCACGCCCGTCGCTGCCGATCGGGTCGCCGCATCTATCACGGTGCTCGACAAGGAAGCGATCGATCGAGCCCAGGACCTGAGCGTGGCAGGGCTGCTGCTCCGCACCCCGGGCGTCAGCCTGTCGAGCAACGGCGGCTATGGTACCGCCACGTCGGTCCGCATCCGCGGTGCCGAGGCCGACCAGACGGTGGTGGTGATCGACGGCGTCAAGCTGAACGATCCGTCCTCGACGGGCGGCGGCTACAACTTCGCGAACCTGCTGGTGGGGGATGCCTCCCGCATCGAGGTGCTGCGCGGCGTCCAGTCGATCCTCTGGGGCAGCCAGGCGATCGGCGGCGTCGTCAACGTCGTGACGCCGCTGCCGCAGAGCGATCTGGAAGGGAGCTTCGACGTCGAGGCGGGGTCACGCGACACCGTGAGCGCCCGCGCCGCGGTGGGCGGGCAGACCGGCCCGCTCGCATGGCGCTTGGGTGGGCAGACGTTCACCACCGATGGTGTCTCGGCAGTAGCGCCGGACTTCGGTGGCCGCGAGGCGGACGGCTATACGAACCAAAGCGCGCAGGGCCGCGCCCGGCTCGAGCTGGCGACCGGCGTCAGCGCCGAGGTGCGGGGCTATTACGCTAATGGTCGCGTGGAGATCGACGGGTTCGCCGGCGACAGCCTGGAGTATTCGCGCAACCGCGAGTTCGTGGGATATGCGGGCCTGAACGTCGACCTTCTGGGGGGCCGTCTGCGCAACCGCTTCGGCTACGGCTATACCGACACCAACCGCGACAACTATGATCCGGCGCGCGAGCGGCCCAAGACTTTCGACGCGGCAGGCCGGAACGAGCGCCTCGAGTATCAGGGCAGCCTCGCGATCGCGACCGGGTGGAACGCCGTGTTCGGGATCGAGAACGAGAAGTCGCGCTTTCGCTCCGTTTCGCCTTCCGGCGCCTTGTCGGACCCGGTGCCGGAGCCGGCGCGCGGCAAGGCCGAACTCACCGGTGTGTTTGGCCAGGTCAACGGCGTGGTGGTCGACGGCCTCACCCTGACTGCGGGGCTGCGGCAGGACGACCACAACCGCTACGGCAGCAAGACGCTGTTCGCCGGGGGCGGTGCCTGGGCACTCCCGTGGGGCACCGTGGTTCGCGCCAGCTACTCCGAAGGCTTCAAGGCGCCCACGCTTTACCAGCTGTTCTCCGAATACGGGAACCAGGCCCTCAACCCCGAGCGCGCGCGGAGCTGGGAGGCGGGGGTCGAGCAGCGCCTGCTCGACCGGGCGGTGACGCTTTCGGCGACCTATTTCGAGCGCCGGACCCGCGACCTGGTCGAATATATCGGCTGCGGTGCCACACCGGACCCGCTCTGCGTCATCCCCGGCACCGACATCGCGCGCTGGGGCTATTATGACAACATCGCCCGCGCGTTTGCCCGCGGAGTGGAAGCGACCATCGCTGCCCGCCTGGGTTCGCGGGTGACGGCCGACGCCAACTATAGCTGGACCGAGGCCGAGAATCGCTCGACCGGCAGCGCCTATGGCAACTGGTTGCCGCGGCGTCCCCGCCACACGGCAAATGCGTCCGCAACCTACAGCCTGCCGAGTGGTGCGTCCCTGGGCGCTGCGCTGCGCTGGGCCGGCAAGAGCTACGACAATGCGGCCAACACGACGCGACTGGACGACTATACGCTGGTCGACGTTCGGGGCGAGGTCCCGCTGAGCCCGAAGGTGCGGCTCTTCGCGCGGGTGGAGAACCTGTTCGACGAGGACTATGCCACCGTCTACCGGTACGGCACGCTCGGCCGCAGCGTCTATGCAGGTCTGCGCGGCCGCTTCTGAGGGAAATGATCGATGACGACACCCCGTTCTTCCCAAGCCGCATCGGCGCTCTGGATCCTGCTGCTCACCGTGGCGAGCGTGGCGACCACCCTGGTGTTCAAGTGCGCGACGCCATTCCCGGCGCTTGCCGCCCTGGCTGCGGTGCACATGCGGGCGAAGGACGGGGTGTCGCTCGCGCTGCTCGCATGGGCGGCGAGCCAGCTCGTCGGCTTCTGCTGGCTTGATTACCCTCTGGCCGCCAACAGCCTCGGCTGGGGTGGGGTGATGGGGCTCGCGGCCGTCGCGGGCGCCATCGCAGCCCACTGGGCTGCCGCGCGATCGGGGGCGGGGTTCCTCACCCGGCTCGGCCTGAGCTTCGTCGCGTCCTTCGTCGCCTTCAAGGTGATAATTCTTCTCGGCACCGTGGTGCTGGATGGCGGGACCGCGGCTTTCGCTCCGGACGTGCTGCTGCGCCAACTCGCGCGCAACGCGGCCGTGCTCGCAGGCTTGCTGGTTCTCCACCGTCTGCTCATCAGCCTCGGCGTGCCGCCCGTGCGGACGGAGCGTGCGCTCGCATGATCCTGAGGCCAGCGGCGACCGGGCCGGCGATCGTCGCGTGCAACACCTGCCGCGTGCCCGGTGAGGGACAGGCCGGCGACAGCGGCAAGCGAAGCGGTGCCCGCCTAGTCGAGGCACTGCGGGCCGTGCAGGCGAGCGACCCTGCCTATGGGGCCGTGGCCGTCGAGGAAATGCCCTGCTTGTTCGCCTGCGGGGATTCCTGCACGGTGCATCTGCGCGCGCCGGAGAAGGTCGGCTACGTGCTCGGGCGCTTCACACCGGACGAGGGTGCGGCACGTGCGATCCTAGACTATGCGGTCCTGTATGCCGACAGCGACGGCGGCCAGGTGCCCTATCGCGACTGGCCGGAAGGTGTGAAGGGGCACTTCCTCACGCGCATGCCACCCGCTGGCTTCGTGGTGGCATGAGCGGCTTCTACGCTTCGGCCGCAGCGTTCGAAGCGGCGTTAGGAAGTCTTCGGAGCATCGATGCGGCAGCGCGCGATGCTGCTGCCGCCCGCCAGGACGTCCTCACCAAGCCACCCGGATCCCTGGGCAGGCTGGAGGAGATCGCGCTGTTTCTCGCCGCGTGGCAGGGACGCGAGCGCCCACGGATCGACCGGGGGCGGGTGGCGATCTTCGCGGGCAACCATGGCGTGGCGGCGCGGGGGGTGAGTGCCTTTCCGTCCGAGGTTACGGCGCAGATGGTCGCCAACTTTGAAGCCGGAGGCGCCGCCATCAACGCACTGGCCCGAGCCGCCGGGCTGGAACTGGTCGTCGTCCCGATCGAGCTCGACCGCCCGACGGAGGACTTCGTCGAAGCGCCCGCCATGTCGGCCGAGGAGTGCCTCGCGGCGCTCAATGTGGGCGCCGCGGTGGTCGAGCCGGATCTCGACCTGCTCGTGCTGGGCGAGATGGGCATCGGCAACTCGACGGCGGCGGCCGCATTGGCGGCAGCGAGCTTCGGCGGCGGCGCGCGGGATTGGGTGGGGCCGGGTACCGGCGTCCACGGTAGTGCATTCGACGCAAAGGTCGCAGCGGTGGACGCGGCCCTGACCCGTCACGCGAAGGCGGCATCGAGTGCCTTTGACATCCTCCGACGCCTCGGCGGACGGGAGATCGTCGCTATCGCCGGCGCGGTGCTTGCGGCACGGCAGGCAGGCGTTCCCGTGCTGCTGGACGGCTTCATCTGCTGTTCCGGCGTAGCGCCGCTTGCGGCAACCAACCCGGACATCGTCGGGCATTGCCTCGCCGGACATTGCTCGGCCGAGCCCGGTCATGCGCGGCTGCTCGACCGGCTCGGGCTCACCCCGATCCTCTTCTTGGGGATGCGACTGGGGGAGGGGAGCGGTGCTGCGGTTGCAGCGGGCGTGGTGCGCGCCGCGATCGCGACCCACGACCAGATGGCGAGCTTTGCCGAGGCAGGCGTTTCCGAGGCGTGACGGCGCCGATCGATCTTCACCTGATGCGCCACGGCGAGCCGGCGCTTGCCGGCCGGCTTCTCGGCAGCACGGATTGTGCAGTACTCCCCGACGGGGTGCGGGCATGCCGTTCGGCTGCGACCGGGTTGGCCATCCGACAGGTGGTCGCGTCCGATCTGCGCCGCTCGTCGGACTGCGCCAGGGCGATCGCCACGGATCACCAGGTACCGCTGCGCCTTGATGGCCGTTGGCGGGAACTCGATTTCGGACATTGGGACGGACGGAGCCCGGAAGAGGTGGACGCTGCGGCTCTCCGCGAGTTCTGGGACGATCCGGATGGCGCGCCGCCTCCCGGTGGCGAGCGCTGGTCGACGCTCCTCGCGCGCGTCGCCCGAGCCCTGGAAGAGGTCGAGGACGGCAGCCTGATCGTTACTCACGCGGGCGCCATGCGGGCGGCTCTGGTAGCGACCTGCGGCTTCGACCGGCGTCAGAGTTGGGCCTTTGATCTGCCTTATGCCTGTGTGCTCTCGCTACGCCTCTGGCGCGGCGAGCCGCCCGCGGCGCAAATCCTGGCCTTGCGTCCATGAAGGGGCTGCTGCTCGCGTTCGGCTTTCTCACTCGCCTGCCGGTTCCGTCGGGGTCCGCCGGTCCCGAGGCGTTTGCGGCCGCGATCCGCTGCTACCCGCTTGTGGGGTTGGTGGTGGGGGCGCTCGTTGCCGGTGCGGGATGGCTCGGGAGCCTCGCCGACCCATGGGTCGGCGCGCTTGCGGCGCTCGCCTGCTGGGTGGGGGTGACGGGCGCGCTGCATCTCGACGGCCTTTCCGATGTTGCTGACGGCGTGGGTGCCGCGCACGGCGATCGTAGTCGTCTGATCGCGGTCATGGCCGATCCCCATGTCGGAAGCTTCGGCGTGGTGGCGATCGTGTTGCAGCTGCTGGCCAAGCTGGTGCTGCTTCATGGCGCGGCGGGCGTCGGATGGCTTCCGGTCGTGCTGGTGCCGTTTGCCGCTCGCATCGGCCCGCTCGCCTGGGCACGCTGGCTCCCGCCGCTCAAGCCGGCTGGGCTGGGCGCAACCGTGGCCTCGGCGGTCCGCGCGCGCGATCTTTGGGGCTGGGCGGCCGTGTTGGCGGCCGCATGCGTCGCAGTGCCTTCCCTGATCGTCGCGCCGCTGCTGATCGCGGCTGCTGCGGCCTGGTTCCGGCGACGCCTGGGCGGGATCACCGGCGACGCCCATGGTGCAGGAATCGAGCTGGTGGAGACCGGATTGCTGGTGGCGCTAGTCGCAATCTGTCAGCGCTGACAGCGCGATCAGCGCGTCGAGGTCAACATGCTGCTCCAGCTCCGCCGCGATACTGTCGAGCGCGCGGTCGACGGAAATGCTGTGGTCCGGGCCGCTGCCTGCCACGCCGATCCGCGCGAGCCACGCGCGCCGTTGCGCGGCCAGCCCCAGCAGACCATGCACATAGCTTCCGGTCACCAGCCCGTCCGCACTCACCGCGCCGTCCGTCCGGCCGTCTTCGAAGCGCACCGCGGGGCGTGCCGTGTCGGGCCCCGATGTCCGGCCGAGATGGATTTCATAGCCCTCGAACGCCGCGCCATTGGCCGTACCGCGGACCTCTGCCAGGTTCTTGTCGCCGCCGAGCACCGTGTCGACTGCCAGCAGCCCGAGCCCTTCGACCCTCTCCGCAGGACCCTCGAGCCCCTCCGGATCGGCGATGCTGAGTCCGAGCATCTGGTATCCGCCACACAGGCCCAGCACCGGGCGCCCGCGTCGATGATGCGCCCGTATGTCGATGTCCCACCCTTGCGCCCGGACGAAGCGGAGATCGGCGATCGTCGCCTTGGAGCCGGCAAGGACGGTCAGCGCCGCCTCTGCCGGGATCGGCTTGCCGGGCGGGACCATCACCAGTTCCACGTCGGGCTCGAGCCGGAGCGGATCGAGGTCGTCGAAGTTGGCGATGTGGGCGGTGATCGGGCATGCAACCAGCACGCGATCCGCTCTCGGTGCCTGGGATTGCTGGAGCACGACCGCATCCTCGCTCGGCAGCCTGGCGGCATCCGTGAGCCACGGCACCACGCCGAAGCCGCGCCACCCCGTCCGTTCCGCGATCGCTTCGTAGCCATCGGAGAACAGGGTCGGGTCTCCGCGAAACTTGTTGACCAGAAAGCCGTGGATCATCGCGGCGTCTGCCTGATCGATCACCGCGCGCGTGCCGACCAGCGAGGCGATCACGCCGCCCCGGTCGATGTCGCCGACCAGCACCACCGGCACCCCCGCCGCGCGCGCGAAGCCCATGTTGGCGATGTCGCCGGCGCGGAGGTTGATTTCGGCAGGCGAGCCGGCGCCCTCGATCACGACGATGTCCGCTTCGGCCCGTAACCGCCGATAGCTCGCCAGCACCTCGTCGAGCAGGCCCTCGCGACCCTGGCGCCATTGCGCAGCCCGAAGAATGCCGCGCACCTGTCCCCGCACTACCAGTTGCGAGGTACGGTCCCCCTGGGGTTTCAGCAGCACGGGGTTCATGTCGACGCTGGGTCGCACCCGCGCAGCCAGGGCCTGGGTGGCCTGGGCACGGCCGATCTCGCCGCCATCCGCCGTGACCGCGGCGTTGTTCGACATGTTCTGCGGCTTGAACGGACGCACGCGCAGGCCGCGATTGGCGAGCGCCCGGCAGAGGCCCGCGACCAGCACTGACTTGCCGACGTCGGAGCCGGTCCCCTGCAACATCACGGCACCCATGCAATGGCTCCTGCAATCACCCAGAGAAAGAGACAGGCGCGACGATAGACGCGGAGCGCTCTGAGAAGGTCTTTTGAAGTCGGGTCTCGATATTCGCCGCCGATCCACGGCTTGTCCGCCGTCACGCGGTCATAAGCGATCGGCCCGGCCAGCCGGACGCGAAGAGCGCCGGCCATCGCCGCTTCCGTCCAACCGGCATTGGGGGACGCATGACGGCGGGCGTCGCGCAGCATCGTCCGCCACCCGCCGGCGCCAGCAAGGCAGAGGAGGGCACCACCCAATCGGGCCGGCAGGATATTGGCCAGGTCGTCGGTCCGCGCCGAGGCCCAGCCGAAGGCACGCCAGCGCGGCTCGCGATGGCCGATCAGGCTGTCCGCAGTGTTGAGCGCCTTGTAGGCCCAAAGCCCCGGCAGTCCCAGCAGCAGAAGCCAGAAGAGCGGCGCGGCGATGCCGTCGCAGAAGCTCTCGGCAAGGCTTTCGATGCCGGCGCGCGCGACGCCGGCTTCATCGAGCGCGGCAGTGTCCCTGCCGACGATGCGGGAGACTGCAGTACGCGCCCCGGGCAGGTCGCCGGCCAGCAGGGCCGCTGCGACCGGCCGGACGTGATCGTCCAGGCTTCGCTGTGCCAGGCCGGGTGCCGCCAACAGCGCCACGCCGATCCAGCCATAGGGACCCAGCAGGTCGCGGGCCGTTCGTTCGAGGAGCCAGGCGCCACCCGCTGCCGCGGCGATCAGGAGCATGACCGTGAGAACCCCGGCGGTGCGGCGGCTCCACTCCAACCGGTCCGGAACGTTCCAGCGCGCCTCGCACGCACCGATCAGGCGCGCGAAGCCGCCGACCGGGTGGCCGACGCGGGCGTAGAGCCGTTCGGGCCACCCGACGGCGGCATCGATCGCGAGCGCGAGCAGGGCGATCGGCTCAGCGATGGGAGAGCGCCCGATCGAGCCGCGCCAGCGCCGCCGCATCTGCTGGAAGGCCGATGCGCAGCCACTCGGGCGCATATTCGAATGGCCGGGTCAGGATGCCTTGGCGCGCCAAGTCGGTGAAGATCGCCTGCGCCCCTGCGTCCTCGATCAGACGGAATAGCGGACTTGCGCCCTGCGGCTCAAGGTGATGACGACGCAGCACAGCATCCAGAGCCGCGCAGCGCTCGGCCAACTGCTTGCGGGCGTCGGCGATCCAGTCGGCATCGCCATAGGCGGCAGTGCCGAGCGCGATCGCGTGGGCGGAGACCGGCCAGCTTCCCAGCCGATCGCGCAACGCCGCCACCAGATCCGCCGCACCACAGGCGAAGCCCAGGCGGACGCCGGCCAAGCCGAAGAACTTCCCGAACGACCGGAAGACGAGCACCCGATCGTTTGGCGTCAGATGCGGGAGCACGCTTACCTCTGGATTCGCGTCGGCGAAGGCCTCGTCGATCACCAGCACGCCACCTGCGCGAGCAATGCGACGGCCGAGCTCCAGCATCTGTTCGGGCGCGCGCACGCGGCCGTCCGGGTTGTTCGGGTTCGCCAGGAGCAAGGTGCCGTCGCCGACTGCCCCAAGCGCATCGATCCGGATCGATGCGCTGCACGCGAGGACATCCGCGTGGGTCCGGTAGCCGGGCGCACCGTGGCGGTGCGGGGACGGCAACCCGAGGCCGCCGAGCAGCCGCAGCCCCAATTCGGTGCCCGGCAGTGCGGTGATCGCCAGATGCTGTGCCCCGAAAGCGGCTGCGGCGGCCGCTTCCAGTGCCGCGCGCGATCGCTCCGAAGGTAGCCGAGCGAGGTCGATGTCGGGCGCGATCGCCGGGGTCCATGCGACGGGGTTGATCCCGGTGGAGAGATCGAGCCATGGCTGCGGCGCATCGGGAAAGCAGTGCGTCGCCTCTTCGAGGCAGCCGCCGTGGAACATCAATGCGCGCAATGCGGAGCCTCGACTTGGGGTGCGGCAGCCTCCATCCGCATTGGCGGAGCAACAGGCAAGGGGCAAGGATGAGCATCGATCGATCGGGACGCACGATGCTGGTGCTGGGCGGCGCCCGTTCGGGCAAGAGCCGCTACGCACAAAGGCTGGCCGAGGCATCGGGTGGTCGGCTGGTCTTCATCGCGACTGCCCAGGCGTTCGACGACGAGATGACCGATCGGATCCGGCGGCACCAGGCCGATCGCGACAGCCGGTGGACGACCGTCGAGGCGTCGGTCGACTTGGCCGGCGCGATCGCGGCCGCGGATGACGAGGATGCCGTGGTGCTGGTCGACTGTCTGACGCTGTGGGCTTCCAACTTGCTGCTCGGCCAGGAGGATGCCGAGGAGCGGCTGGCGCAGTTGCTGGCGGCACTGGAGCGCGCGCGGGGGCAGGTGCTCCTCGTCGCCAATGAGGTCGGGCTCGGCATCGTGCCCGACAACGCGCTCGCCAGGGCGTTCCGCGATCTTGCCGGCACCATCAACCAGCGCGTCGCCGCGGTGGTCGACCGGGTGCACATGACCGTGGCGGGCATTCCCATCATCGTGAAGTGACCCCGATCCGGCTTGACACCTGCCCGGCGCAAGCGGCAGCACGCGGGCGACGACATGGGAGAGATCGGGCACCAGCCCGGCGCCGAAGGAGCAACCGCCCCGGAAACTTTCAGGCAGAAGGACCGGTCGTCATCAACATCTGGAGAGAGGCGCGCTGGCGTCCGCCGACGGGATAGCATTCTCAGGCAGGAAGGACAGAGGGGGCATGCAACCGCCGGAAGGCGGGGAGTTCATCATGCCGGACGATCCTTCCCAGAACAGCCGCGCCGACGCGCGCCGCGCGATCAGCGTCACCGAATTGTTCACGATCGGCATCGGGCCGTCGAGCTCCCACACCGTGGGGCCGATGCGGGCGGCCCATGGGTTTGCGGAGGCGGCGCTGGAGGCGCTGCAGCCGGTTCGCGTCCGCTGCGAGCTGTTCGGTTCGCTGTCGCTGACGGGACGCGGCCACGCGACCGACAGCGCCGTCGTGCTCGGGCTTGCCGGGCATCTGCCCGATACCGTGGATCCCGACGGAGTACCGGAGATCCTGCGGGCGGTGCGCGAACGCGGCCGATTGCAGCTTGGCGGCCGGGTGCCGATCGCGTTCGGCGCGGACGACATCGTCTTCTCGCACGAATTCCTGCCCGGGCATCCCAATGCGGTGCGCTTCACCGCCTGGAATGCGGACGGGGGCGAACGCACCCAGACCTATTTCTCGATCGGCGGCGGCGTGGTGGTGGAGGCGGGCGCCGGGTTGCACATCGCCAATGCCGCGGTCGCGCATCCATTCGCCTCTGGTGCCGAGTTGCTCGAGCTGGGCGAGGCGACCGGCCTTTCGATCGCTGAGATCGTCCGCCGCAACGAGTGCGCCTGGCGCAGCCGCGAGGAAACCGATGCCTTTCTGGATGCCGTGCGGGCGGCGATGCTCGCGTCCATCGAACGGGGCTGTGCGACCGACGGCGTGCTGCCGGGGGGCCTGAACGTCCGCCGTCGTGCCAAGGCACTGCACACGACGCTGGCTGCGCGCAGCGATCAAGCGGCGCCCGCGTCGGTGATGGAATGGATCAGCCTGTGGGCGCTCGCCGTCAACGAGGAGAATGCGGCCGGCGGGCGGGTGGTTACCGCGCCCACGAACGGGGCGGCGGGCGTCATCCCGGCAGTGCTCCAATATTACGAGCGGTTCGTGGAAGGAGCGACGCCGGAGGGCTCGCGGGTACTGCTAGCCACCGCGGCAGCCATCGGCTTCCTGTACAAGAAGCGCGCTTCGATCTCGGCTGCCGAGATGGGGTGCCAGGGGGAGGTGGGCGTCGCCTGTTCGATGGCGGCAGCGGGGCTTGCGGCGGTGCTCGGCGGCACGAACCAGCAGATCGAGAACGCGGCCGAGATCGGCATGGAGCACAACCTTGGCCTGACCTGCGACCCGATCGGTGGCCTGGTGCAGGTGCCCTGCATCGAGCGCAACACCATGGGCGCGGTGAAGGCGGTCAACGCCGCCTATCTGGCGCTGCATGGCGACGGCAGCCATATCGTGCCGCTGGACGCGGTGATCGAGACGATGCGGCAGACCGGCGACCACATGCGATCCGAGTACAAGGAGACGAGCCTGGGCGGCCTGGCAGTGAACGTCGTCGCCTGCTGACGGCTTGCCTGCGGGGGCCGTTCCGGTCCATGCGGCCGCCATGCCCAAGATCCGTGCCGACCAGTTGCTCGTCGACCGAGGCCTTGCCGAGAGCCGTACGCGGGCGCAGGCTTTGGTGATGGCCGGCCTGGTGTTCGTCGGCGATCGCAAGATCGACAAGCCGGGGCAGCAACTGGCGGACGATGCCGTGCTGGACGTGCGCGGGCGCGACCATCCCTGGGTTTCCCGCGGCGGCGTCAAGCTCGCCCATGGCCTCGATCACTTCGGCTGGACGGTCGATGGCGCGGTTGCGATCGACGTCGGCTCGTCCACGGGCGGCTTCACCGACGTGCTCCTGACCCGCGGGGCGGCGCGCGTCTATGCCGTCGACAGCGGCACCAACCAGCTCGCCTGGAAGCTTCGCCAGGACCCCAGGGTCATCGTGCACGAGCAGACGAGCGCGCGGCTCCTCACCGAGGCGCATGTGCCGGAGCGGGTGGACCTGATCGTCTGCGACGCGAGCTTCATCGCGCTCGCCAAGGTGCTCGATGTGCCGATGGGGTTCGCGAAGCCCGGCGCGCGGCTGCTCGCGCTGGTGAAGCCGCAGTTCGAGGCCGGGCGCGCGGAGGTGGGCAAGGGCGGCGTCGTCCGCGATCCCGCCGTGCACGCGCGGGTGTGCGACGAGGTGGCGAACTGGCTCACCGGTCGCGGCTGGCAGGTGGAGGGCGTGACGCAGAGCCCCATCACCGGTCCCGAAGGCAACGTTGAGTTCCTCATCGCAGCTCATGCTCCCGATGAGGGCGGCGGTCCCGAATAGGGACAGGCTCTGAGTGCCGGCCCCGGCTTGCATTGCACCCGGCCGCACCGCAGACAACGCGACCGGATGAACAGGATTGAGCGCGTGAACGAGATCGCTTCCAGAGCGCAACTGCGTGCGGGCTTCCTGCGGTGGGCGATCGTGACCGTGCCGCTCGTCCTCCTCCTGGGCCTGGCCGCCGGCAGCCTGGTTCCCGCGGGATCCCAGAACGCCTGGTACGCCACCTTGGCGAAGCCTTGGTTCACGCCGCCGGACTGGGCCTTCCCGGTTGCCTGGACGCTGATCTACGTGCTGCTGGGCGTCGCCTTGGCGATGGTGCTCGACGCGCGAGGCGCGCGCGGCCGTGGGATCGCGGTCAGCGCCTTTGTCGTGCAACTGGTGCTCAACCTCGCCTGGATGCCGCTGTTCTTCGGAGCGCATCGCGTGTCCGCGGCCCTGGCGCTGATCCTGGTGCTGCTTGTTCTGGTGGCGCTTACGGCCTGGTTGTTCGCTCGGATCCGCCCGCGTGCGGCGTTGCTTTTCGTGCCCTATGTCGGGTGGCTGATCCTGGCGACGGCGCTCACCTGGGAGATCGATCGGCGTAATCCGGGTGCCGAAACCCTTGTGCCCGCGACCTCGTCTGCCCAAATGGCGATCTAGACGCGGGAAGGACCTGACACATGCAATCCGAAAACCGGATCTTCGACGATTTCGCCAAGTTCGTGAACGGTGCTGCCGGCACGCTGGCTGGCATGGCGCGTGAGGGCGAAAGCGCAGCGCGCGAGCGGGTGCGTGAATTCGTCGGCGGACTCGACTTCGTCAGCCGCGACGAGTTCGAGGTCGTGAAGGCGATGGCCGTTGCCGCGCGGGACGAGGCAGATGGCCTGAAGGCACGACTGGAAGCCCTGGAGGCGAAGCTGGCTGCCGGAAGCACGGCCCCCACGGCGGCCGAACCGCTTGCGGGCGACAGCATCGGCTAACGGGTTTTCCCCAGCTTTCTGGACCAAGCGGCGCGCGTCGACCTTGTGTCGGTGCGCGCCGCTTGGCATTTCCGAACCATGACGACTGCCCACCCGGAAAGGACCTGATGCTCGACGAAGCCGAGGATGATCGCGACGCTGCCGCTCCGATCGATATGTTGGAGCGCTACTTCGCCGCGCACGGCTGGTCGCACCAGCGCGACGAGGATGAGATCGTCGCCAAGGTCAAGGGCAGCTGGACCGAGTTCGAGCTGCGTGCGATCTGGCGCGCGGACGACGGCGTGCTCCAGTTCCTGGCCTTCCCGGACGTGCGCGTCGCGGACGACCGACGCGCGACCATCTATGAGGCGATCGGCCTGATCAACGAGCAGCTGTGGATCGGCCACTTCGAATTGTGGTCTTCGAGCGGCATCCTGCTGTTCCGCCATGCAGCGATGATCGATGTCGAGGAAGCGGCGCTCTCGCTGGAGCAGGCCGAGGTTCTGGTCGATACCGCGATCGACGAGTGCGAGCGCTTCTACCCGGTGTTCCAGTTCGTATTGTGGGGCGGCAAGTCTCCGCGAGAGGCAATCGCCGCCTCGATGATCGAGACGCGGGGCGAGGCGTGACCCAACCGCTCGCCGGACCGATCTGGCTGGTCGGATGTGGCAACATGGCCGGAGCGATGCTGCGCCGTTGGCTGGACACCGGCCACGTGTCTGCGGCTGACGTCACCGTCATCAATCGCAACGGCACGCTGCCGATCGACGGCATTCGCGTGCTGACGGAGGTGCCTGCCGACGCGCCCGCACCAGCGACCATGATGCTGGGGGTGAAGCCGCAGCAGCTCGACATCATCGCGCAGACGGCGGTTGCGCAGCTTCGCCCCAAGCTTCTGCTCTCGATCCTGGCAGGCGTGGAGAATGCAGCGCTTGGGGCGCGATTCCAGGCGGATGCCATCGTGCGCGCGATGCCGAACCTGCCGGTGTCGATCGGCAAGGGTGTGGTGGCGTTGCACAGCGATAGCACCGATGAGAGGCTACGCGGTGCGGCGACGGCGCTGATGGCGCCGCTCGGCACCGTCGAATGGATCGGCGAGGAGGGGCTCTTCGATGCGGTGACCGCGCTGTCGGGATGCGGCCCCGGCTTCGTTTTTCGCTTCATCGACGCGATGGGCGCGGCGGGCGCGGCGCTCGGCCTTCCGGAGGACCAGGCGCGACGCTTGGCGATCGCGACCGTCGAAGGCGCAGGAGCGTTGGCCAGCGGGACGGACGCTTCGCCCGCGACCCTGGCCGACCGGGTCGCGAGCCCGGGCGGCTCCACCCGCGAGGGCCTCAACGTGCTCGACCGCGAGGATGTCCTGCGTCGTCTGATGGCGGAGACGCTGGCCGCATCGGCTCGGCGCAATGCCGAGATGGCGGCCGCCGCGCGCGGCTGATCAGCGCTCGCCGAGTGCCCGGATCATCGGACGGTCGCTGTCCGGGATGAGGCTTTCGAGCACCGTCCAGAACCCTGCGACCGCCTCCGGTCCGGCCGTCTGATAGGCTTTCGCCAGCCGCTCCCGCACGAGCTGATACAAGCGGCTCTCCAGCGCAGCGCCTTCCGGCGTCAGCTTCAGCAGCCGCCTGCGCGCGTCGCGATCGTCGCTTCGGCTTTCCACCAGTCCGCGTTCGGAAAGCTCGCCCAGCACGCGCCCCAGCGACTGCTTCGTGATCGCCAACAGCCGCAGCAGTTCGCTCACCGACAGGCTGGGCTTGCGGGCAATGAAGTAGAGGGCCCGGTAATGCGCCCGGCCGAGCTTGTGCGCTTCGAGCTCGGCGTCGGTCACGCGGGTCAGATTGGAATGCCCGAAATAAAGCAGCTCGAAGCCGCGGCGGATTTCCGTCTCGCGGAGGAACTGGGCCGAGGCTGCACGATTTGGGACAGTCATGTTGACCTGTTCTGCCAGTGGGCTTAGGCCACGGCAAGCCGGAACGGCACCGCGCCGTCCGATTGCGGAGCAGATCATGATCGACCAGTCCGAAACGCGCTTTCCTCTTACACCGAACGCCTCGCCGCTCCCGGCCAGCGAGCGTGCGGACAAGCTGGTGAGCCCGGGCTTCGGTCGCGTGTTCACTGATCACATGGCGATTGCACGCTGGTCCGACGAGAAGGGCTGGCACGACATGCAAATCATCGCGCGCGGCCCCGTGCAGATGGACCCCGCAGCGGCGGTGCTCCACTATGCCCAGGAAATCTTCGAGGGGCTGAAGGCGTACCGGCTCGAAGACGGCGGCGTCGGCCTTTTCCGTCCGGAAGAGAATGCAAAGCGCTTCCGTCGTTCGGCGCGCCGCATGGCGATGCCGGAGCTGCCGGAGAAGCTGTTCCTCGCGTCCTGCCGGGAGCTCTCGCTGGTCGAGCGTGACTGGATTCCCGACGGCGAGGGCGGGGCGCTCTACCTGCGCCCGTTCATGTTCGCGAGCGAGGTGTTCCTGGGCGTGAAGCCCTCGGCCGAGTACCTCTACATTGTGCTCGCCTCTTCGGTCGGTGCCTATTTCAAGGGTGGCGCGCCGAGCGTGTCGCTGTGGGTCTCCCAGGAATATACGCGCGCAGCGCCGGGCGGCACCGGCGATGCGAAGTGCGGCGGCAACTATGCGGGCAGCCTGGTGGCGCAGGCGGAGGCGATCCGTCAGGGCTGCGACCAGGTTGTCTTCCTCGATGCAGCCGAGCGGCGCTGGGTCGAGGAACTGGGCGGCATGAACATCTTCTTCGTATTCGACGATGGCAGCATGCTGACCCCGCCGCTGACCGGAACGATCCTGCCCGGCATCACCCGCGATTCGATCCTGCGGATCGCGCGCGACCAGGGGATCACCGTGCGCGAGGAACGCTATGGAATCGACCAGTGGGAGGCAGATGCGCTCAGCGGCCGGCTTCGCGAAGCATTCGCCTGCGGCACCGCGGCGGTTGTGACCCCGATCGGCAAGGTATCCTCGCCGCAGGGCAGCTTCTCGATCGGCAACGGCGGCCCGGGCGAGCGTACGATCGCGCTGCGCGACACGTTGGTGAACCTGCAGCGCGGCCGCACCGAAGATCCGTACGGCTGGCTCGAGCGGATCGACGCATAAGCCCCTTTCCACAGCGCCCGGGGCCGGTATAAGGCCCCGCGGCTGTTGGGGCGTCGCCAAGCGGTAAGGCACCGGTTTTTGGTACCGGCATTCGCAGGTTCGAATCCTGCCGCCCCAGCCAACTCTTCACATTCACTTCTTTGTCCTTGTGGTGCTCGCTTCGACGGCATTCCGCAGCTGCGCGTTGGACTGCTTCGACTTTGGTGACGGCAGCCTCGCTCAGCGACGTGGTCATCGCTTGATAGAGATCGAGCGGACGGGGAGCGTAGAGACGGTCCAACTAAGCATCGCAGCGATTTCTGACGGTGCTCTCGGCCGCCGGGCGTCTGCTTCGTTGGCATGAGTGCGGGACAGCTTGCGGTCGCAGTCCGCCATGCCGACCGCGACCGTCTTCATCTTCGCGGCGCCGCGATCGTGCCAGCTGGCGGCGATGCCGGTCACCTCTTCCTGCTTCTGCAATCGATCGTCGTGTCGATCGCCGTCGCGGCGGTGGATGGGAAGGGTTGGCAGTTTGACGGCCAATATGGTCACCCTTGCTGAGTGGCGTCAGCTTTGCCAGTCCGCCAGCAGGCGGCACACAGAAAGGGACCTGCAGTGTTTCTGACGATCCTGGTGGCGGGTCTGGCAGAGCCGAGCCTGGCCGATAGCGTCCGGTCCTGCTCAGCGGCGGTGCATAGTGCCCACCTTGAGGATGCGATCTACGCTTGTTCGCGACAAGCAGAGGAGGATACCGCTTGCGGCGCCGCCCTTGGATTGGGGAGAACCGCGCCATTCGCGCTTCCGATGCTGCCTCCGGACAAGAGAGCCGCTGCTCTCGCCTATTTCGACGCCAGAGTTACCGCCTGCATCGAGCATGAGGAGGGCTTGTAGAAGCAGTGCTCGTGCACGCTGAGGCGACTAGGTTGTGAAGCCACCGGCGTCCGCCTCTGGCGTCTGGCTCCGGGCCGCAGCCGGTTCGGCGGACGGCGTGCCAACTCTTTTCGGAATCGAGCGGTGAAGCTGGTGCGCTCCTTCTTGATCATGGATGCGGGAACGGGATTCCGTGTCGGCGCGCTAGCGCCTCCAGGATCGCATCTTTGCCTTGCACGAAGGCTTGTCCGTTATAGCTCCCGGTTGCCATTCGAGCGCCGGCATCATCGGCCAGCAAGAGGAGCGGGAGCGATTGGTTCTCGGCTCCGGCCAACTCGATAACCGCCTGCCTCGGTCGGGCCCAGTCGACCCGAAGAACGTCGATACGCGTCGCCAATGTAGGAAAGCTGACAAGGACGCCTTCCATCAAGGCGCAGTGCCAGCAGTAGAAGCGTGCGCCCGGCAAGGCCGGATCAACAAAGTCGGGCTTGATGATGATGAGTTTGTCTCGGCCCATCGGGAGCGCCTCTCTTCGTGAGGCTCTCTTTTAGCGCAAGGAAATCGAACTGCCAGAGGTGCGCGCCTGGTGTCGATCTAGCCGGAGGGGTGCGACGAGGGTGCCGCTCGACCGCACGCTCTCTAGGAGCCAGGTCTTCGGCGGTGTCTCCCGGAGCGAGCCGGAGGGTACCTCCACCTGGAGCCGCTGAAAATGAGTGGTTAGCGGCCGTTCCCCTGAGGCAGGAAAGCGGTCGCGTCGCCGCAGATTCGCTGGCCGTTGGCAGCAGGACGGTGTCGACGTCGGAAAGTGAAGGACCGTGCGCTTGGCTGCGTGACTGAGATACGCGCCGCGTGCTTCTTCTTCGTTATCGCTAACAACCTTCATCGTTCCTGAGCGCGTTGCATGCTCTTCCGACGCCGCATCACGCGATCCAATTGACAATTTACTTTTTGTATCCTGTTATCCGCCCTGGACCCGAGGCGGAGGAGGGGCTTCTTCCCCGCGGACGTCTGCAAAGAAAATAAAAAGTAGCGAGAGGGCGGAGCCGCCCTCGAACTTAGGATGGGGATGGAGATGAACGCTTATAAGCTTTGTCGGGCGACTGCGGCCTCGCGTGCCGGATTGGTGCGCCACCTGCTGGTATCTGCGAGTGTGATCGTCGGCATGGGCGGTATCGCGCATGCGCAGGACACCAATTCGACCCCGCCGTCGGGACAGCCCGACCGCGACATCAGCGCCTTGCAGGACGAGACCCAGCCGGCAGCGCAGGACGATGCGAGCGCCGGCGGCGAGATCCTGGTCACCGGCTACCGCCGTTCGATCGAGCAGAGCCTGACGCAGAAGCGCGAGGCGAATGCGTTCGTCGACGTGATCACGGCCGAGGATGTCGGCAAGTTCCCCGACAAGAACGTCGCGGACTCGCTGCAGCGCGTGCCGGGCGTGATCATCGATCGCGACGGCGGCGAGGGCAGTCGCGTCAGCATTCGCGGCCTTAGTTCCGACCTGACCCTCACCGAGCTCAACGGCAACTTCATCGCGTCCGCGGACAGCGGCGATCCGTCGCGCTCGTTCAACTACCTGCTGCTCCCCTCCTCTCTGATCGGCAGTGTCGAGGTGTTCAAGTCCCCCGAAGCCCGGCTGGACGAAGGGGGCGTCGGCGGCGTCATCATCAACCACACGCGCGAGCCGTTTGATCTGGAGCCTTGGTCCGGCAGCTTCTCGGCCGAAGGCACCTATGCCGATGTGACGGAGAAGGTGGAGCCGAACCTGTCGGGTTTGGTGTCCTGGCATAACGAGGACAAGACTCTCGGCTTCCTGCTGGGCGCTACCTATCAGGTGCGGACCAACCGGACGCTAAGCTCCTCTGCCGACAGCTGGCAGTGGTGGACCGATGACAAGGCGAGCCAGCCTGCGACCGATGTGAACGGGAATGGCTTCGCAAACGACTCCGCCGTTTCCTATTGGAACAGCGGCGCGGACGCCGGAACCACGACGCGCGACGGTACTCATTACAGCGGATATTGGGCGCCCCAGTCGGTCGGCACCAACATCTTCAATCAGGAGCGCAAGCGGCTCGGCATCCAAGCCACGGCGCAGATGCGGCCGTTCGACAATCTGGAGATCACCGCCAACTACTTCCGGTTCCAGCTCAACGGCGATTACACCAGCAACACGATCAAGATCCCCGAGTGGGGCTATGGCAACTTCTTCACCGGCGCCACGTTCGACAGGAGCGGGACGATCCTGACCGGTGCGAAGTTTGAGGTTCCGCCGGAAGGCACCGGCTGCCGCGTTCCCGGCAATCTCTGCACCATGGAGACGCCGGCGCCGCAGAACACCTATGTTCGTGAGAAGAGTGTCTCCAACACCTATGATGCGCGCGGCACCTGGGAACTCGACCGGCTGACAGTCGACTTCGTGGTCGGCAAGACCAAGGCCAAGGGCGGGCCGTCCTTCCAATTCTATGCACAAGCCAAGCCGCGCAACGGCACCGTCAACGGCAATGATCTCAGCGCCTGGAATTTCACCGATCAGTCGATCGCGATGCAATTCTCGCCCGATGTGCTCCAGAACATGTTGAACGGGGTCGCCCAGATCGACCTCGGATCGACGGGGTCGGGCTTCACAAACAGCACGATTTCTCAGCGCTACGCCCAAGTCGACGTGACGCGGAAGTTCGATTCGCCGTTCCTGGATACGCTCCAGGCCGGCGTGAAGTGGCGCGACGGCCGTATCCATCGCGAGACCGGCCGTTTCGAATGGTATTCGGACGCCGCGAATACGCTGCGCTTCCAGGACACGCCAGGCGGTGCGCTGGCCTTGCCGGAGTTCTTCTATCCCAACTCGCTGGGGAATATCGCCGGGGGCTTTGAGTCCAACGCATTCCCGGCCCTCAACATACAACAGTACATCGGCTATCTGAACGAGACCTACAACGGTCCGGTCCGGGTTCCCGAACCGCAGAACCTCTACAATATCGAGGAGAGGATCTGGGCGGGCTATGCCCAGCTGAACTTCAAGACCAGCAATGTGCGCGGCAACATCGGCGTACGTGTCGTGAATACGAAGCAGAGCGGCGTATCGACCGACCAGATCATCTACGAGAACGATTACTGCCAGAATGGTCCGGGCGGTGCGTTCGATCCGAACAAACCGAAGGGTGAGGATGGCAACTGCCTGGTGATCCCGGAGAAGGATCGGCAGGACCGCGTCTTCAGCCCGAACGCCGAAGGCAAGAGCTACACGGACGTCCTGCCCAGCTTCAACATCTCGTGGGACGTGACCCCGGACCTGCTGGTGCGTGCAGCGGCATCGAAGGTGATTTCGCGGCCTGGCTACGGCGATCTGGCTGGGTCTCGCTCCCTCACGTTCAACGCGGATCCGTTCGTGTTCGATCGTGCGGAGTTCGGTGCGCGGCCGGGCTGGTTCGGCAACGGCGGCAATTTTGCGCTGAAGCCGTTCAGCGCGTGGCAGTATGACGTGGGCGTGGAGTGGTATTTCCGGCCGGGTTCGGTGCTGGGCGCAACCCTGTTCCGCAAGGACGTCTCCGACTTCATCGTACCGGTAGTGATCGACCTCTCGCAGGAAGTCGCCGGCGAGACCGTGACGGTGCAGCAATATTCCACCCAGGCCAATGGCACGAGTGCGGTGTCGCAGGGGGTGGAAGTCTATGCCCAGCACACGCTCGACTTCGGGCTCGGCGCGCAGGTGAACTTCACGTACAATGACACGTCACAGGCCGCGGTCTCGCTGAACGGCACGGAGGTGGGTGAATCCCCCTTGGTCGGCAGCGCGAAGACACAGGTCAACGCCTCGATCTTCTATGAACGGGGACCGATCCTGCTGCGCGCTTCCTATAATCGCCGAGGTGAAGTGGTGCGCGGGCTGTCTTCTGGCCTGAACGTTTATGACGATCCGTACGAACAGGTCGATCTGAATGCCGCGTTCGAGGTCTTCCAGAACTTGCAGATCACGGCCTCGATCATCAACCTGACCAAGTCCGAACAACGGCAGCATCTGGGTAACGACACCAAGGACCGCTTCATCTCGAACGAATATGCGGGACGTCGCGCGTACCTTGGGTTCGCGTACAAGTTCTAAGATGCGGCTTTGCCAATGGGTGGTTCCGGACGGAGCCACCCATTGGCTTCGGATGACACCATAGGGCCGAGGTCCCCTTCCGCCATGTGCAGGGACGCTTCAGCCGAGATGAAGGAGGATCGTTTGCGACGCATCGGCGCGAAATGGCTGCTGACGGGCGCGGCCTTGATGGCAGGCGGGGCCGCGGTGGCGAAAAACCCGATCGTGCCAGGCTGGTACGCCGATCCCGAGGCGCGGGTGTTCGGCAACCGGTACTGGCTTTACCCGACCTATTCCGACGATTGGGGCGAGCCGGACGTGTCGCCGAGCTTCACCCCGCATCAGAAGGAACTGCGCAAGACCAAGACGGTTCGGCCGTCGTACGTCCAGCAGACGTTCTTCAACGCGTTTTCGTCACCCGATCTGGTCCACTGGACCAAGCATAGCCACGTGTTCGACGTCGCCAACGCCGCATGGGCCGGCTACGCGATCTGGGCGCCTTCCGTCATCGAGGCGAACGGGCGCTACTACATGTTCTTCAGCGCCAACGACATTCAGAGTGACGCGGAAGTCGGCGGGATCGGCCTCGCCGTCAGCGACAAGCCGGAAGGACCGTTCAAGGACGCGCTCGGCAAGCCATTGATCGGCGCGTTCCACAACGGTGCGCAGCCCATCGATCCATTCGCCTTCCGTGACGACGATGGGCAGGTGTATCTGTTCTACGGCGGCTGGAAGCACTGCAACGTGGTGAAGCTCAGCCCCGACCTGAAGTCGCTCGTGCCCTTTGCCGACGGCTCCACCTACAAGGAGATCACGCCCCCCGGCTATGTCGAGGGGTCGTTCATGATCAAGCGCAACGGCGTCTACTATCTGATGTGGTCGGAAGGCGGCTGGACCGGTCCCGACTACAGCGTTGCCTATGCGACCGGGCCTACGGCGACGGGGCCGTTCAAGTCGAGGGGCAAGATCCTCGCGCAGGACTTCCGCATTGCGCGGGGGGCCGGGCATCATTCGGTGGTGAACGTGCCCGGCACCGACGAGTGGTACATCGTCTATCATCGTCGTCCGCTCGGCGACGACAAGGGCGAGCATCGGCAGGTGGCCATCGAGCGGCTGGTGTTCGAGGCGGACGGCAGCATCCGCCCGGTGGTGATGACCAACGAGGGCGTCCAACCCCGGCCGCTGACCGCGGCTGCGGCCAAGAACTGACATCAAGAACTCAGGCCGGCGATCGAACGCCGGCCGTCCGACATCCAGGGGAGAGACCATGACCAACACCATCGCCAAAGCGCTGAGGGGCGCCTCCGCGGCGCTGCTCGCGACGACCGCCCTGGTTCCCGGCGCGATGCCCGGGTCGATGGCGGCGGTGGCGCAGGACCGCGCGCCGGCGACCGAGGCGCTGGTCGACCTGGTCAATCCGCTGATGGGCAGCGATTCCAGCTATGAACTGTCCTACGGCAACACCTATCCGGCGGTGGCCGTGCCGTGGGGCATGAACTTCTGGACGCCCGTCACGGGCAAGATGGGGAGCGGCTGGGGCTACACCTACGCCGCGCACAAGATCAACGGCATCAAGCAGACCCATCAGCCCAGCCCCTGGATGAACGACTATGCCGCCTTCGCGCTGTTCGCGGAGACGGGGCCGCTGAAGGTCAAGGAAGAGGAGCGCGCCTCTTGGTTCAGCCACAAGGCGGAGGACAGCCGGCCGTATCGCTACAAGGTCTATCTGGCCGACTATGACGTGACGGCGGAGGTGACGCCGACGGAGCGGGCCGCGCAATTCCGCTTCACCTTCCCCAAGGCCGACGACGCCCACATCATCCTCGACGCCTACAACGGCGGGTCGATGGTCCAGATCGATCCGGTGAAGCGCCGGATCACCGGCTATGTCCGCAACAACCACGGCGGCGTGCCCGACAACTTCCACAACTACTTTGTGGCCGAATTCGACCATGACTTCACCGTCACCCGCACCTGGGACGACAACGGCCAGGTGACCGCGGATCGCACGCGCGAGGGCGATCATGTCGGGGCGGTGGTGAGCTTCAAGACGCGCGCGGGCGAGCAGGTGGGCGTGAAGGTCGCCTCCTCCTTCATCAGCCCGGAACAGGCGGTGCGCAACCTGGAGCGCGAGATCGGCCGCGACAGCTACGACCAGACCGAGGCCAAGGCCAGGCAGATCTGGGAAAAGGAACTGCGCCGCGTCCAGGTGAGCGACCCGAACATCGACAACCGCCGGACCTTCTATTCCGCGCTCTGGCGGATGCTGCAGTTCCCGCGCATGTTCCACGAGACCGACGCCGCCGGCAAGACGGTCCACTACAGCCCCTATGACGGCAAGGTGCACGACGGCGTGCTCTACACCGACAACGGCTTCTGGGACACCTGGCGCGCGGTCTTCCCCTGGTTCGCGCTGATGTATCCGGAGCGCGATGGCGAGATCATGCAGGGGCTCGTCAACACGTACAAGGAGTCCGGCTGGCTTCCGGAGTGGGCTAGCCCGGGGCACCGTAACGTGATGATCGGGTCGAACTCGGCCAACCTGATTGCCGACGCCTATCTGAACGGCGTGCGCGGTTTCGACGTGGAGACGCTGTACGAGGCGATGGTCAAGAACGCGACCACGTCCGAAGGACGGCCGCGGGACAAGCGCGGGAATGTCGTGAACGCCGTCGGCCGGGAGGGTGTCGAATACTACAACCGCCTCGGCTATGTGCCGTATGACGTGGGCATCAACGAGAATGCTGCCCGGACGCTGGAATATGCGACCGCCGACTTCTCGCTGTCGCGGCTGGCGCAAGCGCTCGGCAAGACCGAAGACGCCCGGAAGTACGCGCAACAGGCGCAGAACTATCGCAAGCTGTTCGACGCGCAGAGCGGATGGATGCGCGGCCGCAACCAGGACGGCAGCTGGTCCACGCCCTTCAACCCGTACAAGTGGGGCGACGCCTTCACCGAAGGGAATTCGGTGCACTACAGCTGGTCGGTGATGCAGGACGTGCAGGGGCTGGTCGATCTGATGGGCGGCGACCAGAAGTTCGTCGACCGGCTCGACTCTGTCTTTGCGACGCCGCCGGTCTTCGACGACAGCTATTACGGCCAGGTGATTCACGAGATCCGCGAGATGCAGATCGTCAACATGGGCCAATATGCCCATGGCAATCAGCCGATCCAGCACATGCCCTATCTCTACGACTGGGCAGGTGCGCCATGGAAGACGCAGTACCACGTCCGCGACGTGCTCAAGAAGCTCTACTCCTCGGCGCCGGACGGCTATCCCGGGGACGAGGACAATGGCCAGACTTCGGCTTGGTACGTCTTCTCGGCGCTCGGCTTCTATCCGGTCACGCCCGCGGTGGGCGAATATGCGATCGGAAGCCCGCTGTTCCGTACGGTCCGGCTGACGATGCCGAACGGCAAGGTGCTGACGATCGAGGCCGTGAACAACAGTGCGGAGAACGTCTACATCCAGTCCGCGACCTTCAACGGCAAGCCGCACGACAAGGCTTGGCTGTCGCGCGAGGCGCTGCAGCAGGGCGGCACCCTGCGCTTCGTGATGGGGGCCAAGCCGAACAAGGCCTGGGCGAGCGGCAAGGCAGCTGCTCCCTTCTCCATGAGCGCGCCGAAATAAGCAGGATGAGCACGGATATGCAGATGACCTTGGGCCGACGCGATGTGATGATGGGCGCCGGAGCGATGGTACTCACGGCTGCCGTTCCGGCAGGCGCACAGAGCACGAAGTTCGTGAGCAAGCGGCCGCCGCGCGCGCAGCGCCGCTTCGTGAGCACTGCCGTGGAGGCGGAGATCCGCCGGGTGAAGGCGAAGATTGCCGATCCCGAACTCGCCTGGCTGTTCGAGAACTGCTACCCCAACACGCTCGACACCACGGTCCAGACCGGGGTGGTGGATGGTAAGCCCGACACGTTCGTCATCACCGGCGACATCGACGCGATGTGGCTGCGCGACAGCTCCGCACAGCTCCAGACCTATGTGCACCTGGCGCCCAAGGACGCCGGGCTGCGCCGGATGTTCGTAGGGGCCATCCAGCGCCAGGCGCGCTGCATCCTGGTCGATCCCTACGCCAACGCCTTCATGCGCGACACGTCGGCGAGGTCGAACCTCGGCGCGCGCGACGACATGACCGAGATGAAGCCGGGCGTGGCGGAGCGGAAGTGGGAGATCGACTCCCTCTGCTACCCGATGCGCTTCGCCCATTCCTATTGGGCGGTTACCCGCGACAAGACGCCGTTCGACGACTTCTGGGCGCAAGGGATGATGAAGGCGGTCGCCACGCTCAAGGAGCAGCAGCGGCTCGAAGGACCCGGACCATATCGCTTCCAGAGGAACCATCCATCGCCGACCGAGACGCTGATGTTCGACGGCTATGGTGCGCCGACACGCAAGGTCGGACTGATCCACTCGGGCTTCCGCCCTTCCGACGACGCGTGCGTCTTCCCCTTCCTGATCCCTTCCAACCTGTTCGCGGTGTCTGCGCTGACGATGCTGGCGACGGTGCTGAAAGAGGCGAGGGGCGATGCCGCAGGTGCGGCCGATTGCCTGGCGCTCGCCGCCAGCGTGCGCCAGGCGCTCGACCTGCACGGCAAGATGCCGGACGGCGAAGGCGGCCAGGTCTGGGCCTATGAGGTCAATGGCTTTGGCGATGCGATCTTCATGGACGACGCGAACGTCCCAAGCCTTTCGGCGCTGCCGCTGCTGGGTGCCGCCGATCGCAAGGATCCGCTGTTCCGGCGCACGGCGAAGCTCGCCTGGAGCCCGCGCAATCCGTACTTCTTCGAGGGCACGGCAGCCAAGGGGATCGGCGGTCCGCACATCGGCATGGACATGATCTGGCCGATGTCGATCATCACCCACGCCTTCAACAGCGACGACGACGCCGAGATCCGCCAGTGCCTCGTTTGGCTCAAGACGACCCACGGCGGCACCGGCTTCATGCACGAGAGCTTCCACAAGGATAATCCTGCGAAGTTCACGCGCAGCTGGTTCGCCTGGGTTAACGGCTTGTTTGGCGACCTGATCCTGAACCTGGAGCGCCGCAAGCCCGCGCTTCTCGCCAGCCGCTACTGATCCCGAGGACGTTGCAATGATCGTTACCAATCGCCGGAAGATGCTCGCTGGCAGTGGCCTCGCTGCATTGGGCGGCGCCATGCCGGGCGTCGGCTGGGCACAGGCGCCCGCCACCGGGAAGGCGGATGTGTTCGTCGGCACCGGGGGGCACGGCCATACCTTTCCAGGCGCGTCGCTGCCGTTTGGGATGGCGCAGTTGAGCCCGGACACCGACAACTCCCGCTGGGACGCGTGCTCCGGCTATCACCGGACCGATAGCTCCATCATGGGGTTCAGCCACACGCACCTGTCGGGCACCGGCATCGGCGACATGCTCGACGTCCTGGTGGTGCCCACGCGCGGGCCGCTCAAGCTCAGACCGGGCAAGCTCGGCGATGCGGATCTCGGCTATCGGCAGCGCTTCTCCAACGAATATGCGGAGCCCGGCTATTACCGCGTTCGCCTTGAATCCGGGGTGCTGAGCGAGCTGACGGTGACCGAGCGGTGCGGCATCAGCCGCCATCGCTTCCCTGCTGGTCCGGCCCACATCCTCATCGATTTCACGCACATGATCCTCGATGTCTGGGACAAGGGGGTGCTGCTCGAGAATGCCTCGCTCGCCTGGGGGGGCGACGGCGTGCTGACCGGCAGCCGGCAGGTCAACCGCTGGGCCAAGGGGCGCCACATCCACTTCGCGATGCAGCTTTCGCGCAAGCCCGATCGCATCGAGTTCTTCGGAGACGATGACAAGCCCGCGCCACAGGGGGCAAGCGGCGTCACGGGCGGCAAGCTCAAGGTCGCGCTGTTCTTCGACGACGCTGGCGGCGATCCGATCCTGATCAAGACCGGCCTATCGGCGGTCGCGCAGGAGGGTGCGCGGGCAGCGCTGGCAGCCGAGGTTCCGGGCTGGGACTTCGACGGCATCTGCGCCACGGCGCGTCAGACCTGGGCGAACGAGTTGCAGCGCGTGCGGGTGAAGGGCGGCACCGAGGCGCAACGCACGATCCTGACGAGCGCGCTCTACCATGCGTTTCTGGCGCCCACGCTCTTCACGGATCGGGACGGCCGCTATGTCGGCCTCGATCGGCAGGTGCATCAGACCAGCGCGGACTCGCCGGCGTTCAGCACCTACTCGCTCTGGGACACCTATCGCGCGCTGCACCCGCTGATGACGCTGGTTCAGCCGGAACGTGCCGCGATGTTCACCCGCGACCTGATCCGACAGACGGCCCAGAGCCCCTATGGTCCTCCCGTATGGCCGCTCCAGGGGGTGGAGACGGGCTGTATGATCGGCTGGCACTCGGTCTCGGTGATGGCCGAAGCCAAGGTCAAGGGGATCGAGGCCGACTATGCGGCTGCCTGGCCGAATATCCGGCGGCGGGCGTTCGATCCCAGCTTCAAGGACAGCGACGCTTCGCTTGGCCGCGAGCATTACTACCAGCTCGGCTACATTCCCGCCGACAAGGTGTGGGAGTCGGTCAGCCGCACGCAGGAATATGCGTACGACGACTGGGCGATGGCGGTTCTCGCCGAGGCAGCAGGTGCAGCCGAGGACGCCAAGGCCCTGCGTGCGCGGAGCCGCAACTACCGCAACGTGCTGGACGCCTCGATCGGCTTTGCCCGGCCGAAGTTCTCCGATGGGAAGTGGTGGGAGGCGTACGATCCCGTCCAGATCGGGCACATGCCCAAACCGTGGTGGCGGGACTATACCGAGGCGAACGGCTGGCAGGCGACGTTCCTGAACCAGCACGACGTCTATGGCTTGATCGAGCATTTCGGCGGAGATGCGGCGTTCGAGAAGAAGCTCGACAGCTTCTTCAACGCGCCTTCCACCCTGCCGGACAACGCGCCGCCCGACATCTCCGGATTGGTCGGGCAATATGCCCATGGCAACGAGCCGACGCACCACGCCGCCTATCTCTACGCCTTTGCGGGCGCGCCGTGGAAGACCCAGGCGATGGTGCGCCGGCTGCTGACGGAGATGTACAAGGACGATCCGGACGGCGTCATCGGCAACGACGACTGCGGCCAGATGAGCGCATGGTTCGTATTCAGTGCACTCGGCTTCTATCCGGTCGACCCGGTGAGTGCCCTCTACGTGTTCGGCTCGCCCCTGTTCGACGAGGCGGAAGTTTCGGTCGGAGAGGGCGGGACGCTGCGGGTGCGGGCGACCGGCAACGCCCCGGGGAACCCCTACGTCCAGTCGGTGCGCTGGAACGGCAAGCGCTGGACGCGCAACTGGATCTCGCATGCGGACCTGGCGCGGGGCGGCACGCTGGAGTTCGTGATGGGGCCCAAGCCCTCCCGCTTCGGAGCCGCGAAGCAAGACCGGCCGCCTTCCTTCGGACGCAACGCACTCTGAAGAAAAAGTCCCCGGAAGATGCGGACATCTTCCGGGGCAATGTTGCCGCTGGGCAAGGGGAGGGGGGCCAGCGGAACCTCGTTCAAGGAGCCGAACTCATCGACGGGGGCACGTCGGCGGGGCCGCTGCCCCAGTTCGGGTTCGGCCGTGCACCCATGGTGAGGACGAGTGTCGCGCCATCCTTTACATCGGCATGGCGGAACCACGGCTTCGTCCAGGGATGGCCATTCAGGGTCGCCGACTGGATGTAGAGGTTGGTGGCCGAGTTGTTGCGCGCCACGATCTCCAACGCCTTGCCGTTGCCCATTTGCAGCTTCACGCTGTCGAAGATCGGGCTCGAAAGCACGTAGACGTCGCTGGACGGATCGACCGGATAGAAGCCCATCGCCGTCAGCGCATACCAGGAGGATGTCGCGCCCTGGTCGTCCATGCCGGCATAGCCATAGCCTGAGGCGTCGCTGCCGTAGAGCGTGTCGAGGATGCGCCGGGACAGCGCCTGCGTCTTCCAGGGCTGGCCGCTCCAGGCATAAAGGAACGGGGCGTGCTGGTCCGGCTGGTTGCCGTGGACGTACTGGCCCACCATGCCGGTGCAGTCGCGGCAGATTCCCTTCGGCGTGTACGGCGTGCTGAAGAACTGATCGAGCTTGGCGTTGAACGCGTCGCGCCCGCCGAGCAGGGTAGAGAGACCCTGAACGTCATGCGGGACCAGCCACAGCGTCGACCAGCCCGACGCCTCCTTCATCATGAAGTTATAATAGGACTCCTGCGGGTCGAACGGCGCGATCCATGCGCCGTCGGCGGTGCGGCCGCGCATGAAGCCTGTCTTGCCATCGAAGACGTTGCGGTAATTGGCGGCACGCGTGCGGAACAGCCGGGCATCGTCCGGGTGCCCGAGCATTTCGGCGAATTCCGCCATGGCGTGATCGTCCCAGGCATATTCCAGGGTCTTGGCCGTACCTGCCTTGCCGCCTGAATAAGGAGGGCTGGGGTTCTCGTCCGGCACGACGTCGGAGACCCAGCCGTTCTTCTGATATTCGGCCAGATAGCCACGTGGCCCCTTGGGATCCGTGGCATTCCGGCGGAGGAACTCATAGGCGGCCGCATAGTCGAACGGAATGCCCCGCCGCGCCGCACCCAGGTACAGGAACACGGCATTGTCGCCATGGAAGGAGGTGTTCATGAACCCGCGCTCGCGGGCCATGTCGAGCTCTGACTGCATGATGTCGCGAACGACGTCCGGCTCGAGCAGCTCCAGGAGCACGATCTGGTTCCTGCCCGTGTCCCAGAAGGGCACCGGACCATAACGATCGTAGGTGGCCGTCTGCATCCTGCCTTTGCTGTCGGCGAAGTTCTCGCCCTTGCGTGCGACCAGGCGCGGGCTCGCGAACGACTGGAACAGCGTGGAGTAGAAGAGCATCCGCTGCTTGGGAGTGCCGCCGGTTACCTGGACCTTGTCCAGCAGCCGGCCCCAGGCCTGCCGCGCCTGCGCACGCATGCTGTCGAAGTCCCAGCCGACGCTTTCGGCGCGCAGGCGCCGCTCGGCGTCGGCGTAGCTCGGCCCATGGGCCATTCGCACCAGGATCGGCGCGTCCGCCCGCGTCGTGAAATCAAGGTAGCTGCCGGCATAGCTGCCGTCGATCCGGCGGGCGCCGGGGACCACGTCCTTGTCGCCGATCCCATAGCCCCGATTATCGCCCCCGGACTTCCGGAAGGTGCCGAAGCGCGAGAAGGGGTGCGAAAACTCCGCGACGAAATAGCGCCCGTCCGGCGCGTCGTGATCGCCGCGCCGGGCAGCAACGCCGCGAACCATGCGGTCACCGACGATCTCCACCTCCCCACCTTGCAAGGGAAGGTTGAGGACGATGTGGGCGCGATCGCTCGTCGGAAAGGTGAACCGCATCAAGCTGGTCCACCGGCTGGCGGTCAGCTCCGCGCGCGTTCGGAAGCTGTCGAGGTAGACCGAGTAGTAGCCCGGCGCAGCGACTTCCTTCGCCTTGTCATAGTAGGACTGGGTGTAGACCGGCGGAACGGTCCAGTCGCCGACGATCGGCATCAGGATCGGTTGAGCGCCGCCGCCATAGGTGGCTCCGCCGCCGCCGGTGAACCCGATCATGGTGGGGTTCGGATAATAGTAGGGGGTCGCCACACCCGTGGGATAGGTCTGTTCGATGTTGACGTTGACCGGCGCCGCCTCGACTGCGCCGTGCGGAAGGCGGGCACCTGGGGAGGTGATCCCCGAATACAGCGGCTCACCGGGGGGCGGAGCGTTGCCGATCAACTCCTTTCGATCCAGCGGCGCAGTGCCGACCAGGGGATTGGCTTCGTCGACCGGCTCGCGCCCGTTCGACTGCGCAATCGCAGACACGTGGCTGCCGATCAGCACCGCGGCGGTCGCAACCAGGCTGCGGCCGAGTCTCGTGCGCCAGACGCATGGCGAAGTTTGGATGCGCACAGACACCTCCCCGTTTCAACAATCTCGCGGTCGGGCGGCCGTGTTCGGCTTCGATAGGCCCGACAGGAGGAGGGTCGTTTAAATAAAGCATATTGTCAAATAGCGGGGATTGCCGGTCCTGCATCTGAATTCCTCTCCAGGCCCTGGGAATTCAAAGAAAAGCTTGCGGGTTCAGAAGCAGGTATCGCGCCACCTCGCGGCCAAATGAGTCTAGGGAAAACCATACCGAGTGTCGCCAGACGGAGAGGCGCTCGGCGGGTGCTTTCTCCTCCACGAGAGGCGCCTCCGCATCGTGCCGCCAGCCTGTGTGCGCGGTGATCAACAAAGGGGTTCCCATGGCTCGTCTTCGCGCAGCAGGTCTGCTCACCGTTTCCCTTCTTGCGCTCGCGTCCACGCCGGCGAGCGCGCAGCAAGCCGCCGCGCCGGGCGAGGAGGCGGAAAACGCACCTGTTGCGGGCGCCTCGACGCCGGCCGACGAGGGGAACGAGATCATCGTCACCGGCACCCGTGCGGAAGGCCGCACGCGGCTCGACAGCGCGTCGCCCGTGGACGTGCTGAGCGCCGCCAGCCTGCAGCGCCAGGGAACGACCGAGCTCGGTGCGGCGCTTGCAGCAGTTGCTCCTTCGATCGACTTCCCGCGTCCCGCGGCGAATGACGGAACCGACGCCATCCGCCCGGCGACGCTGCGCGGGCTCTCGCCCGACCAGACCCTGGTGCTGATCAACGGCGTGCGCGGCCATACGTCGGCGCTCCTGAATACCAACGGCACCGTGGGCCGCGGCTCGGCCGCCGTGGATCTCAACACCATCCCAGTCACGGCGCTGGATCGCATCGAAGTGCTGCGCGACGGCGCATCGGCACAATATGGCTCCGACGCGATTGCGGGCGTCGTCAACCTGCGCTTGCGAGAGGCCCGCGAAGGTGGCGGCGCGTCGGTGACCTACGGCTTTTACAACACCCAGATCGACACCGCCCGCGGCAGCCGCCACACCAATGGCGAGCCGACGGTGACGGCTTCGCTGTGGCAGGGCATCGGCTTTGGCAGCGACGGCTTCCTCACCCTTTCGGGCGAATATACCAAGCGCGAGCCGACCAACCGCGCGGACTATGATCCGCGCGTGACGCCGAGCCGCATCACCGGCCGCTACGGCGATCCCGAGGTGGATCAATATTCCATCTTCGCCAATGCAGGGACCTCACTCGGCGAGACTTTCCAGCTTTACGGCTGGGCCGGCTATCAAAACCGAAAATCCGAGAGCGCGGCCTTTCCGCGGCTGCCGGGCGTCACGTCTGGGTACAGCAACGCCGCCTCCATCTACCCCGACGGCTTTCTTCCGCTGATCAACAGCAAGTCGCGCGACCTGAACTCCGCGGTCGGCGTGAAGGGCGACGTCGGGGGCTGGAACCTGGACCTGAACGTCAGCTACGGGCGCAACAAGATCGAGTTCCGCACGCGCAACTCGGCCAACTTCTCCTATGGCGCCGAAACACCGACCGACTTCTACGATGGCGCGCTGGTCTACGATCAGTGGGTCGCCGGCCTGGATGTCGCGCGCAGCTTCGACGTCTTCCAGTCGCTCAACGTCGCCTTCGGCGTCGAGGGGCGCCGTGAGGGCTACAAGATCGAGGCGGGCGAGCTCGCGTCCTACGGCTATCCGACGCCAGATTATGCGGGCGGTGCAGCCCCGGGTGCGCAGGGCTTCGGCGGCTTCTCGCCCCTGAACGAGATCGAGCGCAGCCGCCGCAACGGCAGCATCTATGCCGATGTGGAAGCGCAGGTGACGGACGAGCTGCTGCTTGGCATCGCCGGGCGTGCAGAGAAGTATTCGGATTTCGGCTCGACCGTGAACGGTAAGCTGTCGGCGCGCTATGACGTGGCGGACTGGCTTGCGCTTCGCGGCACCGCTTCGACCGGCTTCCGCGCACCGTCGCTGCAGCAGCAGTATTTCACGCAGATCGCACAGGTGGTGCAGAACGGCGTGCCGGTGCAGACCGGGACCTATCCGTCGGTGGATCCGGTTGCCCGGGCGCTGGGCGGGCTGCCGCTCGATGCCGAGAAGTCGACCAACCTTTCGGCGGGCTTCGTGGTTCGCGCGGGCGGCTTCGACCTGACGGTGGACGCCTATCGTATCCACATCCGCGACCAGATCGGCCTCTCCGAGAATATCAGCGCTGGGACGCCCGGCACGCCCAGCTACAACCCGGAGGTGGCTCGACTGCTGCCGGACGGCGTGCAGGCGGCGCGGTTCTTCATCAACGGGCTGGCCTCGACCACCAAGGGCATCGATGCGGTCGCGCATTATCGCCTGCGGACCGCAGCCGCCGGCAGCTTCGACTTCACGCTCGCGGGCAACATCAATGATGTGAAGGTCACGCGCGTACCGACCACCACGTCGACCCTGAACCCGGCACCGACGCTGTTTGCCCGCACCCGCATCCTGTCGCTGGAAGAGGGCACGCCGCGGGAGAAGGTGACCGGCACGATCGACTGGTCGCTCGACCAACTCGGCGCGCTTGCGCGCGTCACCTATTACGGCGACGTGACCCAGCCGGGCACCACGGAAGCGGCAGACGTCCACACCGGCCGACACGCGATCACCGACCTCGAGCTGCGGTACCAGGCGACCAAGGGTGCGCAGTTCGCCCTGGGCGTGAACAACCTGTTCGATGTCTATCCGGATCGCATCATCCCGGCGAACAACAGCACCGGCGTGCTGGGCTTCCCCTACTACTCGCCGTTCGGCTTCAACGGCCGCTATCTCTACGCGCGCGCCGGTCTCAACTGGTGAGGCCCTGCCAGGCCGGGCTGTCCCCGGCTTGGCGGAACCGTACAGCCGCCCTATGCGCTTCTCCCATCAACGGAGTGGGAGTAGGTGATGATCGGACGGCTGTTCACGGATCATCCCCGTAGCGTCGGGGAAAGCTATGCCGAACATGCGCGTACGGCGGCGCATTTCGGCTTCGCGATGCTGAAAGGGGGCGCGGCGTGTCTCGTGCATGCCGTGGTTCCCGCATGGTTCACCCGCACCGGGAGCAACACGGTGCGGCAGCTGCACGCTGAGATGACCCGCCGCAACGCCGCGGCGGTGGCCGAGGGATCCGCGCTGGTCTACGAGATCTGAGCGCGTGATCCGTCATGTCGCGATCGTCGGCGCGGGTTTTTCGGGCACGCTGCAGGCCATCAACCTGCTGCGCCACGGAGGGCCCCGTGCGACCCTGATCGAGCGGGCGCCGCGTCCCGGCCTCGGGCTGGCCTATGGCGCTGCGCATCCGAGCCATGTCCTCAACGTCCGCGCTTCGAACATGAGCGCTTTTCCGGATGAGCCGGACCATTTCGTGCGCTGGCTGGAGAAGCGCGGGGTGCCGGATGCACCCGCTGCATTCGTGCCGCGGTTGACCTATGGCAGCTATCTGCGCGAACTGCTCGACGAGGCGCAGGCACGCGCCGGCGACCGGCTGCGCATCGTTCAGGGCGACGCGCTCGACGTGGTTGAGAACGGAGACGTTCGCGTGCAGCTGGCGAATGGTCCCGAGATCGTTGCCGATGCAGCGGTGCTTGCGGTGGGCAACCTGCCGCCCCATTCGCCGCCCGGCCTCGATCCGGCTGCGATCTCAGCGGAGCGCTACAAGGGCGATCCGTGGGACCCGGGGGTCGGGGAGGGGCTTTCCGGTGAGGATACCGTCCTGGTCATCGGTACCGGCCTGACCATGGTCGACGTCGTGCTGATGCTCGACGCGCGCGGTTTCAAAGGCCGCATCGTTGCACTGTCCCGGCGAGGGCTGCTGCCCCGGCGGCACGAAGCTCCCGCCGCGTGGGAAAAGATCGTGGAGAAGCCTTCGGAGACCGGGGCGAGGCTGGTGCACCGCGTACGTGAGCGTGCCCAGGAGGTCGGCTGGCGGAACGCCGTCGATGAGCTACGCCCCTACACGCAGGCGCTGTGGGCACAGGCGACGGAGGCGGACCGCGCCCGGTTCCTGCGGCACCTGCGTCCGTGGTGGGACGTGCATCGCCACCGGCTTGCTCCAGCGGTCGCCGACCGGCTTGCCGATCTGCAGGCGATCGGGCGGTTGAACGTCGTCGCTGGGAAGACGCTCGGGTTCGAGGAGGTCGGCGACGGCGTTACCGTCCGCTACCGGCCGCGCGGCGCCGAGGCGGAGCAGCGGCTGCATGTCAACCGGATCATCAACTGCACCGGACCGCAAGGTGACCTGCTGCGCACCAGTGAGCCGCTGCTGCGCAGGCTGGTCGATCGCGGCGCAGTGCGTCCCGACCCCGAGCATCTGGGTCTCGACGTCACGGTCAGTGGGCAGGTGGTGCGGGCAGACGGCTCGGCAAGCGAACGGCTGTTCGCACTCGGCCCCATGACACGCGGCGCTTTCTGGGAGATCGTCGCGGTGCCGGATATCCGCCGCCAGACCTGGGACGTGGCGCGGCGGCTGTCGAATGCGCATTGGGTCGGCGGGGAGGGCCTGTAGCACCTGCGGGAGGTTGGACTGTTCCGCGTTCGTTCCTGGCGTGCTACGGTGATGTCATGCTCGCTCATGTCTCGCCCCTTACGAGTATCTGCCGGTGACGCGGCGTGCCGGAAGCGCCGATCTGCCGCTGCACGGCGGCAGGGTGCCGGCTTGGCTCGGCCAGCGGATGACGAAGCTCGGCGCGGTGATCGTCGAGGCGATCGTCCACGAATATGGCCGCGACGAGTTGCTCCGGCGGCTGGCGCACCCTTTCTGGTTCCAGTCGTTCGGCGCGGTGATGGGGATGGACTGGCATTCCTCCGGCATCACCACGAGTGTTCTTGGAGCGCTCAAGCGCGGGCTGGCACCGCTTTCCGGCGAACTCGGTATCCACGTGTGCGGCGGTCGGGGGCGTCATTCGCGGGCGACGCCGTCGGAACTCGCGGCAGTGGGTGACCGAGTGGGCCTGGATGGCGCGGCGCTTGGCAAGGCCAGCCGGCTTGTCGCGAAGGTCGACAGTGCCGCGGTGCAGGACGGGTTCGACCTCTATCTCCACGGCTTCATCGTCACGGATGAGGGGCGCTGGGTGGTCGTGCAGCAGGGGATGAACGGGGATCGCAGGCAGGCGCGCCGCTATCATTGGCTGTCGGAGGGGATCACCAGCTTCGTCGATGCTCCCCACGCCGCCATCGAGGGCCGCGGGCAGGGAATGATCGTCAATCTGGCCGACCGTCGCGCGGCGCCCTCCCGGGAGCGCCAACTGGAGGTGCTGGCGACACTCGGTCCGGACGGGATTGTGCGGGAGTTTGCTCGGATGCAGCCCGTTGAGCCAGCTGCGCCGGCACAGGACCTGCTGCCCCACCTCGTGATGCCGGAACATCACGACGTGCGGCCCGAGAACATCGTGGTGCGGCGCCTCCACGGCAACCTCGCCGCCGCGGCGGATCGCGCGCCAGTCGATTTCGCCGACCTCCTGCTGTCGCCGCGGGTCGGCGCACGGACGGTGCAGGCGCTCGCGATGGTGGCGGAGGTGGTGCACGGCACGCCTTGCCGCTTCACCGATCCCGCGCGCTTCTCGCTCGCGCATGGCGGCAAGGACCGTCACCCCTTTCCGGTGCCCACCCGCGTCTACGACCAGAGCATCGCGGTCATGAAGCGGGCAGTGATCAAGGCGAAACTCGGAAATACTGAGGAGCTCGCGGCGATCCGCCGCCTGGACGCGCAGGCGCGGCGGCTGGAGCGGGATGCCACCGGTCCCTCGGTGGAAGCACTGATCGCGCAGGAACGCCGTTCAAGCCACGAATATGGCGGGCGCAGCGTCTTCGGGTTCGAACCGCCCCTGACGAGCGAGAAGATCGCCGGCTAGGCCAGCAGGATCGCGCCACCGATCAGCATCGCGCCCGCCACGATCGCACCGCCGATCCAGCGCGATCCCGTGATGATCGCTGCTCCGGCATCCTGTGGTGGCTGGGCGGGTTCGCTTTCGAGACGCCGGATTGCGGCGCGGAGCAGCCGCGGCGCGTCGCTCCCGATCTTGCTGAGTTCCCACGCGAGCGCCTGAAGCGTCGGCAGCCAATGGTCGGGCGAGAGCCGGGCCTGTGCGATCCGCAGCGACGAACGCTGCATCGCCGAAGACAGGTCGAAGTCGGGCTGGATCGCCGTGAGCACCCCGTCGATCGTCGCCAGCGCCTTGAAGATCAACAGCAGGTCCGGGGGCATCGTTATGCCCTCGTCGCGCATCAATGGCAGGAAGTCCGCAACCATCGCGCTCAGGACGACACGGCCGCCACCATGGCGCACGATCAACCGCTCGGCTGCCGCCTGGACGCGGTCACGCGGCACGGCGTTTCCGGCGGACCAGATCGCGAGGACGTCGGCCAGAGCCGCCGGATCACCGGCGTTCAGCGACTGGGTGAAGGCGATGAACTCCTCGCGGCGGCGCGGTGAGACATGACCGATCATGCCGAGGTCGAGCAACGCGATACGGTTGCCCGGCAGGCACAACAGGTTGCCCGGATGCGGATCCGCATGGAAGCGCCCGTTCACCAACACCATGTCGAGCACGATGTCGGCGCCAAGCGATGCGATTTCCGCCGGATCGATACCCGCCGCACGGAGACGATCGCCGTCCCGGGGCGGGGTTCCCGCGATGTAGTCCATCACCAGCAGCGCTTCGGAGGTCCAGGCCCAGTGGATCTCCGGCACCACCACGCGCGGATCGCCTGCGAAGTCGGCGCGAATCCGGTCGGCGTTGCGACCTTCCCCGGTGAAGTCGAGTTCCTCCAGCACGGCGTCGGCGAGTTGGCGCGTCATCGCGGCGGGCGCGAAGCGCCTAGCCTCGGCGCTCGCGGCTTCCGCCACCGAGGCCAGTTGGGCGATCAGCCGCAGGTCGGCTTCCATGCGCGGCCGGATGTCTGGTCGCCGGATCTTGAGAACGACGGGCGTTCCGTCTTTCAGGGTCGCGCGGTGGACCTGGGCCATGGAAGCGGCGGCCAGAGGTTCGGGATCGAAGCTCCCGAACGCAGTCTCGGGTGATTGGCCGAGTGCCTCCTCCACCGCCGGACGGAGAGCTTCAAAGGGCAGGGTGGGAGCGCCGCTGTGCAGTTGCTCCAGTTCCGCGATCCATTCCGGGGGCAGCAGGTCGCCGCGCGTGGCCAGGATCTGGCCCAGCTTCACGAACGTGGGTCCCAAGGCCTCCAGCGCCAGTCGCGTGCGGCGCGGAAGGGTCTGGGGATTGTCGACTTCGCCGTCGTTCCGCTCCAGCCCCAGCCGGGCAAGCAAGACCCCGAGGCCGAAGCGCGAGGCGATCTGCAGGATCTCTGCAAGCCGCCCGCGATCGCGGGCGGCTACCATCAGGGTCTTGATCATGCGGGGCTCTTCCTTACCCCTATTTCTCGAAGGCGACCGTCGCCATCACGGGGAAGTGATCCGAGGCATAGGTCGTGCCCTCGTGATGCGTGTCGACCGTCGCGTCCTTGATCTGGAAGCCGCGGACGAACAGGTAATCGATACGCTTTTTCCCGACGCCCGTGAAATCGTGGAAGGTGAGCTCCGGACCCTGCTTGCGCGGGGCGGCCGTCCAGGCGTCGGTGAGGGCCTTGGAGAACTCAGCGTAGACGCCGCTGTTCGGTTCTGCGTTGAAGTCGCCGGCCACGACGAGCGGCAGGTCCTTCGCGATGGTGGGGAGGCGCGACAGGATCAGGGCGCCGCCCTGCTCGCGCGCCTGCGCGTCCTGGTCCCGGTGCGGCAAGTGGGTATCGACGAAGACGAAGCGGCGCGGATTGCGGCCGAGAGTCTCGAACACGCCCCAGGTCGCCATGCGCGGCAGATCGGTACCCCAGCTCATGCTGCCGGGCTGCTCGGGCGTGTCGGACAGCCAGAAGTCGCCCTCGGTCACCAGCCGGAGCCGGTCGGTGCGATAGAGGATGCCCATATGCTCATCCGCGTGACCGCCCCGTCGATCGCGACCGAACCAGCGATATTGCGGCAGCGCGCGCACCAGATCGTCGCCCTGCCGCTGGTGGAGTTCCTGCGTGCCGATCACATCCGGCTGGGTGTCGCGGATCGTCGCCACCATCACGGGGCGCCGCACGTCCCACCGGGTCGGACCCTCGTCGTAGGAAAGGCGGACGTTGAAGGTCATCACCCGCAGCGAAGAGGCCGGCGCACAGGCTGCCACTGTGGCGACGAGGAACAGCCCTATGCTCCGGCGCAGGATCGACATCATTCATTCTCCCCAATTCTTCTTGCTGGTCATTTCCCGATGGGCGGGGATCGCGTCAATGCCATGACGACCCTGTGCGATGCGCCGCCGGGGGGCGTCCCCTGTGAAGACTTGGCTACCGTTTGCAACAAAATGTTGCTGAGCGGGGTTCCATTTAGTTAGCTTCCTAACTATCTGGCGTCGCCATGCCGGATCAACAGCTGCAACGCGGGTTCACGCACCGCCTGATGCCGCTCGCGCGCGCCTATCGACGCTACATCGACAAAGGGCTCTCTTCGCTCGAGCTGTCCCACACCACGGCGTTGGCAGTGATGCTGATCGGCCGGATGGGAGACGGGCTTCGCCAGGGCACGCTTGCAGAAGAGCTGGGACTGGAAGGGGCATCGCTGGTCCCGCTGATCCAGCAGCTACTGCAGGCAGGTCTTCTCGATCGCCGTCCTGACCCCGAGGACGGTCGCGCCAAGACCCTCCACCTCACCGATGCCGGCCGGAGCCTTGCCGCAGAGGTCGAAGAACGCTCGGCGACGCTGCGCGCGCGCGTCTTCGCGAGCATCCCGGACGAAGATGTTGCCGCCGCGTTGCGGGTGATGGACCGCCTGGCGGTCGTCCTCCAGGAATGTGCAGACGGGACGCCGGCCGCGTGACGATCGGCGTGCGTCATCTGGTGTTCTCGGCCAACGCCTTTGCCGGCGCCTTGCTGGCGTTGTTCCTCTCCTTCGAGATCGGCCTGGAACGTCCCTTCTGGGCGATGGTGACCGTCTATATCGCGAGCCAGCCCCTTTCCGGCGCGTCGGTTTCCAAGGGCGTGTTCCGCCTCATCGGGACCGTGGTCGGCGCGGGCGCCGCAGTGGTCATGGTGCCGGCATTCGTGAACGCGCCGGTGTTGCTGACGCTCGTAATGGCCCTGTGGGTCGGCGGCTGCCTGTTCGTCTCGCTGATGGACCGTACCCCGCGCTCCTACCTCTTCATGCTGGCCGGTTACACGGCCGCCTTCGTCGGGTTTCCCTCCGCAGGTCACCCGGAGCAGGTGTTCGGCACCGCGGTGCTCCGCGCCCAGGAAATCGGGCTCGGCGTGTTCTGCGCGATGCTGTTCCACTCGATCATCTTCCCGCTGAGCGTGGGCGACGCGGTGCGCGATCGGCTGCGCGACATCCTGGCGGATGCCGAGCGCTGGACCGCGGACGCCCTGTCCGGCGCCTCCTCCCCAGAGACGGAGATGGAGCGCCGCCGCCTCGCGAACGATACGACCGAGCTCCATCTGCTGGGCACACATCTGCCCTATGACACCGCGCGGATTCGCCCGGAGCGCAGGACACTGGCCGCACTTCAGGACCGATTGGTGCTGTTGCTGCCGATGGCCTCCGCGATTGAGGATCGCATCGTCACGCTGCGGGCGGCAGGGGCGCTACCGGAGTACCTCGATCGGCTGATCGAGGACATCCGCAGCTGGATCAAGGATCCCGCTGCGGCGGATCCGGACATGCTCCACGAGCGCGCCGAAGCGCTTTCGCGGGAGGCGGCGAGAAGACACGACTGGAATGCGCTTCTCCAGGTAAACCTTGCAGGTCGGCTGGCGGAACTCATCGTTTTGCTCGGGACCATCCGGTCGCTCGCACGCGCGATCCGCTTCCCTGAGGAGAAGCTGCCCCAGGCGTTGCGGCAGACGATCCGGGCGGCGCGCCCGCGCAAGTTCCACCTCGACTACGCGCTCGCGCTGCGCTCGGCCTTTGCCGCGGTGCTGGCGATCGGGGGATGCGCAGCGTTCTGGATCTTCAGCGGCTGGCCCGACGGCGCCACTGCAACGATGATCGCCGCGGTCATGTGCTGCTTCTTCGCGGCCATGGACGATCCCACCGTCGCGCAGCGTGGTTTCCTCTACGGCACCGCGGCCGGCATTCCGCTCGTCGGCCTGTACCTGTTCGCCATCCTGCCGATGATCAGCGGCTTTCCGCTGCTGGCGCTGGTACTCGCGCCCCTTTTCCTGCCGCTCGGCGTGGCAGTCGCCTTCCCGGCACTCGCCGGTGCGACGATGCCGCTGGTGGTAGGGATCGCGGGCGGGCTGGCGCTCAACAACAACTATGGTCCGTCCGATTTCGCCACCTTCGTGAACAGCAATTTCGCGTTGTGCGCGGGGGTTCTGGCCGCGATCTTCGCGACCCGTCTGGTGCGCGTGCTGGATCCCGCGGCGGCGGTGCTGCGGGTCCTGCGGGCCGGCTGGCGCGATCTCGCCGACGCGGCCGAGGGGCGTTCGATCCGCAGTCCGGCGGCCTGGACCAGTCGCATGCTGGACCGGGTGGGGCTTATCCTTCCCCGCCTCCCGCGCGCAGCCGCGGACCTCAGGCTCGCTGGAACCGACGCCCTTCGCGATCTTCGCGTCGGCCTGGGCGTGCTTCAGGTCCGCGAAGCGGCGCGAACGACCCCGTCGGGCGCCGCACGGGTCGCGTTGGAGCGGCTTGTCGCAACCCTCGGACGCCACTTCCGCCGGCTCGGAAACGGAGCGAGCGAACGTGCGCCGTTGATGCTGCTCGACGAGATCGACGTCGCATTGGCGCTGACCCTGGACGCGCCGGCGGACTTCCCTGGCCGTGAGCCGACGCTGCACGCGCTCGTCGGCCTGCGCCGCAATCTCTTTCCCGACGCCAGCGCCTGGCAACCGGAGGCCCTTGCCGCATGAACGGCCAGATCGACATCAACGGCATCTATGTCCACCCGCTGCTGATCGCGGCGATCGTCGCCTATGCGGTGTCGCTCCCGATCGAATGGGCACTCGCCCGTGTGGGTTTCTACCGCTTCGTCTTCCACCGGGGCTTGTTCGACTTCGCCCTGGTCGTCGTCCTGTGGGGGCTGGTCGCGGCCGCCCTGTCCACCGGCACTCCCTTCGCGCTTTCCTTCTGAGACCGTCATGAAACCCGTCATCATCATTCGCGTCCTGATCACCTTCGCCATCGTCCTGGCCGGCTATTTCGTCGCCGAAGCCCTGTGGCGGCATTATGAGGAGGATCCCTGGACCCGCGACGGTCGCATCAGTGCGGACGTGGTGCAGGTCGCGCCCGACGTGTCGGGGCTGGTGACCGAAGTGCTGGTGCACGACAACCAGGAGGTGCGCGCCGGCACCCCATTGTTCATCATCGACCGGCCCCGCTACCAACTAGCGGTCAAGCAGGCGCAGGCGGGAATCGCGGCGCAGCGGGTCCTGATCGCGCAGGCCCAGCGCGAGGCGCGGCGTAACCGCACCCTGGGAGACTTGGTGCCGGCCGAGGAACGCGAGCAGGGGGACGCCAAGGTCGAGCAGCTTCAGGCTGAACTCGCCCGCCTGCAGGTGCAGCTGGAGACGGCGCGGCTCAACCTCGCCCGTACGGAGGTGCGGTCGGGCGTGGATGGCACCATCACCAACTTCGACCTTCGCCCCGGCGACTATGCCACTGCCGGCCGCGCCGAGTTCGCGATCATCGATCGCCGGTCGATCCACGCCGTCGGCTATTTCGAGGAAACCAAGCTGCCTCGGATCGCGCCGGGGGACCGGGTGCAAGTCCACCTGATGGGGGAGCAGCGGGTGATCGAGGGGCATGTCCAGAGCATCGCCAGCGGCGTGGACGATCGCGATCGCACCGCGGGTGACAAGATGCTCCCCAACGTCAACCCGACCTTCAACTGGGTGCGCCTTGCCCAGCGTGTCCCCGTGCGGATCGTGCTGGACCGCGTTCCGGCGGGCTTGTCTCTGGTCGTCGGCCGCACCGCGACGGTCAACGTCGTCCATCGTGAGCCGTCTTCTGCACCGCGCCCCGGTACGGTGGCAGGGAGGGGCGAACGCCGCGCCACCCAGGAGAAGACGGCATGAGATCGTCGATGCTGCGGAAAGTCGTTCCCCTGCTTGCCACTGTGGCGGCAGCCGCTTGCGCGCCGGTCGGCCCCGACTACCACCGTCCGGAGGCGGCGATCGCCGAGCGCCCTTCTGCCAAGGCGCCGTTCTTGAGCGGCAACGAGCCTGCCTTCGCCGAGACTGCCGTTCCCCAGGACTGGTGGCGTTTGTACCGCGACCCGGTGCTCGACAGCCTTGTGGCGGAGGCCATCGCCGCGAATACAGACTTGCGCGTGGCGGCGGCCAACATCGCGCGAGCCCAGGCGCAGCGCACCATCACCGAGGATGCGCGAGAGCCGCAGACGGAGCTCGGCGCAAGCATCTCGCGCGCCATGCCCTCGGCACAGGAAGAGTTGATGCCGGGCGAGGCGTTCCCATCCTTCTGGGTCTATTCGCTGGAGGCATCGGCGAGCTACCAGCTTGATCTGGCAGGTCAGATCCGCCGCGCGATCGAAGCGGCGGATGCCGATGTGGCAGCGACGCAGGCGGCCTATGACGCGACCCGCGTGACCGTCGTCGCCCAGACCACCGCCGCCTATGTCGAGGCCTGCGCTGCGGGGCATGAGATCGGCGTTGTGCAGCAAGCGCTCGATCTGCAGCGACGCAGCACCGAGCTGACACGGCGGCTGGTTCGTGGCGGACGCGGCAGCACGCTCGACGTGACGCGCTCCACCGCGCAGGAGGCGCAGGTCCGTGCCAATCTGCCGACCCTGATCGCCCAGAAGCAGACGGCGCTGTTTCGTCTTGCGACCCTTACCGGGAAGCCGCCTGCCGAGTTCGACCGGCGGGTGGCGGGCTGCGGGCGGGAGCCACAGCTGGATCGGCCGGTCCCGATTGGCGACGGAGCCGCGCTGCTGCGGCGCAGGCCGGACGTCCGCCAGGCGGAACTGCTCCTGCGCGCTGCAACTGCACGGATCGGGGTAGCAACCGCGGACCTGTACCCGAAAATCCGTCTCGGCGCGTCCGTCGGCTCAGCAGGGCTGGCAGAGTCCTTCCTGGCATCGGACACGTTCAAGTTCGGGCTGGGGCCGCTGATCAGCTGGGAGTTCCCGAACCGCAAGCGCGTGCGCGCTCGCATCGGCATGGCGGAGGCCGAGGCAGATGCGGCGTACGCGCGCTTCGACGGGGTGGTGCTCACCGCCCTGCGCGAGGTGGAGACGGCGCTTACGGTCTATGCACGCGATCTCGATCGCCGCCGCGAGCTGGAGGAGGCGCGATCTCATGCAGCGCAGGCGGCACGGGACGCGCAGACGCTGTTTCGCGCAGGTCGGCAAGGCTTCCTGCCGGTGCTGGACGCGGATCGGGTTCTGATTTCCGCCGAACAGGCGCTGGCGGCACAGGAAAGCCGCATCGCCGCAGATCAGGTGCGCTTGTTCCTGGCGCTGGGAGGCGGATGGCAGACCTCGGCCGCGGCAGAGGCCTGAGCCTGCAGGGCCGGTCAAAAGATAAGATAATTACGGTCGCCTCCTTCGTTCCTTGCCGTTAGGCTGGGAAGAAAAAGGGAGGATCTGATGGCATTTTTCCGCACGGCCTTGTTGCTGGGGACCACGCTCAGCTTTGCCGGCGCCGTTCCGGCCTTGGCTCAGCGCACGGTTCCCGCCGCGCCGGACGCGATCGTCTACAAGACTGCGCTGACGACGAAGTGGGGCCGGGAGGTCACGCCGGAGAATGCGTGGCGCAGCTATCCGCGTCCGCAGCGGGTGCGGGACCGTTGGCTCAACCTCAACGGCCAATGGGACTATGCGATCGCGAAAGCGGGCACACCCCGGCCCGCGCAGATGCAGGGGAAGATCCTCGTACCTTTCGCGGTGGAATCGAAGCTCTCGGGCGTGCAGCGTCCCGTTCTTCCGGACGACCGCATCTGGTATCGGCGCAGCTTCGCTGTGCCGGCCGATTGGGCGGGGCAGCACGTGCTTCTGAACTTCGGCGCCGTCGACTATGAAGCGGCCGTCTGGGTGAACGGCGCCTATGTGGGAGCGCACAAGGGCGGTTCCGCCACCTTCAGCTTCGATATCACCGCGCATCTGCGGAGCGGGGATAACGAACTGGTGGTCCAGGTCGCCGATCCGACTTCCGACGGCGTGCAGCCGCGCGGCAAGCAGACGCTGGCGCCGCAGGGCATCTGGTACACGCCCGTCAGCGGCATCTGGCAGACCGTATGGCTGGAGCCGGTCTCCGAACTGCACATCGCGGATGTGCGCGCCACGCCGGACATCGATCGCGGCCGGCTGGAAGTGGACGTCGCGCTCAACCGCTCTGCCAACGATACCGATGCGGTGCGCCTTACCGCCAGCAAGGACGGAAAGGTCATTGCGAGCACCATCGTGCGCGCCAACCGGCACGCGAGCCTGCCGATCCCCAACGCGCATCTCTGGTCACCGGACGACCCGTTCCTCTACGATCTTTCCGCCGAGCTTGTGACGATCAAGGACCCGTACGGGGGGGCGAAGGAGCGGACGCGCACGGCCTATGATGCGCGCTTCACCGAGCGTGAGCGTGCGATCTATGCTCAGGCGCAGGTGATCGGCGCGCCGGGAGACCGGGTGACGGGCTATTTCGCCATGCGCAAGGTCTCGATCGGACCAGGCGCGGTAGAGGGGCAGCCTGCAATTCTGCTCAACAACAAGCCGCTCTTCCAGAACGGGACGCTGGACCAGGGCTGGTGGCCCGACGGCCTGCTCACCCCGCCTTCGGAAGAGGCCATGGTGAGCGACATCGTCTTCCTGAAGAAGGCCGGGTTCAACATGTTGCGCAAGCACATCAAGGTCGAGCCCGCGCGATACTATTACGATGCGGACCGGCTTGGGATGCTGATCTGGCAGGACATGCCCTCCGGCGGCGACGAGGACCAGTTCGTCACCGGATCGAGCAAGAGCGAGGCGGTGCTGTCCTCGACCGCGATGACGGAGTTCCAGCAGGAACTTGCCGCGATGATCGGGGATCTCCGGTCGTTTCCCTCGATCGTGACCTGGGTCGTGAACAACGAGGGCTGGGGGCAGTATGACTCGTCGACGCTCGCCAAGCTGGTGAAGGGGATGGACCCAAGCCGGGTCGTCAACGCCGACAGCGGCTGGCTCGACGTCGCGCCGGACGCGTCGGACATGGTCGACATCCACACCTATGAGGACAAGCCGAACGTCCCGCCGCGCTCCAGCACCCGCGCCATCGTCATCGGCGAATATGGCGGCATCGGCCTTCCGATGCGCGGCCACATCTGGCGGACCGGCAAGCGCAACTGGGGATATCAGGTGGCCACCGACGGCCAGGATTATCTCAAGCGCTACCGCGTCAAGTTCGACGAGATCATCCGCCAGGCACGCGAGGAGGGACTGAGCGCGGCCGTCTACACCCAGACCACCGACGTGGAGGACGAGATCAACGGCCTCCTCACCTACGACCGGGCCGAAGCAAAGGCGCCCGCCGAGGACCTCGCGCGGATCGCGGCCCCGCTCACAAGCGCCGGCGTGGATCCTTATCAGGGCCGCTGAACGGAACTCTGCGGCGCGACCGGAAGGTTGCGCCGCCTCGGGCGGACGGGTTCAGGTGGCGGCTCGCAGTGCTCGCGGTTGGGTGGTTTTCGCTGCTGCCCTTTCGCGCAAGAAACCGCGGATGGCAGCATCGAGGCCACCGAGCGGCGCGCCCCGTTCCGTGGCGAGGCGCGCACCCCGCGGTCGAGGGGCGCGCCAGTCGGGGAGGGGCCCCGGAATTTCCTCGATCAGGCCGGTATTGAAGCCTGCACAATGCGCGATCCGCCTCGCGAACTCAGCCCAACTCAGGGTCTCACCGTTCGTGAGGTGCCACACACCGGTTGCGCCGTCGATCAGCAGGTCGAGTGCGGCTTCCGCCACTTGCGGTACATAGCTGGGGGAGACGAGGTAGCCGGACGTGGCCTGGAACGGGCGACCTGCTTCCAGGCTGTCCACCACCGCATGCGCGAAGTCGAAGCGGCCGGCCGGCGAGAAGAAGGCGCCGGTGCGGGCGATCAGCGTGTTGTCCAGACGGGCGCAGCCCGCCTCCATCTCCGCCTTGCTGCGGCCATAGGCGTTGAGGGGGTGCACGGCGTCTGACTCGACATGAAGCCGGTCGTCGTCCGCGCCGAAGACCAGGTCGCTGGAAAAGCCCAGATATGCGATCCCGCGCTCAGCGCATGCTTCCGCAAGTGCCACCGCGCCTTCTGCATTGGTCCGGCGGCAGGCCTCTTCTTCCGCTTCGGCAGCATCGACGTCGCCCCAGCCAGCCGCGTTGACCACCGCCCACGGGCCGATAGCCTCGATCGACCGGCCGAAGCCGTGCGGCCGGGTAAGATCGATCCTCGTTCGATCCGACAGAACATGGGGCATGTGCCGGATCGTACAGGCGCGCGCGATCGCTTGGCCGAGCGTACCCGTGGCGCCGAGTATCAGCAGCGGGGGCGTAGACGGGCTTCCGTCCTGTCGCCGTCGCGCTCCCGGGTGCGGCATGGGGGGGTAGAGCAGCCGGTCGAGCCGCTGCCACCAGCCGGGTTCCTGTGCGAGCGGGTGGCGGGCCGCTCGCTTCGGCAGACCGCGCCAGAGCTCTGCCAGCGCCGTGGGCCGCGGGGTGCCACTCGATACGTCGAACACCCCTGGTTCGTAGCTTCCGGATCCGGTCAGCAGCGTGTCCCAGCCATGACTTCCGAGCAGCGACCAAGCAGTGACCGCGCGCAGGTCAACGCCCGCTGCTTGCGCGGCGCAGGCCGTGTCCCAGGCCTCGGCTGCCCAGCGCAACTGTTCCTCGCGGGTGCAGCCATTGTGCACCTCGGTGATCGCGATCGGCATTCGGTAGCGTTGCCACGCCTCGCGCACGACGCCCCCGAGGCCCGCGGGGGGCGGGTCGAGAACTCGGATGGCTTCGGTATCGGCGTAGGCGAGCCGCCCGTTCCCGCCGTGCGTGGGCGGCGGATAGCGCTGCAGCCGATGGTCCAGGAACCGATCGCTCGTGAGATAGTGGTTTACGCCCACGATGTCGGGTGGGCAGGGGGCATCGGCGATCGCCCGCATCCGATCACCGAGACCGAAGGCGGCGATCCGCTCCCACAGCGGGTGCTGCCGCGTGATCCGGCCGAACAGCAGATCCCACCCGGCCCACCGACGAAGGTTGTCGAACGCTGCCTGCTCGGCCAGGCGCGTGGTTGCATAGGCGCGGCCGAGATCGTCCGTCTGGATCAGCTGCGCGGCCGGGTTCACCCGACGCACGGCCTGCATCGCCAATCGGACGCCATCCACCTGGTTGAGCAATGCCAGCCAGAAGGAGCCCTCGTCCGCGCTGTGCGGATACCAATGGCCGTAGAGAGCAGAGAAGCGGGCGGTGGTCAGCGGCTCGTTGACCGGCGTCCAGGCTTCGACCCAGGGGTAGCGTTGCGCAACCTTGGCAGCAAAATCGGCCAAGCCGGTCGCGAACGCCGGGTCGAGCAGGTTGGTGTGGCTGGGGCCGCTGCCGTGATGGACCAGTCCGACAATGGGGCGGATGCCGAGTTCTCGAAGCCGTTCCAGCCGCTCGTCAGGCCAGCTCCAGTCGGCCGTCTCGAGCCCGTCAGGTGCCACCCGTTCCCAAAGCACGGGGTAGCGGATCGCTTTAAGGCCGAGTTCGGCGAAGCGATCCAGATCCGACAGTCGATCGTGGTGGCCGCTCAGGCGGCATTGATCGAGGTACCCCTCGCGCGTGCGGTTTACCGTGCATTCGACACCACCCCAGAACTCGATGTCCGGCATCCGGCACCTCTCGATCTGTGCGCCTGCAACGGCTGCGAGCCCGCATCGTTCCGCACAAGCAGGTTGATCTATGTTGGTCGGCAAGGACTTAGCGGAACATTTTACGCATGCGCAGGTTTCATCAAAGTTACCCAGAGAACATCTGAAGGGGGCGCGCGTGAACGAGCAGGTGCCGTCGGAAACCAACCTTCCGGGACTTTCCTCTGGACCCAGTGATCGTCCGACGTTGATCTGCTTCAGCCATCTGCGATGGGCGTTCGTCTTCCAGCGTCCACAGCATTTGATGACGCGCTTTGCCGCCACGCATCATGTGCTGTTCTGGGAGGAGCCGGAGTATGTGGCCGGCATCGGAACCGCGCGCCTCCGTCGCAGCGTCTGCGAGGGCAGCGGCGTGGAGGTGCTGACGCCCGAACTCGACGAGTCGCTGCGCGGCCGGGACGAAGACGCCGAGCTGGCGGCGCTGCTGGACGCTGTCCTGATCGGTACCCGCGGCAGCATCATCCGCTGGTACTACACGCCCATGATGCTGCCCTTTTCGCAGCACGTGCAGGCCGACTGCGTCGTGTACGACTGCATGGACGAACTGTCCGCGTTCCGGGGGGCTCCGCCTGAGTTGCTCGACCGCGAACGTTTGCTGCTCGAAGCAGCGGACCTCGTCTTTACCGGTGGCACCAGCCTGTATGAGGCCAAGCGCGACCGGCACTCGAACGTCCACGCATTTCCCTCCAGCATCGACGTTCCCCATTTCGCTCGGGCACGAAAAGGCGGCGCGGTCCCGGCGGAGCAGGCGGCAATTGCGGGTCCGCGGCTCGGCTTCAGCGGCGTGATCGACGAGCGGATGGATCTGGAGCTTCTGGAGGCCGTTGCGGACGCTCGTCCCGACTGGTCTCTGGTGGTGATCGGCCCCGTGGTGAAGATCGGCGAGCACGAGCTGCCGCGTCGTCCGAACATCCATTATCTGGGTTCCCAGCCGTACACCGCGCTGCCGGACCATATGTCCGGCTGGGACGTGGCCCTGATGCCGTTCGCGATCAACGAGGCGACGCGGTTCATCAGCCCGACGAAGACGCCGGAGTATCTGGCCGCCGGCTGTCCGGTGGTGTCCACGCCGATCACGGATGTCGTGCGCCATTACGGCTCGCTTTCGGCAGTGCAGATTGCCGACAGTCCCGACGCGTTCATCGCCGCGTGCGAGGCTGCCATGCAGTTGCGCGCGGGAGACGGGGCGTGGCTGGAGGAAGCCGACGCGGTGCTTGCTCGCACTTCCTGGAACAGCACGGCCTTCGAGATGGCAGCGTTGATCTCGGCAGAGATCGCGGCGCGGGGGCGGATCGAGCCCGTGGTGTCTCCGACGGTCTGGCCCGCCTCGCAGGATCGTTACGACGTGATGGTGGTGGGTGCCGGCTTCGCGGGAGCCGTCATGGCGGAGCGGCTCGCCGCCGATGGCGGCAAGCGGGTCCTGGTGGTGGACCGCAGGCCACACGTGGGAGGGAACGCGTTCGACCATAAAGACGACGCCGGCATTCTGATCCATCAATATGGGCCGCACATCTTCCACACCAACTCGCAGGAGATCTTCGACTATCTCTCGCGGTTCACGGAGTGGCGTCCCTACGAGCATCGGGTGCTCGCCTCCATCGACGGGCAACTGGTACCCATGCCGATCAACCGTACGACGTTGAACGCGCTCTATGGTCTCGACATGCAGAGCGACGAGGAGGTGGCGGCGTTCCTGGCTGCTCGTGCGGAACCGGTGGTGCCGATCCGGACTTCCGCGGACGTGGTCGTCTCGCAAGTAGGACGGGAGCTCTACGAGACCTTCTTCCGCGGCTACACGCGCAAGCAATGGGGACGGGACCCGTCCGAGCTCGACAAGTCGGTCACCGCGCGGGTGCCCACCCGTACCGGCACCGACGATCGCTACTTCACCGACCAGTTCCAGGCGATGCCGCTCGAAGGCTACACCCGGATGTTCGAGCGGATGCTGGACCATCCCAACATCGACCTGCTGCTGGGCGTCGATTACCGTGAGGTCCGCGACGCCTATCCGCACGACCATCTGGTGTTCACCGGCCCCGTGGACGAGTATTTCGGCTATCGCTACGGCAGGCTTCCGTACCGGTCCCTGCAGTTCGAGCACCAGACGCTCGATCAACCCTGGCATCAGCCGGTTGCCGTCGTGAATTATCCGAACGAGGCGACACCCTACACGCGGGTGACCGAATACAAGCACCTGACGGGACAGGAGGCAGACCGTACCAGCGTCACCTTCGAGTATCCGAGCGCGACGGGCGATCCCTACTACCCGATCCCCTGCGAGGAGAACCAGGCGCTCTACAAACGGTACGAGGCACTGGCCATGGCGGAGCCGTCGGTCAGCTTCGTCGGCCGCCTGGCAACCTACCGCTACTACAACATGGACCAGGTGGTCGGGCAGGCGCTGGCAACCTACCGACGCCTCAGCGGGGCGCGGAAGGTGCAGCAGCCACCGGAGCATGCCGTTGTCGCTCCGTTGGGGCGTACTGCGGCTTGAACATGGCCGATCGGGTTGCAGGATGACCGTGCTCGCCTCCGGACGTGTGCCGGCGCTCGTGCGTCACCGATGATCGGGTCCTCACCTGGAGCTGCCCATGTCACGGGCGTCCGACATGTCCCGCGGGGTACAGAACGAGGGTGCCCAGATCCGGTCGTGCGGATCAGGGGATGACGTGCATCCAGCTCTCTTCCCGCCGAGACGGCTGAGGGACCGGCTCGTGCGACATGGATACACAGCGGGGGAAGGGGCGCCTTGCGCACTGGAGTTGCCCGTCGTCGCTTGTTCTTCGCGTCCGCCTCGTCGATAGGCACCCGCATGAAGCCTCATCCCGCACCCGCCGGCATGCACCCGCGAGAGTTCGTCGCCTTCATCGCGGCGGTCATGGCGGTCAACGCGCTGGGCGTCGACCTGATGCTGCCCGCGCTTGCAGACATCGGCCACGACCTGTCGGTGAGCACGCCGAACCATCGCCAGTGGATCGTCACCGCCTATATGCTGGGCTTCGGCGCCGGGCAGCTGGTCTATGGCCCGCTTGCCGACCGCTTCGGACGCAAGCCGATCCTGGTGGGCACCTTGGCGGGCTTTGTCGCCGCGGCAATCTTCGCCGCCGGATCGGTGACCTTCGCGGGCTTGCTTGGGGCGCGGCTTCTTCAGGGGCTGATGTCCGCCTCCACCCGCGTCCTGGCAGTCGCCATTGTTCGCGACGGAGCATCCGGGCGGCAGATGGCGCGCACCATGTCGATCGCCCAGATGATCTTCTTCCTGGTCCCGATCCTGGCACCCACGCTGGGGCAGGCGCTGCTCGCCTTCGGACCTTGGCGCTTCATCTTCTACGCGCTCGGCGCCTTTGCCGCGGTGGTGCTCGCCTGGACGCTGGTCCGGCTGCCGGAGACGTTGCCGATCGCTCGGCGGGTTCCGATCTCGCTCGCCGCCCTTCGCGAGAGCTACCGCCTGACCCTCACCAACCGGTTCTCGATCGGCTATGCGATCGCCGCTTCGCTGACCTTTGGTGGCATCCTGGCGTTCGTATCCTCGGCCCAGCAGATCTTCGTCGACGAGTTCGGCGCAGGCGATCGTTTCACGCTGCTGTTCGCGCTGTGCGCCTTCGCCATGGGCGTCGCTTCCTTTGCAAACAGCCGGCTGGTTGAGCGGCTGGGCACACGGCTCATCTCTCAAACCGCCGTGCTCGCGCTCATCACCCTGTCCGTCATCCATGTGGTCGTGATCGAGGCCGGGCTGGAGACACTGACGAGCTACATCGTGTTCCAGGCATTGAGCATGACCTGCATCGGACTGTGCGGCTCCAACTTCGGCGCGATGGCGATGGAGCCGGTCGGCCACATCGCCGGCACGGCCTCGTCGCTGCAGGGCTTCATCACGAGCCTGGGAGCGGTCGTCGTGAGCCTGGTGATCGGTCAGTCGTACAGCGGGACGACCTTGCCGCTGGCCGTCGGCTATCTTGGGATCGGCCTCGCCCTGATCGCGATCATCTATGTGATCGAAGGCGGCCAGTTGTTCCGCCCGCGCCTGCCCGCGCAATAGGGCGCCGGCCGCTTTACGGGCGCCACACGCCGAGGAATGCTGCGCCGGGCACGTCCGCCCGGCCAACCGCAGGCTTCGGACGTCCGGTCCCGTCGAGCGGGAGGATCGTGACCCCGCCGGTCTTCTCATGCGCCACGAGCAGCTGGTCTTCGAGTAGCAGCAGGAAGCGAGGGGAGGCGCCGCCGCTGGGGGTGTGCCCGAGTAGCGTGACCTCACCCTCCGGATCGATGGCGAAGCTCGCCACGCTGTCATGACCGCGATTGCTGACGTAGAGGCGCGTTCCCGCCGCGTCGAGCGCAACGGCGCCGCCCAGACTGCCGGGCGCGGCGTTTGCCGGCAGAGTGGAGAGGATGCGCTGCGCTGAAAGTGCGCCGCTTTCTTCCGTCCCGAGGACGGTCAAGGTCGACGCGAGTTCGCTCACCAGGAACGCGATCGGCAGGGTGGGGTGGAACGCCAGCTGGCGCGGACCGGAACCCGGTGGCGCGGCATAGGCGATGCTGGGCTCGCCCAGAGCACCTGTCGGGCCATGGGCTGGGAACGCGAGGACCTGGTCGGTTCCCAGGTCTGCGACATAGAGCCGTCCGTCGGTAGCGAAGCCCACCCAATGAGCATGTGGCCCTTCCTGGCGCTCGACATTCGGCCCCTGACCCTCGTTCTGGTGGATGGCCGGCGGGCCGGAAGGCAGGCCCTCCGGATCGAGGCGGTACATCGCAACCGTCCCGCTCCCGTAGTTGGCGATCGCGAGCAGCCGACCGGAGTCGTCGAGGGCAACGTGGCACGGACCATCGCCGCCCGACGAAATGGAGGCGACCTCCCGCCAGTCTGCATCGGCATCCGCAAGCACCACCCGGCCCGCCTCCTCATCGACGAAATACCAAAGCCCGGAGCCCGGCCGTCGTATGCCTGCGGAGACGTTGACGTACGCGGCACATGCCGGGCCTGCCGTCAGGCTTTCGCCCGTGATCGTGAGCGGATAGAGCCCGCGTGCGCCCGGCTCCGCATAGCCGGCCGCAAATACGAGTGCACGAGCTTCGTCCATTGTCCTCTCCGACTTGCTGGCGGCCTCTTCAGGTCAAAGGCGGCAGGTCCGTATCGGTTCCCCTTCCTGGCCGGGAAGGGCTTTTCCGCGGAAGGCGCTGGATTTCTCCGGCGCACTCATTATGTACCGACCATTATGAAAGCTTGCTGTTCCGCAAAGGGTCGTCCGCGCGAGTTCTGTGCCGACACGGCGCTTGCCGGCGCGCTGCGGGTGTTCTGGAGCAAGGGCTACGAGGGCGCGTCGCTTACCGACCTTACCGAGGCGATGGGGATCACGCGTCCCAGCCTGTACGCTGCGTTCGGCAACAAGGAAGCGCTCTTCAAGATGGCGCTCGACCTCTACGAACGCGAGAAGCTCGACTACATTGGCGAGGCGCTGAAGGAGCCGACGGCGCGGAAGGTGGCCGAGCATCTGCTGCGCAGTGCGTTGGAAATGCAGATGAGCAATTCCGATCCGAAGGGCTGCATGGGCGTGATCAACGCTGTCGCCTGCGGTGCTGAGGCCGAGTCGATCCGGGCGGAGGTGATCCATCGCGGCCGAGTCGCCAAACAGGGACTGATCGATCGGTTCGAGCGGGCGAAGGCAGAAGGCGACCTGCCACCCGAAACCGATGCCGTCGGGCTGACCAGCTATCTCACCGCGATCATGCAAGGATTGGCCGTTCAGGGCGGAGCTGGTGCCTCGTGCCAGGACCTGAAGGCGCTGATCGATACCAGCCTCGCGATGTGGCCTGAGGCGTAAGCCGGTCGAGTTCTCTTTACGCGCTTGCAAAAAATACCGTACGGTATGAAAAGGCTCTTGACCGCCGGCTCCGCGTTTCTATACTGGACGGTATAGAAGATAAAGGCAGCGTTGAGCGGGGACCAACCCCGACGGCGACTTCAGCAAATTGAACCAACGGACCGCACGAGACGCCGCAGGATCCCTCCTGCGCGACAGGCCGGGTCGTGCCCTTGAATGACAAAGACCGGCAGGCCGGCGGAGGCGTTCCGCGCGGCAGGAGGGCGTGCGCCCTGGCTCGGTCCAGCAGGAGGAGACGAGTGATGGCGTATATGAACTTCACCGAATTGCAGGGTGCTCCCGTTGCTGCGCCGGTCGATGTGGCCGCCGTCGTAGGCGAGGTCGGCTTCTCGGCACTCGAGTGGTCGGTCGTGGCGATCGCGCAGAAGGACCGATTGTCCAGCCTGGCGACACCGGGCCGGCTGTCGATCGCCTTCGGCACCGTCTTCGGCAACCAGAGCGGAAGCGCCCGGCTCGCGGATCCGCGCCTGGAGGCGCTGCGCCGGATGTCCGTACTCGCGTGGCATCACGGCGATGCCGTTCCCCGCCATGAAATTCGTGCATTCCACCAGGCCGGCTTCACGCACGAGCAGTACGAAACCCTGCTCGACAGCATCAGCCGCGGCCGCTCAGCCCTGAACCAGGGAAGGCGTACCCGATGAACATGATTTCCCGAGTTGAGACCGAAGAAACTTCGCGAGCAGGTCTCTCGAAGCGCTTCCGCCGCTTGCCCTTCTGGCAGCGCGCGGGCGTCATAGCCCTTCCGATCGCGCTGGTGGTCGGCAGCACCGGCATCGCCTTCAAGGGCGCACCTGCCGCGCCCGCTGCTCCACCGTCGCCGGTGGTCACCGTGGCGGCACCGTTGGTCCGCGACATCAAGGAGTGGGACGACTACGTCGGCCGGTTCGAGGCGAGCCGCGCGGTGGAGGTCCGGCCGCGCGTCGCCGGGGCGATCACGGGCGTGCACTTCACGGATGGGGCCGTCGTCCGCAAGGGACAACTGCTCTTCACCATCGATCCTCGGCCCTTCACCGCCGCGCTTGCGGAGGCGCGCGCTGGCCTCGCCAGTGCGGAGAGCGACCTTGCGCTCGCGCGTGCGGATCTCGGCCGCGCAGAGCGGCTGGTCGCCGTGGACGCCGTCTCCAGGAGCGATCTGGAGCGGTTGCAGGCGCGCGTTCGCGCTGCGACTGCCGCCGTCGCTGCAGGACAGGCTCGGGTGCGAAGCCGCGCCCTGGACGTCGAATTCACGCACGTACGAGCCCCGATCTCAGGCCGGATCTCGGACCGCCGCGTGGATCCGGGCAATCTGGTCGCGGCAGGAGAGGGGCAGGGCGGATCGCTCCTGACGACGATCAACGCGCTGGACCCGATCTACTTCACCTTCGACGGTTCGGAGGCGCTGTTCCTCAAGACCAAGCGCGCCCGGGAAGCGGGTGCAGCCGCATCGCCGGTCGAAATTCGTCTTCAGGACGAGGCCGACTATAAGTGGAAGGGCCGGCTCGACTTCACCGACAACGGCCTCGATCCGCGATCGGGCACGATCCGCGGGCGTGCGGTTCTGAGCAATCCTGGGTTGTTCCTGACGCCCGGGATGTTCGGCAACATGCGCCTGTCCGCCGGCGGAACGACGCGCGCGTTGATGGTCCCGGACGCGGCGATCCAAACCGATCAGGCGCGCAAGCTCGTGCTGACCGTCGGCGCGGACGGCACGGTTGCTCCCAAGCCGGTCGAACTCGGACCCGTGGTCCACGGCCTGCGCATCATTCGCTCCGGCCTCACGCCCCAGGACAAGGTGGTGATTGCGGGCACGCAAATGGCCATGCCGGGCGCCAAGGTTCAGCCCAAGCCCGGCAGGATCGCGCCCGACGCGTCCGCGCAGCAACCCACCTTCACGGCACCGGTCACGGGCGAGGCAACCTTCGCCCGGTGACCCGTCAGCCGCCGGGACGCCCCCAACACCTGGCGGCTGACACCCCCCGTTTCTGATCTCTTGCACGAGGAGTGGCCCGATGCGCCTCTCGCGGTTCTTCATCACGCGCCCGATCTTCGCGGCCGTCATCGCGATCGTGATCACGATCATCGGTGCGATCGCCTATCTGGCGCTTCCGATTTCCCAATATCCAGACATCGTCCCGCCCACCGTCACGGTCACGGCGAGCTATCCTGGCGCCTCGGCCGAAACCGTCGCCGAGACCGTCGCCGCGCCCATCGAGCAGGAGATCAACGGCGTCGACGACATGCTGTACCAGTCGTCGCAGTCGACCGGCGACGGCAACGTGACGATCACCGTCACCTTCAAGTCGGGCACCAATCTCGATGCCGCGCAGGTGCTGGTGCAGAACCGCGTCGCAGTCGCCGTACCGCGTCTCCCGGAGGAGGTGCAGCGCCTAGGTGTGGTGACGCGGAAGACCACGCCGGACTTCCTGATGGTGGTCAACCTGATCTCGCCCGACAAGTCGGTCGATCGCAGCTATATCTCGAACTACGCGCTTACGCAGGTCAAGGACCGGCTCGCGCGTATAGAGGGCGTGGGCGATGTGCGGATGTTCGGCGCACGCGACTTCGCGATGCGTGTCTGGATCGATCCGGGCCGTGCCGCGGCGCTGAACCTGACGGCGGGCGACATCGTCCAGGCGTTGCGCGCGCAGAACATCCAGGTCGCCGCCGGCACGCTCGGTCAGCCCGGCTCCACGCCGACAGGCAACGCGTTCCAGCTGAACATCGAGACGCAGGGCCGCTTGAAGGACCCCGCGGAGTTCGGTCGGGTGGTCATCCGCACCGATACCGACGGGCGGCAGGTGCGCGTGAGCGACGTGGCGCGGGTCGAGCTCGGCGCTGCCGACTATTCTTCCAACACCTATCTGTCGAACCAGCCGACCGTCATCCTGGGTGTGTTCCAGCGTCCGGGCTCCAACGCTCTCGCCGCCGCAACGGCGGTCGAGGACGAGCTCGAGGCGATGTCAAAGGACTTCCCGAAGGGGCTGGAATATCGCGTCATCTACAATCCGACGGAGTTCATCTCCCAGTCGATCGACGCGGTCTACCACACGCTGGGCGAAGCGGTGCTGCTGGTCGTCCTGGTCGTGATTGTCTTCCTGCAGAAGTGGCGGGCGGCGATCATCCCGGTGGTTGCCATCCCCGTGTCGCTGATCGGCACGATGGCGGTGCTGCTGCCGCTCGGCTACTCGCTCAACAACCTTTCGCTGTTCGGCCTGGTGCTGGCGATCGGCATCGTCGTGGACGACGCGATCGTCGTGGTGGAAAATGTCGAGCGCAACCTGTCGCGCGGCATGTCCCCGCTGGAGGCTGCGCGCACGTCCATGGACGAAGTGTCGGGCGCGTTGGTCGCCATCGTGCTGGTGCTGCTGGCGGTGTTCCTGCCGACGCTGTTCCTCAACGGGCTTTCGGGCGCCTTCTACAAGCAGTTCGCGGTCACGATCTCCGTCGCGACGGCAATCTCGCTGCTGGTGTCGCTCACCCTCTCGCCCGCCCTCGCGGCGGTGCTGCTGACCGGGCATGAGGGAGAGCCCAAGGGCCGCATCGGTCGGATGGCCAGCCGTGCGGCGGACGCCTTTAATCGGGGCTTCGATCGCTTGAGCCACGGCTACAGCCGCCTGACCCGCGTGCTGGTCACGCGTCCGAAGCGCATGATGGTGACCTATGCGGGACTGATCGCGGCAACGGTCGCCATGTTCTGGGTGACGCCGGTCGGCTTCATCCCGGCGCAGGACCAGGGCTACTTCCTGACGGTCATCCAGCTGCCGCCGGGCTCGTCGCTCGAGCGCACGGATGAGGTGATGCGCAAGGTCGTGGCCCGCATCCTGCCGATCAAGGGCGTGAAGGGCTCGGTGATGCTCGCCGGCTTCGACGGACCGTCGCAGACGCTCGCGCCCAACAGCGCGGCCGCCTATGTCCCGCTGCAGTCCTTCGAAGAGCGCAAGAAGCTCGGCGTCACCTACGCCGGCATCATGGACGAGGCGCGCAAGCGTACGGCCGACATCAATGAGGCGATGCTGCTCGTCGTGCCGCCGCCGCTCATCCAGGGTATCGGATCGGCCGGTGGCTATCGCATGATGATCGAGGATCGTGGCGAGCACGGCTATGCCGAACTGGGCAAGACGGCGTTCGATCTGATCGGTAAGGCGAACCAGACGGAGGGCCTGCAGCAGGTCTACACCTTCTTCAACACGGCCACCCCGCGCGTTTTCGCCGATATTGATCGGCGCAAGGCGGACCTGCTGGGCGTGCCGCCGGAGCGGGTGTTCGAGGCGCTGCACGTCTATCTGGGTTCGGCCTTCGTGAACGACTTCAATATGCTTGGGCGGACGTATCGCGTCACCGCTCAGGCCGATGCACCGTTCCGCACCACCGAAGCTGACATCGCCAACCTGAAGACGCGCTCGAACTCCGGGGCGATGGTGCCGATCGGCTCCGTCTCCACCTTCGAGAACAAGACCGGCCCGTATCGGGTCACGCGCTACAACCTCTTCCCCGCGGTAGAGGTCGATGGCGACACCGCGCCGGGGTACAGCTCGGGCCGCTCGTTGCTCACGATGGAGAAGCTCGCGAGCGACCTGCCACCTGGCTACGAAGCCGAGTGGACGGGCATCGCGTTCCAGCAGAAGATGGCCGGCAGTACCGCGGGCCTGGTGTTTGCGCTGGCCGTGCTGTTCGTCTTCCTGGTGCTCGCGGCGCAGTATGAGAGCCTGACGATGCCGCTCGCGATCATCCTGATCGTGCCCATGTGCCTTCTGGCCGCCATGGCCGGGGTCAATCTGCGAGGAATGGACAACAACGTCCTGACCCAGATCGGGCTGGTGGTGCTGATCGCGCTCGCTGCCAAGAACGCCATCCTGGTGGTGGAGTTCGCAAAGCAGGCAGAGGAGCAGGACGGGCTCTCGACCGTGGAGGCAGCGGTTCGCGCCGCACATGACCGCCTGCGGCCGATCCTGATGACCTCGTTCGCCTTCATCCTGGGAGCCGTGCCGTTGCTGATCGCGAGCGGTGCCGGCGCGGAGCTCCGCCAGGCGCTGGGGACGGCGGTGTTCTTCGGGATGATGGGCGTGACTGCCTTCGGCCTGCTGTTCACCCCGACCTTCTACGTCGTGTGCCGCGCGCTGGGCGATCGCATCGCCCGCCTTCGCTCCCGCAAGGCTGCGGAGCGCGGCGCCGCACCTCACTTCCAGCCCGCTGAATAAGGAGGGCCCAATGCGTTCGATCCTGATCACCACCTCGGCGCTGGCGCTTGCCGCCTGCGCCGCAGGCCCCGACTATGCGGCCCCCAAGCATCCGCAAAGCGTCGGTGGCAGCTTTGTCGCCGCAACCGCCGTCGTGACGCCAGAGCCGGTGAAAGGCGATTGGTGGCGGCTCTACGACGATCCCGTACTGAACCAACTCGTCGCCGACGCTCTGGCGGCCAACACGGATGTTCGGGCCGCCGCCGCCCGCGTCGAGCGGGCGCGCGCGCTTCTGCGCGGCGCTCGCGCAAACCAGCTCCCGCAGGCCACGCTGGGCGCGGGCGCGAACTACGGGCGGACGCCTGAAATGCAGCGCGTGCCCGGGATGTCGCGCGAGAACTGGCAAATCGATGTCGGGCTGAACGTCAGCTATGAGGCCGACTTGTTCGGACGCCTCTCGCGCAATGTGGAGGCATCGAGAGGCGATGTCGGCGCCGCAGTTGCCGATGCGGAAGCGGTCCGCGTGGCGGTGGTTGCCGAGACCACCCGTGCCTATGCCGATGCCGCGTCTGCCGCGGAACGGATGAAGGTCGCCGAGCATATCGTGCGACTGCTCGACCAGTCGCTCGACCTGACGGAACGGCGTCGCAGCGTCGGCGAAGGAACGCGGCTCGACACGGCACGCATCGGCGCCCTACGGAATGAGCGCCAGGCGCAGGTGCCCACGCTTAGCGCCGAGCGCGACGCAGCGCTGTTCCGGCTGGCCCTGCTGACTGGCCGCACCCCCGCCGATCTTCCGCCGGTGGCTGCGGCGCGGACGTCCACGCTGCGGCTGAACCAGCCGATCCCGGTGGGCGACGGAGTTGCACTGCTCGCCAGGCGTCCGGACGTCCGCGCAGCCGAGCGAAGGCTCGCCGCCGCGACCGCGCGGATCGGCGTGGCGACCGCGGACCTGTATCCGCGGATCACCCTCGGAACGTCCGGAGGTTCGACCGGGACCGATATCGGCGACGTCTTCGGTGCGGGGCCGTTGCGGTGGCTGGTGGGAGGCTTGCTGAATTGGGCGGTGAACCCGGGACCCGCGCGGGCCCGTGTGGCGGCCGCCGAGGCGGAAAGCCGCGAGGCCCTGGCAGACTTCGACGGTTCCGTCCTCCGTGCGCTGCAAGAGACGGAGACGGCGCTCTCAGCCTACGTCAATGCGCTGGACCGGCGGACGGCACTCCAGGCCGCGCGCAATGAAGCGGAAGCCGCCGTAAACATCGCGCGGGCGCGGCAGCGCGAGGGCGACATCGACTCTCTCGCACTCCTCGATGCGGAACGCACCTTTGCCGATGCGGAGGCCGCGCTGGCGAACGCCGACGCCTTCATCGCCGACGCCCAGGTCGATCTCTTCCGCGCCTTGGGCGGGGGCTGGCAAAATGAAGAAGCCGCATGACTGCGTACTTTGATACCATTCCCAAAATCCTACCGGACCAAGGATGCATGCGGCTGCGTAACGAGCTTGATTTCGTGACCGATTTGGCTGCAAGCACTGGGGTTCGGGGGCGGTGGTGATGCTTAGGATTTGGAATGGCCGCATCGGCGTTTGAGGATCATGTCGCGAACCGCCGGTTCGAGCTGCTGGTACAGTCCGTCACCGACTACGCGATCTACATGCTCGATCCGGACGGCCACATCGTCACCTGGAACGCCGGTGCCGAACGCTTCAAGGGCTATTCCCCAGACGAGATCGTCGGCCAGCATTTCTCGCGCTTCTTCACCTCGGAGGATCGCAAGGCGGATCTGCCGGGGCGGGCGCTTCGGATCGCCGCCCGCGAAGGCCGGTTCGAAGCCGAAGGGTGGCGCGTCCGCAAGGACGGCGGGCAATTCTGGGCGCATGCCGTGCTCGACCCGATCCGGGCCGAGGACGGGACGTTGCTCGGCTATGCTAAGATCACGCGCGACATCACTGAAAAGCGCCGGCTCGAGCGCGCGACGTACGACAGTGAACTCCAGTTCCGCCTGCTCGTGCAGGGCGTGCGCGACTATGCGATCTACATGCTGGATCGCAGCGGCCGGATCACGAGCTGGAATTCGGGCGCCCGGGCGATCAAGGGGTATGAGGAAGCGGAAGTGCTGGGCCAGCATTTCTCACGCTTCTACACCGAAGAGGACCGCGCCCGCGGTGCGCCGGCAGCAGCCTTGGCCACCGCTCTGGGCGAAGGCAAGTTCGAGGCCGAGGCGCAGCGGGTTCGAAAGGACGGTTCGCTGTTCTGGGCGCATGTGGTGATCGATCCGATCTACAACGGCGCCGGCCAGCACGTCGGCTTCGCGAAGATCACGCGCGACATCAGCGAGAAGGTTCGTGCAAGCGACGAACTGCGACAGACCCAGGCTGCCCTGCTCCAATCGCAGAAGCTTCAGGCGCTGGGTGAGCTGGCAGGGGGCATCGCGCACGACTTCAACAATCTGATGACGGTGATGCGCGGCGCCGCCGACTTCCTCTTGCGACAGCCGGATCTGCCGGTCGAAAAGCGCAGCCGCTATTTGCATGTGATGCTGGAAACCGCGGAGCGGGCGACGAGCCTCACCTCGCAGCTTCTTGCCTTTGCCCGGCGCCAGCCGCTGGAGCCGGAGGTGATCGACCTGAGCGTCCGCCTGGATGCGCTGGGCGAGATGCTCCAGCGCACGCTCGGGAGCCAATACGACCTGCAGCTGGACCTGTTCCCGGCGCTTTGGCGGGTCGAGATCGATCCGACGGGTCTTGAAACGGCGCTTCTCAACGCGGTGCTGAACGCGCGCGACGCGATGCCGAACGGCGGGCGCATCACCATCTCGACGCGCAACTGGTCGACGCCCAGCGGCGACATGGTCCGGCTGTCGATCAGCGACACGGGCGAGGGTATTCCCCCCGAGCGGTTGGAGCGCGTCTTCGAGCCGTTCTTCACCACCAAGCCTACGGGCAAGGGGACTGGCCTCGGCCTCTCGCAGATCCACGGGTTCGCCACGCAGTCCGGCGGCGCGGTCGACATCGAGTCGCAGGTGGGCGTGGGAACCGCAGTGCACATGCTTCTGCCGCGTACGGAAAAGGCCGCTCGCGAAGACGTCAGTGACGCCGGAGATATCTCGATCCCACATGGGCTTCGGGTTCTGCTGGTCGAGGACAGCGAGCACGTCCGCTATTTCGCCCGCCAGCTGCTCGAGGATCTCGGCTGCGTGGTCACCCAGGCGTCCGATGGCGAAGAAGCGCTGGCGCTGCTCCAGTCGGATACGTTCGACATCATCTTCTCGGACATCGTGATGCCCAGGCTCAGCGGGCTCGACCTGGCGCAACGCGCGAGGGAACTCGGCTATTCCCTGCCGGTGCTGCTCGCGAGCGGCTACAGCAGCAAGCAGTTCATCCCTGCCGACGAGCGCGAGTTTCCGATCCTCCGCAAGCCCTACAAGCTAGAGACCCTGGCAGCAGGAGTGAAGCAGCTGCTGGAGAAAGGGGCCTGACGGGGACGCGTGTGCGCAGCGAAATCAGGAATCAGGTGAGCGCCTGAGCAAGGGCCGGGGAGGCGTGTTCATCGTGCCGCGGCCTTCGCCAGGCCACTGTCGTCTGCCAGCTTTGACATAGGTGCGGTAGGTGCCGGGTATAGCCCGTCCGCGCTTGCCCATGCGATGATCCCGCAGGCACCTGCCATGCCGCGGCTGCCGCGTATTCCGTCAGGAGAGCTGGATGCTGGTGCCTCTAGTGAGACTTGTCACCCGCAGTGGCGTTTGCGCCGAAGATGGTGACCCCTACGAGAATCGAACTCGTGTTTTCGCCGTGAGAGGGCGACGTCCTAACCGCTAGACGAAGGGGCCAATCGCTTGGTGAGGTGGCCGTTTACGGTCGGAGGATGAGCACGTCAAGCAGCCAATTCGCTTTGCTATCTCTTTTTCTTAACTGTCGGAAATCGCGCGGAAAAACGAGTCTTCTGGCTCTGCCTTTCCGAGCTTGCGCGGATGGGGAGCCCTGACTTGCCGTTCATCCTTTGGCAACCTTTCCCTCTTTCGCGCATTGAAGCAGCAACAACCTTGTAGGTGATGTGATGTTCAAGTTCGTTCCCGTTGTCTTCGCTTCGGTGCCGCTGGTGGCGGTGGTCAGTGCCTATGTGATGGTGCACTGATCGAGCCCTAGGGCGCTCGCTTGCGCGGAGAAGGCAAAAAGAAAGGGCCGCCGGGGTGATCCCGGCGGCCCTTCCTGTTTTGCGTTGCCGCGAGTGGCTTAGGCTTCTTCGGCCTCGACCGGCGCTTCGTCGCGCGCGATCTCGCCCGGCTCGGCGTTGGGGTCATAGTCCTCGGTGAAGCCGGCGGTGTCCTGCTCGAACATCGCAGCCATCACGTCGACGCCCTGCGCCTGCATGTCGGCCTCTTCCGGCGAACGTGCGACGTTGACCTTGACGGTCACCGCGACTTCCGGGTGCAGCGCGACGCGGACTTCGTGCAGACCGATCGCCTTGATCGGGCGATCGAGCACGACCTGTGCCTTGTTGACCTTGTGGCCGTCGGCGACCAGCGCCTCGACCAGGTCGCGCACCGCGACCGAGCCGTACAGCTGGCCGGTGTTCGACGCCTGGCGGATCAGGGTCACCGAAACGCCCTCGAGCGTCTTGGCTTCGGCCTGTGCGTCGGTGCGACGCGAGGCGTTCTCGGCCTCGATGCGCTCACGGTTGGCTTCGAAGACCTTGCGGTTGGCTTCGTTGGCGCGCAGCGCCTTCTTGCGCGGCAGGAGGAAGTTACGGGCGAAGCCGTCCTTCACCTTCACCACGTCGCCGATGTGGCCGAGCTTCTCGACCCGCTCCAGCAGAATGACGTCCATGTCGGGCGCTCCTTACTTCACGATGTAGGGCAGCAGGCCCAGATGGCGTGCGCGCTTGATGGCCTGGGCCAGCTCGCGCTGCTTCTTTGCGCTCACCGAGGTGATGCGCGACGGGACGATCTTGCCACGCTCGGACACGAAGCCCTGGAGCAGACGGACGTCCTTATAGTCGATCCGGGGAGCGTCCTTGCCCGAGAAGGGGCAGCTCTTGCGGCGGCGGAAAAACGGTCGTGCCATGATGATGCTCCTTTACGCTTCTTCGCGGCGCGGGCCGCGGTCTTCGCGGGGACCACGATCGTCGCGGTCGCGGCCGCGACCACCACGGTCGCCACGCTCCGAACGCTCGCTCTTGCGCATCATCACGGTCGGGCCGTCTTCCAGCTTGTCGACCTTGACGGTCATGAAGCGGATCACGTCCTCGTTGATCTGGGTCTGGCGCTCCAGCTCGGCGACCACGCCGGCCGGCGCGTCGATCTCGAGCATGACGTAGTGCGCCTTGCGGTTCTTGGCGATCCGGTAGGCCAGCGAACGCAGCCCCCAGGTCTCGGTCTTCACGACCTTGCCGTTGTTGTCTTCGATGATCTTCGTGGCGGTTTCCGCCAGCTGGTCCACCTGCGCCTGTGCCAGATCCTGGCGCGCAAGGAACACATGCTCGTACAGAGCCATGCTGCTTACCTATGTTGGCCGATCGCTGACGCCGCCCCGTGCGGCGCCCCTCCGGCTGTCGTCCCAAAATCAAACGAGGGCGGAAGGACGTGCCTTCCACCCCCGAGGACCCGTGCCTGTACCGCAAAAGCGGCGAAAGGCAAGGTGTTTAGTTGGCGAACCCGCCTGCGATCAGTTGGCAAGTACGCCGCCGATCACGGCTCCGATCAACCCGCTCGTCAATGCGACCAGCACCGCATCGTTGCCCGACTGCACCCACTGGTAGCCGCGGGGCGGAGCATAGAGCCGGCTGCTGCCGCGGTAGTCGATCTGGCGATAGTTGCGGGCGTAGCGGCTGTCGAACCGTTCGCCGCGCTGCCAGTTGCGGACGTTCTGATACTGCCGGCGGTTGGGCTGCTGCTGATAGTGGCGCTGAGGCGTGCGGGTCACCTGCTTCTTGACGACGGTGGTCCGCTCCACGGTGCGGTGCGGTCCATGGTCCGAACGCTGCGGCGCGGCCATGGCGGGCGTCGCGAGCAGCGAAGCAGCGACGGCGGCGAGAACGAACTTCTTCATGGGAACCTACTCCTTCATCACCCTCAGTGGCGATGAAGGCAATCTGGGGGTTGGCTGTCGCAAGCGTTTGTCGTTGGTGCCGCAAAATGGTCGCAACCTGTCGCGGCTCATGGGCTTGCGTTCATCTTGGTGGTCGGCCTAACCGGCGCCTCACGTTTCAAGGAGAGGCACGTGCGCGCTTTCATCTTTCCTGGCCAGGGGAGCCAGTCTGTTGGCATGGGGGCGGCGCTCGCCGCCGCCTCGCCCCATGCCCGCGAGGTGTTCGGTGAGGTCGACGATGCGCTCGGCCAGAACCTCTTCCGGCTGATGAGCGAAGGCCCGGCCGACGAGCTGACGCTGACCGAGAACGCGCAGCCGGCGATCATGGCAAACGCGATCGCGGTGTTGCGCGTGCTGGAGAAGGAAGGCGGCGTCCGCCTAGCTGAGAAGGCGGACTTCGTCGCCGGCCATTCGCTGGGTGAATATACCGCCCTTTGCGCAGCCGGCGCGTTCGACCTTGCAACCGCCGCCCGCCTTCTCAAGCTGCGTGGACAGGCGATGCAGGCAGCGGTGCCGGTGGGCGAGGGCGCCATGGCTGCGCTGCTGGGCGTCGATCTGGAGAAGGCGCAGACGATCGCCGGCGCTGCTGCCGATTCGATCCTGGCCGAGGGTGGGCCGCAGCTCGTCGCCACGGTCGCGAACGACAATGATCCGAGCCAGGTGGTGATCTCCGGCCACCGCCAGGCAATCGAGCGCGCGGTGGCGCTCGCTAAGGAAATGGGCGCCAAGCGTGCGTTGCTGCTGCCGGTCTCGGCGCCGTTCCACTGCCCGCTGATGCAGCCGGCAGCAGAGGCGATGGAGAATGCGCTGCTCGACGCCGACCTGCGGGCACCGCTGGTGCCGGTCTATGCCAATGTCGATGCGGTGGCGATCGCCGATCCGGGTGCGATCCGCGTGGCGCTGGTACAGCAGGTTACCGGCATGGTGCGCTGGCGCGAATCCGTGCTGGCGATGCAGGATGCCGGCGTGAGCGACTTCGTGGAGCTTGGCGGCAAGGTGCTGGGGCCGATGGTCAAGCGGATCGCTCCCGACGCGACCACGACCAGCGTCGTGACGATGGACGATATCGAGGCGCTCGTAGCGCGCCTTTGAACAGGGATCAGGATATGTTCGATCTTACAGGCATGACCGCGCTGGTGACTGGCGCGTCCGGCGGCATCGGTTCCGCGATCGCCAAGGCTCTGGCGGGGCAGGGCGCACGCCTCGCGCTCTCGGGCTCCAACCTCGACAAGCTCGAGGCCTTCAAGGCGGAGCTGGGTGGCGATCACGTGGCGCTGCCGTGCAATCTTTCGGACGGTGCCGCAGTGGACCAGCTCGTGCCGCAGGCGGTGCAGGCGCTGGGCAAGCTCGACATTCTCGTCAACAATGCCGGCGTCACCCGCGACAATCTTGCCATGCGAATGAAGGACGGCGAATGGGATCAGGTGATCCGCGTCAACCTGGAGGCGGCGTTCCGACTCGCGCGCGCTGCCGCCAAGCCGATGATGAAGGCCCGTTTCGGACGCATCGTCTCGATCACCTCGGTGGTGGGGCAGACCGGCAACCCGGGCCAGGCAAATTACGCCGCGTCGAAGGCCGGCCTGGTCGGCATGTCGAAGGCGCTGGCGCAGGAACTGGCGAGCCGCGGGATTACCGTGAACTGCGTGGCTCCGGGCTTCATCCGTTCGGCCATGACCGACGTGCTGCCTGACGCCCAGAAGCAGGGGCTGCTGGGCAAGATTCCGGCGGGTGACCTCGGCACCGGCGAGGACATCGGTGCAGCCGTCGTCTATCTCGCCAGCCGGGAGGCGGGCTACGTCACCGGCCAGACCCTGCACGTCAACGGCGGGATGGCGATGATCTGACGTCCGGCACGCTCCGGCGCGCCGGGGCTCTTGCCAGCGAACGGACGCCGTTCTAGGTGCGTTCAGGAATACGCGTTACTGCATTTTGAAAGAGGAACAGGGAATGAGCGAGACCGCCGATCGCGTGAAGAAGATCGTCGTCGAGCATCTGGGCGTCGAAGCCGAGAAGGTGACCGAGGACGCCAGCTTCATCGACGACCTGGGCGCGGACAGCCTCGACATCGTCGAGCTGGTCATGGCGTTCGAGGAAGAGTTCGGGGTCGAGATTCCGGACGACGCCGCCGAGAAGATCACGACCGTCAAGGACGCGATCGCCTACATCGACGAGCACAAGGGCTGAGCCTTGCCGGCCCGGTCGCACTAAGCGACGGGGCCGCGGCTGACGCCGATCAGGAACGGCCCTCCGTCCCGCCGCGACAAGCGAGGGGCGGGGGGCCGTTCGCATTTGAGAGCACAGACGGAGAGTTGCCATGCGCCGCGTAGTCGTGACCGGGCTCGGGCTCGTCACCCCGCTGGGTGCCGATGTCGAGACGGCCTGGAAGAACATCATCGCCAGCAAGTCTGGCGCCGCCACCATCACCCGCTTCGACGCGACCGACTTCCACAGCAACTATGCGTGTGAGGTGAAGCCGGCGGACCATGAATACGGCTTCGACCCGAACAAGCGCGTCGACCACAAGGTCCAGCGCCAGGTCGATCCGTTCATCGTCTATGGCATCGATGCCGCGGGCCAGGCGATCGAGGACGCCGGCCTTACCGACATGAGCGAGGAAGAGCGCTACCGCGCCGGCTGCTCGATCGGCTCCGGCATCGGCGGTCTTCCCGGCATCGAGAGCGAATCGCTGGTGCTCGCCGCCAAGGGGCCGAAGCGCGTCTCGCCGCACTTCGTGCACGGTCGCCTCATCAACCTGATCTCTGGCCAGGTCTCGATCAAGTACGGCCTGATGGGGCCGAACCATGCGGTGGTCACCGCCTGCTCGACTGGTGCGCATTCGATCGGTGACGCCGCCCGGATGATCGCAATGGACGACGCGGACGTGATGCTCGCGGGTGGTGCCGAAGGTGCGATCTGCCCGATCGGCATTGCGGGCTTCGGCCAGGCGCGTGCGCTGTCCACCGGCTTCCGGGACGATCCGACCAAGGGCAGCCGCCCTTATGACCGTGACCGCGACGGCTTTGTCATGGGCGAAGGCGCGGGCGTGGTCGTGCTCGAGGAGTATGAGCACGCCAAGAAGCGCGGCGCGAAGATCTATGCCGAGGTCATTGGCTATGGCCTGTCCGGCGACGCCTATCACGTGACGGCACCGCATCCGGAAGGTTCGGGCGCGTTCCGCTCGATGGAGATGGCGCTGCGCAAGTCGGGTCTGTCGCTGTCGGACATCGACTATATCAACGCGCACGGGACCTCGACGCCGCTCGGCGACGAGCTGGAACTCGGGGCAGTCCGCCGCCTGTTCGGCGATGCCATGGGCGGTCTGTCGATGAGCTCGACCAAATCGGCGATCGGCCACCTGCTCGGCGGCGCCGGCGCGGTGGAATCGATCTTCTGCATTCTCGCGATGCGGGACGGCATTGTGCCGCCGACGCTGAACCTCGACAATCCCAGCGACAATTGCGCGGGCGTGGACCTGGTCCCGCACGTGGCCAAGGAGCGTAAGGTCAAGGCGATCCTGAACAACTCGTTCGGCTTCGGCGGCACCAACGCCTCGCTGGTGATGAAGGCGATCTGATGAACGGCGCATCGCCGCACACCAGGATTTGCGGCTGATGCGCCGTCCGGGATGTCTGGGAATGGTGCTCGCGCTGGCGTTGCTGGCTGCCCTCTTCGGGGTGGCCAGCAGCTGGACCGGTGCGGGCCCCGCAGAGAAGAACCTAGCGGTGGTGGTGCCCAGCGGCGCCAGCCTTTCCCGCGCGGCGACCGAACTGGAGAAGGCTGGTGCGATCCGCTCTGCCAACCGGTTCCTGCTGTTCGCCCGCGTGTTCGGCTCGGACGCTCCCATCCGCGCAGGCGAGTATGAGGTTCCAGCCCACGCGAGCCAGTCCGATGTGCTCGAGCTCCTCCAGAGCGGCAAGGTCATCCAGCGTCGGGTCACGGTGCCGGAGGGCATGCCCTCTGTCCTCGTGCATGAGGCGCTGATGCGGGCGCCCTATCTCACTGGGTCGGTTGCGATCCCCGAAGAAGGCAGCGTCCTACCGGACAGCTACAATTATCAGCGCGGTGACACCCGGCAGCAGGTCTTGGACCAGATGCAGAAGGCGATGCGCGACTACCTCGCCGCCGCATGGAAACAGCGCAAGCCGACGGCCGCAGTTCAGACTCCGCGTGAGGTTCTGACTCTCGCCGCGATCGTGGAGAAGGAGACCGGCAAGGCGGCCGAGCGCCGCATGGTCGCAGCCGTCTACAGCAACCGCCTCAAGCAGGGCATGCCGCTGCAGGCGGATCCGACCGTCATCTACCCGGTGACCAAGGGGCGGCCGCTCGGCCGCCGGATCCTGCGATCGGAACTTAGCGCGAAGAACGGCTACAACACCTACGCATCTCCCGGGCTGCCGGTCGGTCCGATCGCCAACCCGGGGAGGGAGTCGATCGACGCGGTGCTCAATCCCGCCGCGACCAGCGCGCTCTATTTCGTCGCGGACGGCACGGGCGGGCATGTGTTCGCGGACACGCTGGAACAGCACAACGCCAACGTGCGCAAATGGTACGCGATCCGCCGCGCCCGCGGGGAAATGTAGATCGTCTAGTTCGGTCGCTTGGCGCTGGTGAGCCGCCGGCGTACTTCTGCGGTGAGCGCTTCCATGCTCTCCACCTGCCGGATGCCGTACCGCTCGGCGGTGATGTCGACGTTGCCCTTGCGCCAGAAGCCGGGCGGGCACAGCACGATCAGCTTGCCCGACCGCGCATGCAGCCCCATCTCCAGCAAGCTGACGGGGCTTTGGGTGCCGGGTGCGAGATAGAGCACGATGACGTCGGCGGACTCCAGCGCGCTAAGTTCCCACTCAACCTGTTCGCGGAAGTGGGGTTCGCTCGCTTCGGGCTTCCAGGCCGGGTTCCAGTCCGTCCGACGCGGATTGAGGATCGTCACATCGAGGTCGCCGAGTGCTTTCACGAACTCGGCTTGCCAGTCCGTCGCCTTGCCCATGTCGATGCTGCCGGCCAGGAACACGCGCGGGTGCGCATGATCCTGCGGGAGCGGCGCGGGGGACGTAATCACCCGGGGCTGGGCCGCAGCCGTCCCCGAGAGGACGACCGCGAGCGCCGGCAGCAGTGCGGAGAGCAGGCGACCCACGCCTGATTTCAGCGTTTCAGCTCGGCAGCCGCACGCGCCTTGGCCTCGACTTCTTCCATCGTGCCGGTCGCAAGCCAGCTGCCGCCGACGCAGAGGACCGGATCGAACGCGAGCCATTCGGGAGCGCTCGCGAGCGTGATGCCGCCCGTCGGGCAGAAGCGCGCCTGGTAGAAGGGGGCGGCCAGCGCCTTCAGCGCCTTCAGCCCGCCCGATGCCTCTGCGGGAAAGAACTTGAAGTGGGTGAGGCCGAGGTCGAGCCCGCGCATGATGTCACCCGCGTTGGCGATGCCCGGGAGGAACGGCACGCCGCTCTCAATGATCGGTGCCGCGAGCTTTTCGGTCAGACCCGGCGACACGATGAACTCGGCGCCGGCGTCCACGGCGTCTGCGAACTGCTGCGGGTTCACCACCGTGCCCGCGCCGACGATCGCGCCCTCGACCTTCGTCATCTCACGGATCGCGTCGAGCGCAGCCGGGGTGCGCAGCGTCACCTCCAGCGTGCGGATGCCGCCGCGGACCAGAGCCTCGGCAAGCGGCCGGGCGGTCGCGGCGTCCTCGATCACCAGCACCGGAATGACCGGACCCGCGTTCATGATGGTCTGGATGGCGGGGAAGGTCATCGTGCGTGCTCCTGGGCAAAGGCGGCCGCGGCGCCGAACAGGCCGGGCTGGGGATGGGTGATGATCTTGACGGGGATCGTGTTCATCAGCTGCTGGAAACGCCCCTTTGCCACGAAGCGCTGGCCAAAGCCGGATTCGATCAACCGGTCCTTGAGGCGCAGCCCGAGACCCCCCGCGATGACGACGCCGGTCGGGCCGTGCGCGAGCGCGAGGTCGCCGGCAACGCCGCCGAGCGACACGCAGAAGCGATCGAGCGCGGCGACGGCCAGCTTGTCGCCGCCCTCGAACGCGAGTTGCCAAAGCCGCTTATCGTCCAGGTGGACGAACGGCTTGCCCTCGATCTGCGCCAGCGTTTCGTAGATGTGGACGAGGCCGGGACCGGCACAGACCCGCTCGGCCGACACGCGGGTATAGGTCGGACGCAGGCGGCGGATGATCGCGTCGTCGATTTCATCGAGCGGCGCATAGTCCTGATGCCCGCCTTCGGTGGCGATGACGTGGTATTCGCCTGCCTCGCGGAACACCTGCGCGACGCCAAGTCCGGTGCCGGGCCCGCAGACGGTGAGGGAGCCGCGCTCCGGGAACGGTACGTCCGGGCCGCAAAGATGCACATAGGCGTCTCCGTCGAGCTGCCCGACAGCATGCCCGATCGCACCGAAGTCGTTGATGAGCGAATAGGCGTCGACGTCCAGCCGCTCCTTGATGAGCGGCGGCCGGATGATCCACGGGTTGTTGGTGAGCTTGATGAGCTCGGGGTTGATCGGCGACGCGAGCGCGATCGCTGCCGCGCGCGGGACCGGTCGGTCCAGCTGCTCGGCAAAGGCCGCCCACGCAAGCGGGAAGGTAGCGTGTTCGGCCACCTTCTGCGTCACCGGCTCGCCGAGGTGGACGACGCGGCCGCCCTCTACCTCGGCAATGGCGAAGCGCGCGTGCGTGCCCCCGATATCAACCGCAACGACTTCCATTCCGCATCCTCTCCCTGTGCCCGGTTCCCCGCGGGTCGTTTTTAAAAGCCCGCCATCGCAAGCATTGCCGAGGCGCCGGCCTCGGCCTCGCTGGCGCCGTGGCGCATCAACGCGAACAGCTCGCGGCCGGTGCCGTCCGCAACCGCTGGTGCCGGCGCCGGTTCGCGTGCCTCCCACTCCGCCGGATCCACCAGCGCGGTGAGCACTCCTGCTTCGGCATCGAGGCGGACGATGTCGCCATCCCGCACCTTGCCGATCGGACCGCCGCCCAAAGCCTCGGGCGACAGGTGGATCGCGCACGGCACCTTGCCGCTTGCGCCCGACATGCGGCCGTCGGTGACGAGCGCGACGCGGAAGCCGCGGTTCTGGAGCACGCCGAGCGGCGGGGTCAGCTTGTGGAGTTCGGGCATGCCATTGGCGCGCGGACCCTGGTGGCGGACGACCACCACCACGTCGCGGTCGAGCTCGCCGGCCTTGAACGCTTCCTGCACCTGCGCCTGGTCGGAGAAGACCCGGGCGGGCGCCTCGATGATCCAGCGGTCCCGCTCCACCGCCGACACCTTGATGCAAGCGCGGCCGAGATTGCCCTGGAGGATGCGGAACCCGCCTTCCGGCGAGAAGGGCGCGTCGACGGTGCGGACGATCGCCTCGTCCCCCGAGCGCTCCCCATGCTTGCGCCAGACGAGCGTGTCGGCCTCGACCTCGGCCTTGCGGCCGTAGGCGGACATGCCGTCCTTTGCGATCGTCATCACGTCGCCGTGCAGCAGGCCTGCGCCCAGCAGTTCGCGGATCACGAAGCTGGGGCCGCCGGCATCCTCGAACATGTTCACGTCCGCGGCGCCGTTCGGATAGACGCGCGCAAGCAGCGGCACGGTCTTCGACAGGCGATCGAAATCCTCCCAATCCAGCACGATGCCGGCGCAGCGTGCGATGGCGGGCAGGTGGATCAGGTGGTTGGTGGAGCCGCCGGTCGCCAGCAGGACAATGGCCGCGTTGACGATCGCCCTTTCATCGACGCAGCGGCCGAGCGGACGATAGTCCTCACCATCCCAGCCGATCTCCGCCAGGCGATGAACCGCGGCGCGCGTCAGTTCCTGGCGCAGCTTGGTGCCTGGATTGGCGAACGCGGCGCCAGGGACGTGCAGGCCCATGGCCTCCATCATCATCTGGTTGGAGTTGGCGGTGCCGTAGAAGGTGCAGGTGCCCTTGCCGTGATAGGCGGCGATTTCCGCGTCGAGCAGTTCCTCGCGCGTCGCCTTGCCCTCGGCATAGCGCTCACGCACTGCTGCCTTGTCCTTGTTGGCGAGACCGGACCGCATCGGGCCGCCCGGCACCATGACCATCGGGAGGTGACCGAAGCGCAGCGCCCCCATCAGCAGGCCCGGCACGATCTTGTCGCAGATGCCGAGCAATGCCGCGCCCTCGAACATGCCGTGGCTGAGGGCGATTGCCGTCGAAAGGGCGATCGTGTCGCGGCTGAACAGCGACAGTTCCATGCCCGGATAGCCCTGGGTCACGCCATCGCACATGGCCGGAACGCCGCCGGCGACCTGCGCGGTGATGCCCGCCTCGCGCGCCCAAACCTTCATCTGCTCGGGATAGCGGTAATAGGTGGCGTGCGCGGACAGCATGTCGTTGTAGGCGGTAACGATGCCCACGTTCATGTTCTTTGCCGGGCGCATGAAATCACGGTCTTCGTCCGTGCCCGCATAGCCGTGGGCGAGGTTCGCGCAGCCCAGCATCGGCCGGTCGACGCCGCTCTCGCGCTCCCGGTCGATCAGCGCCAGATAGGCTGCCCGCCGGTCGCGCGAGTTGGCGATGACGCGGTCGGTGACCGCCGCGATTTCGGAGTGCAGCGTCATGATTCGCTCCAGTGCACGTCGACCGGCAGTTCGACCTCGGACAGCACGCGCCCGATCGGCAGCGTCGAGCCGGCGCCCTCGCTGATCGCGCGCTCCAGCACCTCGCGCTTCTTCGCGCCGCTGATGGCGATCATCAGCGAGCGGGAGGAGGCGATGGCGGAATGGGAAAGGGTGACGCGAGCGACCGGCGCCTCTGGCGGCAGCGGGTCCGGCATGACGCCAAGCGCACGGCGCTCCTTCGGGCCCTGAAGCGCTTCGTCGAGATCGGGTCCAGGGAAGATGGAGGCGGTGTGCCCGTCCGTTCCCATGCCGAGAAGGCAGAGGTCGAGCGGCCAGTGGACGTCCTGAAGGCGGGCATCCGCTGCCCGGCCTGCCGCGCGATAATCGGCCGCCTTTTCGCTGGTCAGCGGCAGCACGCGTGCGCCCTTGGGCAGGAACACCTTGGCGATGCCCGTGACGTTCGACAGTTCATCGCCCATCGGCACGAGACGGTCGTCGGTCGGGACGATCGTCACGCGCTTCCAGTCGAGCTTGGCCTTTGCCAGCTTCTCGTAGATGGGCTGGGGCGTCTTGCCGCCCGGCAGCGCGATCACCGCCGCGCCACGGGCGTCGATCGCGCTTTCGATGATGAACTGCACGTCCCCGGCGACGGCGTCCGCCATCTCGGCTGCGTCGTCATATTCCCACCATTCAATCTCGGTCATTCGATCATCCTGCTTGCCGGCCGCCGGCGCAGGACCGGAGCTGGTCCTGCGCTCCTCTCCGAATCAACGGAGCGGGGCGGGGAAGGTTCACTCGTTCCACGTCACCCCGTCGCGCTCGGTCAGCGCGACGCTGGCAGTGGGGCCCCAGCTGCCCGAGGCATAGGGCTTGGGCTTCATGTCGTTCGCTTTCCAGCCCGCGCGGATCGCATCGATCCAGGCCCATTGCGCTTCGACCTCGTCCCGGCGCACGAACAGCGTCGGATCGCCCTCGATCAGATCGAGCAGCAGGCGCTCATAGGCGATGCGGCGACGGGTACTGGCGAAGGCGGTGGTGAGCGAGAGATCCAGCGGCACTTCCCGCAGGCGGATGCCCTCGCGGTCGAGTCCCGGCTCCTTCGCCATGACCAGCAGGCGAATATATTCCTCCGGCTGCAGGCGGATCACCAACGTGTTGGGCTGGAGCATGCCGCCGCGCTCGGCGAAGATCGAGTGAGGCACCGGCTTGAACTGGATGGAGATCTCCGACTGGCGGGCTGCCAGCCGCTTCCCCGTACGCATGTAGAAGGGCACCCCCTGCCAGCGCCAGCTGTCCACATGCGCCTTCACCGCGACAAAGGTCTCGGTGTTGGAGGGCTTTTCGAGCTCGTCCACATAGCCGCGGACGATTTCCCCGTTCACGGCGCCGTCGCGATACTGGCCGATGACCGTTTCCGACTGGACCTCGGCCGGTCCGATCGGCCGGAGCGACCGCAACACCTTCACCTTCTCGTCGCGAATTGCGGTGCCGTCGAAACGGGCCGGCGGCTCCATCGCGATCAGCGCGAGCAGCTGTAGCATGTGGTTCTGGACCATGTCCCGCAGCGCGCCGACATCGTCATAATATCCGGCGCGACCTTCGAGACCGACGGTCTCCGAGACCGTGATTTGGACGTGGTCGATGCCGCGGGCGTTCCAGATCGGCTCGAACATGGCGTTGCCGAAGCGCAGCGCCAGGATGTTCTGGACGGTTTCCTTGCCGAGATAATGGTCGATCCGGAAGGTGCGATCCTCGGGGAAAGCCTCGGCGACGATGTCGTTGATCTCGCGGCTCGACTTGAGGTCGTTGCCGAGCGGCTTCTCAAGCCCGATCCGCACGTTGGAGCCGGCGAGGCCTGCCGATTCGAGCCCCTTGATCGTGGGGGCGAACAGCCACGGGGCGGTGGACAGGAAGATCGCGAGCCCGCCGGAGATGTCACCCAGCTTCTCGGCGAGGCCGGCGAAGCCTTCGACCTGGGATGCGTCCATCGCATGATAGTGCAGGCGGTCGAGAAAGCCTGCGACGGCCGCCTCGTCCTGCCGGTCCGCCGGGAGATGCTCGTCCAGTGCCGTCTTGGCGAACGCGCGGTACCCGGCGTCGTCATGGTCGTGACGTGCGGTGCCCGTGATGGTGAGCCCCTCCGGGAGCAGCCCGTCGGCATGGAGGCCGTACAGCGAAGGCAGCAACATGCGCTGCGCCAGGTCGCCCGTGGCCCCGAACAGCAGCAGCTTGCCGACCGGCTGTCTCATATACACTCCCTTATTCTAGCTCCGGGCCTGCGATAGCCAGCCCGCCGCGGCGCGCAACCCGCAGGATCGCCAAACGGCTGCGCTTAGAGGACCAGTCCAGCGGCAGGATCGAACCCGGCCATGATGTTGAGGTTCTGCACCGCGGCTCCTGCCGCCCCCTTGCCGAGGTTGTCCAGCGTGGCGACGAGCCGCAACTGGCCAGTCACGGCATTGCCGAAGACGCGCACGGTCAGCCGGTCCGATCCGGCATTTTCTTCGATCGATACGGTCGGCGCCTCCGCGGAGCCGACACGCACGACGGGAGAGCCACGGTAGGCGTCTTGGAGCGCACTCTCGATCGCTGGGAGCGTGGGGCGGGGCGTCATCGCATGGAGCGGCAGCGGAACCTCCACCACCATGCCGCGATAGGTGTTCGCGACGGCGGGGGTGAAGATCGGCGGATGCGCGAGTCGTGCGTGGCGCTGCATCTCGGCGACGTGCTTGTGGCCGAGCGCCATTGCATAGGCGCGGAACGCCGGCGGGTTCGGCTGCTGATACTCCTCGATCATCGATCGACCGCCGCCGGAAAAGCCGGAGACGGCATTCACGCTGACGGGCCAGTCGTGCGGAATGAGGCCGGCCCGGACGAGCGGGCGTACCAGCGCAAGTAAACCGGTGGGATAGCAGCCCGGGTTCGCCACCCGTGCGGCTTCGGCGATCAGGGCAGGCTGGGCAGGTTCCAGTTCCGCCATTCCATAGACCCAGCCTTCGGCCGTTCGATGCGCGGTCGAGGCGTCGATCACGCGCGTGCGATCGTTTTCAATCAGCGACACGGCCTCGCGAGCAGCGTCGTCGGGCAGGCAGAGGATGACGAAATCGGCGTCGTTCAGCGCTTCCCGCCGCGCGACCGGATCCTTGCGCCGACTGTCGTCGAGCGTGACCAGCGTGATTTCAGGCCGGCCAGCCAGTCGTTCGCGGATCTCGAGACCGGTGGTGCCGGCGGCACCATCGATGAAGATGGTCGCGGTCAAGGCTGCCGCCTCCGGACAATAGGACCATGGGCGGCGATCAACGCCGCAATGGGTGCCCGTCCAACGCCCGTCGGGTCGACATGAACGGCGTTCTGCGCATCCACCACGACTGCCGCATCGTCCTGGAAGAAGAGAATCTGGCCCCGCACGAAGGGCGCGGTCTCGGCCAGGTTCATCCCCATCTCCGTCGACTGGAGATCCAGGAAGCGGGGCGCTTCGATCCCGGCAAGCTGAAGGGAGAGAAAGACCAGCCCCGCGGCGTCGAGGCCGGCCCCGGAGCGGCCACCAGGACGCGCTGGAGCGCCCACCAGGCGCTCGGCTGCCGCCGCGATGTCCAGGGAAAGAGCGTCGAGCGGCAGCAGCGCGTCGGCGTCGATATAGCCGCCGTCCACTTCGAAGGCCGATTCGCCGGAACGGAGCGCAGCCACGCAGCTCCCCATCACCAACTCGCCGACGCTGTTGCTGTCGAGCGACGGCAACGCCCGAACCTTGGCGCTTCGCACGGCGACAATGTGGGTCGGCGCCCAAAATGCGGTGAAGGCGTCCGCGTCGACGAAGCCAACGCTCCCGTCGACCGGCGATACGCCCCAGATATGGTTGCCAGAGAATTCCAGCGCATCGAAGGGTTCGCCCGCAAGCACTTCCGAACGCACGCTTTCCAAGACACCGGCCTGCGCCAGAACCGGTGTGCTGCGGCCCGCGGTGCGCGGCACCGACAGGGCGTAATGCGGCGCGAACACGCGCGTTGCGAGGCGGATGTCGGCTAGGTCGCGGCGCGCGGCATCGATGCGCGCGTCCAGGATCGAAGAGCGTCCCGCGAGCGAAAACCGGCTACGCGGTTGCCCTTCGGGCAACGAGCTCGCTGACTCGATCGTCCGCGAGGAAATGCCCGAACTCTGCAAGAAAATCTGCCCCTTCGCTGGTTTGTGCGACGAAGATGTTGCGTTTGTCCGCCTCGTCGCGCTGACGGCGCAGATAGCCGAGGGTGCCCAGCCTGTTCAAGGCGCGCGTGACGACCGGCTTCGACACGTTCAATGCCCGCGCCAAGCCGCGCACCGTATGCGGGCCCGGCTCGAGATAGACAAGCAGCATCAGCGCCATCTGGCGATTGGTCAGGTCGGGTTCACCGGACCGGACGTAATCGACCAGTCCGCGCATCCACCTCCCGAGCGAGTTCTCGGAGAACGGTTTCACGTTTTCTCCCATGACGTTATGCTTCGTCCGCGCTGGAGCTGACCGGGAGATGAACGCCCTTGGGAGGGGCAAGTTTCCCGACGCTTGCGAAATGTTACGGGTGCGTCGATCCGTTCCGGTTGATCCCCCGCCTGCGCTCGCCTATGTCGCCGCCATCCCAGAAAAATTCGGATCGCTGTCCCGACATGTTCACCTTCCTGCTCGTCGTTCATGCCATCATCGCTGCGCTCCTCGTGACGGTGATCCTGATGCAGCGTTCGGAAGGGGGCGGGCTGACCACGGGCGGTAGCCCGTCGGGCCTGATGTCGGCACGCGGCGCGGCCGATTTTCTCACGCGCTCCACCGCGATCCTGGCGGGGCTGTTTATTGCGATGAGCATCCTGCTCGCCGTGCTGGCGGCTACGCGGCACGATGCGATCGACACCTCGCTCGCCCGCCCGACGGCACCTGCGGCCGCTCCCGCGGCACCGATCGCTCCGGCGGATGCAGGCGCGCCCGCGAACCTCGCGGCTCCGGCTCCGGCCGAGAACGGCGCGGTTCCGATCGCCCGCTAACCTTCTTTTTTCAAACCATCCGTCGCTTTTGTTGAGCGCGCGAGGCATCGCGCGCTTGCGCAGCACGGCTGCTACACGTTAGGCGTTTCCTCCCATGGCGCGGTATATTTTCATCACCGGCGGCGTGGTATCGTCGCTCGGCAAAGGACTCATGGCAGCCAGCCTCGCGGCGCTGCTTCAGGCGCGGGGCTACAAGGTCCGCATCCGCAAGTTCGATCCGTATCTGAACGTCGATCCCGGCACGATGTCGCCCTATCAGCACGGCGAAGTCTATGTGACCGATGACGGCGCGGAGACCGACCTCGATCTTGGTCACTATGAACGCTTTACGGGCGTCGCGGCGCATCAGTCGGACAACGTCACTTCGGGCCGGATCTATCAGCAGATCATCGCGCGCGAGCGGCGTGGCGACTATCTGGGCGCCACCGTCCAGGTGATCCCGCATGTGACCGATGCGATCAAAGCGTTCGCGCAGGCGGACACCGACGATCTGGACTTCGTGCTCTGCGAAATCGGCGGCACCGTCGGCGACATCGAGTCGCTGCCGTTCATCGAGGCGATCCGTCAACTCAAGAACGAACTCGGCCGCGGCCAGTCGATCAGCGTCCATGTGACGCTGGTGCCCTATATCTCCGCAGCCGGCGAGCTGAAGACCAAGCCGACCCAGCATTCGGTTCGCGAACTCGCGGCGCTCGGCGTCCAGCCGGACGTGCTGGTCTGCCGGTGCGAGCAGCCGCTGCCGGAGGGCGAGCGCGCCAAGATCGCGCTGTTCTGTAATGTCCGCAAGGAAGCGGTCATTCCGGCGCTCGACGCGTCGAGCATCTATGCGGTGCCGCTGCAGTATCACGGCGAAGGGCTCGACTCCGAGGTCTTGCGCGCCTTCGGCATCGAGCCGGGCGAACCGCCCAGGCTCGACCGCTGGTCGAACATTGTCGAGCGACTGTCGAACCCCGAAGGCGAAGTGACGGTCGGCGTGGTGGGCAAGTACGTGGGGCTCCCTGACGCGTACAAGTCGCTGCACGAGGCGCTGGTCCACGGCGGCATCGCCAACCGGGTAAAGGTCAACGTCCGCTGGCTCGACGCCGAGCTGTTCGAGCGCGACGAGGAGACGATCGCCAGCCAGCTCGAACCGATGCACGCGATTCTGGTGCCGGGCGGCTTCGGCGAGCGCGGGTCCGAGGGCAAGATCGCCTCCGTCCGCTTCGCACGCGAACGCGCGGTGCCGTTCTTCGGGATCTGTCTCGGCATGCAGATGGCGTGCGTCGAGGCAGCGCGGGAGCAGGGTATCGCCAAGGCATCGACCACCGAGTTCGGGGCGACCGAGGAGCCGGTGGTGGGTCTGATCACCGAGTGGATGTCGGAGAAAGGCCTGGAGAAGCGCGAGGCCGGCGGCGATCTTGGCGGCACGATGCGGCTCGGCGCCTATCCGGCGAAGCTTGCCGGCAACAGCGTCGTCGCGTCGATCTACGGCAGCACCGACATCAGCGAGCGGCACCGTCACCGCTATGAGGTGAACACGCATTATCGTGACGTGCTGGAGCGGGGTGGCCTGGTGGTGTCAGGCACCTCGCCCGACGAGACGCTTCCCGAGATCGTCGAGCGGCCGGATCACCCCTGGTTCGTGGGCGTCCAGTTCCACCCGGAGCTCAAGTCGAAGCCGTTCGATCCGCACCCGCTGTTCGCGAGCTTCATCGAGGCCGCAGTTCGGCAGTCGCGGCTCGTCTGAGCGGAAAGGGCTGGCATCGCGCCAGCCCCGGACATGCAAAGGGCGCCCGGGCCATCGCCCGAGCGCCCCTGCTTCGGCGCGCAAGGGAGCGACGCGCCTTAGTCGGTAAACTGGATCAGGCGGCCTGTGCCTCCTGATGGTCGTCGGCCGGACGATGCTCCACGGCCGGAGCCGCACCGGTCGAGACCGCAATCTTGCGCGGCTTCATGGCTTCCGGAACCTCGCGAACCAACTCGATCACGAGCAGGCCGTCAGCGAGATTGGCGCTTTCCACCCGCACGAAGTCGGCGAGTTCGAAGCGACGCTCGAAGCTGCGGTTGGCGATGCCAAGGTGCAGGAATGCACTGCGCTGTGCATCCGTCTCGGCAGCCTTCTTGCCGGTCACCAGCAGCATGTTCTGCTGTGCGGTGATATCGATCTCCTCGGACTTGAAGCCGGCGACCGCGAGTGTGATGCGATAGCGGTCCTCAGCCAGGCGCTCGAGATTGAACGGCGGGTAATTCTCCGACGAAGCCTGCCGGGCCGAAGCCTCCAGCATGTCGAAAAGGCGATCGAAGCCGATCGTCGAACGGCGGTAGGGGGTGAAATCGAACTGGCGCATGCAAATCCTCCATTGAGCAAGTTGCTTGTCTGGGACGCCGGCATCTGCCCGGCTCCCGAGCGACCCCGAAGGCATCGCTCATCAGAGGATTTGGTGAACGGCATTGGCCTTTCAAGAGGACCGGCGGAACCCGAAACGACAAACGCTCGGACCGTTTCCGATCCGAGCGCCTGCGTGACGATCGCTCGTCAGCCCCCTTGTCAGCTTCCTGCCCGCGCGCTGCTTCCCCTTAAGGACAGCGGGGCTTGAAAGCCTCCCCGAACCACGGCCTGTTTGCCTGCGTTTCGTGGGGACTTGCTACGTCGCGCGCCGGACCTTGTCACCAGCCTGCGCCGCTCTCCCAAGAGAATCGCTTAACCGTGTGTTCATTCGGCAACAGGGCAGATTGCCTCTCTCCGCCACGCCACCTACAGGCGTGCTCATCTGTTTCTCTTGCGAGACCTGCCCAGCCGATGCTCCTGTCCAGCTACGAGCGCATGATCGCCCGACGCTACCTCCTGCCCGGAAGGGGGGAGGCGTTCATCGCCCTCGTCGCCGGGATCAGCCTGATCGCCGTGATGCTGGGCGTTGCCGCCCTGGTGATCGTGATGAGCGTGATGAACGGCTTTCGAGCGGAGCTGTTCGACAAGATCGTGGGATTGAACGGCCACGCGGTGGTGCAAGGCTACAACGGCGTGCTGCGGGACTGGCGGCAGGTCCTGGACGACGCGCGCAAGACGCCCGGCGTGACTTCGGCGACCCCGCTGATCGAGCAGCCGCTGTTCGCGACGCTGGAAGGCAGGTCCGATTTCGTGCTGGTGCGCGGCATGGAGGTGCCGGACATCCTGGGCAATCCCACGATCCGCGACAATGTGAAGGCCGGATCGCTCACTTCGCTCGTGCCGAACAGCGGAACGGTCGCGATCGGGTCGCGCCTGGCGGAATCCCTGGGTGCGTCGGTGGGGAGCGACATCTCGATCATCAACCCGCAAGGCCCGGCGACGCCCTTCGGCACCGCGCTCCGGATGGTGAGCTATCGGGTCGGAGCGATCGTCGAAGTCGGCGTCTACGACTATGACAAGGCGTTCGTCATCATGCCGATGGAGGATGCGCAGACCCTGTTGATGCTTGGCGACGGCGTGAACATGGTCGAGATCAACACCAACGATGCCGACCGCGTCGAGCGCATCTTGGCGCCCCTGGCGGACAAGGTAGGTGCGCGCGGACGACTGGTCGACTGGCGTCAGCTCAACTCGCAGCTGTTCGAGGCGCTCGCGGTCGATCGCATCGTCACCTTCACCGTGCTGTCGATCATCATCCTCGTTGCCGTGTTCAACATCCTGTCGTCGCTGATCATGCTGGTGCGCGCCAAGACACGCGACATCGCGATCCTGCGGACGATGGGGGCAAGCAGGGCGAGCCTGCTGCGGATCTTCATGACGGTCGGCACCACCGTGGGGGCACTCGGCGTCGGGGCAGGGCTCGTACTCGGTTTCGTGTTCCTCCACTTCCGCCAGAGCGTGGTCGGGTTCATCGGGCTGGTGACGGGCCAGAACATCTGGGACCCGACCGTCCGCTTCCTGACCACGTTGCCGTCGAAGGTCGATCCGGTGGAAATCACCGCCATCTCCGTCGTCGCGCTGCTGCTGGCTTTCCTCGCCACGCTGTATCCGGCCCTGAAGGCCGCCAACACCGATCCCGTGCAGGTGCTCCGTTATGACTGATCCCGTCCTGCAGACCCAGGAACTGCGCCGCAGCTTCACCCAGGGCGAACAGACGATCCACGTGCTGCGCGGCGTCGACCTGCTGGTCCAGCCCGGCGAGATCGTCGCGCTGCTCGGGCCGTCGGGTTCGGGCAAGTCGACCCTGCTCCAGGCGGTCGGCCTGCTCGAGGGCGGGTTCGAGGGATCGATCCGGATCGGCGGCGTCGAGGCGGCGCGTCTGGACAGCGCCGGACGCACGGCGATGCGGCGGGAGCGGCTGGGCTTCATCTACCAGTTCCATCACCTGCTGCCGGACTTCAACGCGGTGGAGAACGTGGTGCTGCCGCAGTTGATTGCAGGAAGCGATCGACCGAACGCCGAGGCGCGTGCGCAGGCGCTGCTGACGGCATTGGGGCTTGGCCATCGACTTGGGCATCGCCCCAGCCAGTTGTCCGGCGGCGAACAGCAGCGGGTGGCGGTGGCGCGTGCCCTGGCCACGCAGCCGGCGCTGGTGCTCGCGGATGAGCCTACCGGCAACCTGGACGAGGCGACGGCCGATGTGGTCCTGGCCGAGTTCCTGCGCCTGGTGCGCCATGAGGGGTCCGCCGCGCTGATCGCCACGCACAACGAGCGCCTCGCCCAGCGTATGGATCGTGTCGTGCGCCTACACGAAGGCAAGCTGGACTGAGCAGGAGCCACCGATGACCACGATCACCGATCTTCCCGTCACGCGTTCGGACGGCAGTGTCGGCACGCTCGTCGACCATGCAGGCGAGGTCCTGCTGATCGTCAACGTTGCGTCGAAGTGCGGTTTCACGCCGCAGTACGAGGGGCTTGAGGCGCTGCAGCGGCGGTATGCGCACCAGGGCTTTTCGGTGCTGGGTTCCCCTGCAATCAATTCGGCGCCCAAGAGCCGGGCGACGCTGCCGAAATCGCGAGCTTCTGCTCGCTGACCTATGGTGTGACCTTCCCCTTGTACGCGAAGATCGACGTCAACGGGGAGAATGCAGCACCGCTTTTCCGCGCTCTCGCGGCCGAGGCCCCCGGCTTGCTTGGCAGCAAGTCGATCAAGTGGAACTTCACCAAGTTCCTGGTGGATCGCTCCGGTAAGGTGGTGGCGCGCTATGCTCCCACTACCAAGCCAGAGGCGATCGCCGCGGATATCGAGCGTCTGCTCGGCGCCTGATCGTTCAGCGGGGTACGTCGAAGGCGGGTGCTCCGGCGCGGTGGCTGATCGCGCTCGCGATCGCCGTGATGCCGCCGAGCAGGAAGCTGAAGCCGAGGATGTAGCCGGGCAGGGTCAGTGCCGAAAACGGCACGGTCGCCAGGATCAGGATGGCCAGCACCAGATTGACCGCGCCGAGGACCAGCATCAGCCCGCGGAGCCGCCGGAGCTTTAGGCCCCAGCGGATTTCCATCAGCCCGCGTACCGCAAGCCAGATCGCGACCAGCAGGGTCAGGGAGATCGCGCCGGCTACGGGGCGGAACATCAGCATCAGGCCCACGATGACCGATAAGATGCCGTAGGCGATCGAATAGCCGCGGACGTCATGTCCTCTCCCCGCGAAGCCTGCAATGATCGCGAGGACGCCGGAGATCAGGAAGAAGCTTCCGACCACGATCGTGACCGCGACGGTGGCGGAGAAGGGCCAGGCGAAGGCGAGCAGCCCTAAAACGGCAGAGGCGATCCCATAGAGGAGGATCCAGCCCCATCCGGCGCCTGTGCCGGAAAAGGCGGTAAACGGATCCTGGGAGGAAGTTCGAAAATCGGCCATCGCGCAACTCCCGTTCAGTTCGGACCAGAACGGCGGGTTACCGCGGACGTTCCACGGTCGGCGCGCTGGAAGAATCACGCGATCTGGGCTAGGCGTCCGGCATGCCGCATTCCGGGTTCGTACCACTTCGCACCTTTTCCTCCTTCACCATGCTAGAAGGCGCGATCGATCCCAAGGTGATCGCGAAGAAGGCTGCCAAGCTGGGGTTTCCCGCGATCGCCCTGAGCGACCGTAACGGCCTCTACGCGGCGATGGCTTTTTCGGACGCCTGCAAGGCCGAGGGCGTGCAGCCGATCATTGGCACCCTTCTCAGCGTTGCGCGCCCGGTGCCGGAGGGGGTGGAGCCGCCGCTCGACTGGCTGGCACTCTATGCGCAGGACATGCGCGGCTACGAAAATCTCTGCGCGCTGGTGTCGAAGGCGCATCTCGATCGCCCGGTCGAGATCCCGGCGCATGTGCCACTCTCGGCGCTTGAAGGGTGCACCGATGGCCTGCTGGCGTTGACCGCGGGCGGCGAAGGGGCGCTCGCCCGTCTCTTCGCGGACGGGCAGGAGACAGCGGCCTTTGCCTATGCGGACAAGCTGGAGGCGCTGTTCCCCGGCCGGCTCTATGTGGAGCTTTGCCGGCGGAACGAGGAGATCGAGCAACGCGCAGAGGCGGCGCTGCTCGATCTGGCTTACGATCGTAGCCTTCCGCTGGTCGCCACCAACCCCTGCTGCTTCGCGGATCCCGATTTCCACGAAGCGCACGACGCGATGCTCTGCATTGCGAGTTCCAGCTATGTCGCGAGCGAGGATCGCCAGCGGAGTTCTCCCGATCTCTGGATGAAGCCCGCGGACACGATGCGGGCCCTGTTCGAGGACCTGCCGGAGGCGATCGCGAACACGCTGGTGGTGGCGCAGCGCTGCGCCGTGGCTGCCCCGAAGCGCAAGCCGATCCTCCCCAGCCTTGCCGGTGATCGCGAAGGCGAGGCGACGCGGCTGCGCGAAGACGCCTTTGCCGGGCTCGTGGCGCGGCTTCGCAAGATTGTGGAACTGGAAGACGGGGAAGGGACGGAGCTCGACGAATCCGCCTTGCGTGCGCGCTTCCCGGAGTATTTCGAACGTCTGGAGTTCGAGGTCGGCATCATCATCCAGATGGGCTTCCCCGGCTACTTCCTGATCGTTGCCGACTTCATCAAATGGGCCAAGGACCACGACATCCCCGTAGGCCCGGGCCGTGGTTCGGGCGCAGGCTCCGCGGTCGCCTGGGCGCTCACCATCACCGACCTCGACCCCATCAAGCTCGGCTTGCTGTTCGAACGCTTCCTCAACCCGGAACGCGTGTCGATGCCCGACTTCGACATCGACTTCTGCGAAACCCGGCGTGGCGAGGTGATCCGCTACGTCCAAGGCAAGTACGGCCGCGATCAGGTGGCGCAGATCATCACCTTCGGTAAGCTGAAGGCGCGCGCCGTGTTGAAGGACACCGGCCGCGTGCTGCAGATGAGCTATGGCCAGGTCGATCGGCTCGCCAAGCTGGTGCCGAACCACCCAACCGATCCGTGGACGCTCGAACGCGCGATCAACGGCGTCAGCGAGCTGGCGCACCAGTATGAGCGGGAGGACGATGTCCGCCGCCTGCTCGACCTCGCGATGCGGCTTGAAGGCCTGCCACGCCACAGCTCCACCCACGCCGCCGGCGTGGTGATCGGCGACCGGCCGCTGGCCGAGTTGGTGCCGCTGTACCGTGACCCCCGCTCCGACATGCCGGTCACCCAGTTCGACATGAAATATGTCGAGGGGGCGGGGCTGGTGAAGTTCGACTTCCTCGGCCTGAAGACGCTGTCGGTACTGAAGAAGGGCGTGCAGCTTCTCGCCAAGCGCGGGGTCACCGTCGATCTGGACAGCCTGCCGTGGGATGACGAGGGCGTCTATGCACTCCTCCAGCGCGGTGAAACGGTCGGCGTGTTCCAGCTGGAATCCGAAGGCATGCGCCGCACGCTGACGGCGGTGCGGCCGACCAATTTCGGCGACATCATCGCGCTCGTGTCGCTCTATCGGCCGGGTCCGATGGACAACATCCCGAGCTTCGGCGCGCGCAAAGCGGGCCGCGAGGAGATCGTCTATCCGCACGACCTGCTCGAACCGATCCTGAAGGAGACCTACGGGATCTTCGTCTATCAGGAACAGGTGATGCAGGCCGCTCAGATCCTGGCCGGCTACAGCCTGGGCGGCGCCGACATGCTGCGCCGCGCGATGGGCAAGAAGGTGCAGGCGGAGATGGACGCGCAGCGCTCGATCTTTGTCGAGGGCTGCGCCAAGGTGAACAACATCCCCGAGGCGAAGGCCAACGAGCTGTTCGACTTGATCGACAAGTTCGCCGGCTATGGCTTCAACAAATCGCACGCGGCCGCCTATGCGCTGCTCGCCTACCAGACCGCCTGGCTGAAGGCGCATTACCCGCACGAGTTCTTCGCCGCGTCGATGTGCTTCGACATGGCACAGACCGACAAGCTGGCCATCTTCGTCGACGACATGAAGCGGCTCGGCATCGCCTGCCTGGGGCCCGACCTCAATGCGAGCGAGGCGGAGTTCGACGTGCAGCCGCACGGCGACGGACTGGCGGTTCGCTATGCCCTCGCGGCGCTCAAGGGCGTGGGCGAGCGGGCGATGGAGCTTTTGGTCGAGGAGCGCCGCGCGAACGGTCCTTTCAAGACGCTGGACGATTTCGCCCATCGCGCGGACCCGCGGCTGCTCAACAAGCGCCAGCTGGAAACGCTCGCTTCCGCCGGTGCCTTCGACAGCATCGTGCCCGATCGCGCCGCGGTGGCAGGCGCTGCCGAGATCGTCCTGGGCGTCGCGGCGCGGACGCAGGAGAACAAGCTGAGCGGCCAAGGCGGCTTGTTCGGCATCGGCGGCGGCGCGGCCGAGCCGGCGATCCGACTGCCCGATGCGCACTGGTCGATGACGCAGGCTATCTCGGCAGAGCGCGAGGCGTTCGGCTTCTACTTCTCTGCCCATCCGCTCGACCGCTATGCGCATCTCGCAAAGGTCCATGGCGCGCGCAGCATCGCGGCGCTCGCCGACACGCCGGTGCCGGAGGGCGGTCGTTCGGGGGCTACGGTCGCCGCATTGGTCGAGGATGCACGCTGGCGTACGTCCGCGCGCGGCAAGCGGTACATGATGGCGACCCTGTCGGACGCGAGCGGCCAGTGCATCGCCACCTGCTTCGAGGATGCCGCCGCCGATGCGCTGGAGGAAGCCAGCAAGCTCGGCGGGTGCGGGCTCATGACGCTCGAACTGGATCGTCGTCCCGGCGACGAAAGCGCACGCGTGACGGTGAAGGCGGTGAAGCCGTTCGAGGCTTTGGCAAACAGCGTCCGACTGACCCTCGAACTCAAGGTCGAGGACTCCACGGCGCTCCCGGCGCTGGCCGCCCTATTGGCCGGGCATCGGGGTGCGCGCGGCGAGGTTTGGGCCGAAGTCGCCGCAGCCGGCGAGACCACGGCGCATCTGCTGCTGGGGCGCGACTATCTGCTCGACGGGGAGCTCACCAGCCGCGTCGAGCGCCTGCCGGGGATCACCTCCGCCAACCTGCGCGCGGCCGACTCGAAGCGGCTGGCGGCCGTCGCCTGAAGCTCAGCCGGCGACGACCAGCTTGACCAGCCGGCCGGGCGTGAGCGTGGGCGTGTCCTCAAGACCGTTGAGGGTAACGAACCGCTCCCGCTGATAGCTCGGATAGGCCATCTGGCGCGCGAGGCTGTCGATCGTATCGCCGGCTTTCACCGTCACGATGCGGATCCTCTTTCCCTTGATCGCGGCGGCTGCCTGCGGGGAAAGTTGCGCAACGCTGGACACCATGCTCGCAAAGGCGCCCAGGCGATTGCCCGAGGGCGTCACCACGAGGAAGTAGTAGGTCGCCGACGGGAAGCGATACGCCACGACCGTCGCATCCACCGCACGGCCGTTGCTAGTGGCGGAGACGGTGCCCTGCACCATCTGAAGCCCGTTCACCTCGCTGGTCCGCAGTTCGACACCGGACGTATCCCGAGCGCCAAGTTCCCCCAGGCGCGCTCGCACGAAGCCGGGCAGGTCGCTGGTGGCGGCCGCGGCCCGGAACTGTGCTTGTCCGCCGGTTCCCGCGACTGTCACCGCGTCGGTGCCGTTGTCGATCTTGTAGCCTGCCGGGGCGGTAAACTGCAGCCGCAGCTGCGGATGGCGGAAGGTCTGGCCGTCGATGATCCCCTGTGCCGGATTGTCGTCATAGGGAAGTCCATCGAGCATTCGCAGGAACGCGGTGTCCTGGACGTTCGAAGCGGGTGCGGCGCGCATCTGCTGCGCAAGCTGGCGGGCGCGGGCGACACGATCTTCGCCGTTCGGATGGGTGCTCGCCCAGGTCGGCACCGCATCGGCCTGCCGTCCCTCGATCCGCGCGGCGAGCGTCTGGTCATCGTTCAGCTGGCGAAGCATCGCCGACATACCATAGGGGTCATAGCCCGCAGCGGTGGCGTAGCGGACGCCCAGGCCGTCCGCTTCATATTCCTGCGAGCGGCTGAACCCGAGGGTGTAGAGCTGCGTGCCAGTGCTGGCGATACGCCCCAGGACGTCGCTTCCGGTGAGCCAGCCTACGCCGGCCGACAGAAGCCCGCCCAGGGTCGCTCGCGTGTTACGTTTGTTGGAATGCCGCGCGGCAACATGCCCGACCTCATGGCCGAGCACCGCTGCGAGTTCCGCCTCGCTGTTCATCAAGGCGAGCAACTGGCGCGTGACATAGACATAGCCGCCGGGGATCGCGAACGCGTTCTCGACCGGCGAGTCGAGCAGGGTCACGGTAAAGTCGCCCTGCGCGTTCGAGAGGCCGGACTGGACGGCCACGCGCTTGCCGACCCGTTCGACGAACGCCGCCTGAGGCCCTGTATAGGCGCCGCCGAACTCCGACAGCAGCTGGGGATGGGCCTGCGCACCCTGAGCCTTGTCGGATCGGGAGATGGTGCGGGCTGTCTGTGCCGAGGCAGGAAGCGTCGGCGTCACGATCAGGGCGGTAGTAACCGCCGCGGCAATGCAGGTACGGGTCATGGCGTCTCCGGGGTGGAGAGCGCGCGGAGTCCCCGGCGGTTCCCTTACAGCCCGCTTAGTCGAACAGATCGCCCTGCGGTCCCCTCGGCCGGCGAAACCGGTCGCAGTTCAGCGGCGCACGCCCGCGTTCCAGTCCGTATCGGCGGATCGCGATGCGGAACCGGGTCCGCATCAACTCGGCCCAGGGACCCGAGCCCTGCATGCGCGTGAAGAAGTTCGGATCGTTGACCCGCCCTCCGCGTAAGGAGCGGATGATTGCCATCACCTTTTCGGCACGGTCTGGGAAATGCGTGTCGAGCCATGCGCGGAACAGCGGGGCGACCTCCCAGGGCAGACGGACGGGGAGAAAGAAGGCGCCGCATGCGCCCGCGGCCGCCGCCTGTTCCAGGATGCGCTCCAACTCTCCATCGGTGATGGCGGGGATCACCGGGGCTACGGAGACGGAGCAGGGAATTCCGGCTGCGGTCAGGGCGGCCACTGCGGCGAGCCGCTTGCCCGGGTGCGGCGCGCGGGGCTCCAGGGTGCGGGCGATCACAGGATCGAGCGACGTGATCGACATCGCGACGGAGACGAGGCCCTTCGTCGCCATCGGCTCTAGGAGATCCAGGTCGCGCACCACGCGGTCGGACTTGGTGGTGATGGTCAGCGGATGGTCGCACTCGGACAGCACCTCGATGCATGCTCGAGCGATCCGCCAGTCCGCTTCGATTGGCTGATAGGGATCGGTGTTGGTGCCGAAGGCGATCGGCCGGACATGGTAGCCGGGCTTCGAAAGCTCGCCCCGGAGCAGCGCAGGCGCATCCGGCTTGGCAAACAGCCGTGTCTCGAAGTCGATGCCTGGGGACAGATCATGAAAGGCATGGCTCGGTCGCGCGAAGCAGTAGATGCAGCCGTGTTCGCAGCCATTGTAGGGGTTCACCGAGCGATCGAAGCCGATGTCGGGCGACCGGTTGTAGCTGATGATCGTGCGGGGCGTGAGCAGGCCCACGCTGGTACGCACCGACGGCGGCGCGCCGTCGATCGCCTCGCGGGCATCCAGCCAGTCGCCATCCACCTCCCGCTCCGGCAGGTTGAAGCGGGTGCTGGTGCTGTTGATCGTTGCGCCACGGGCAGTGCGAGCCATGGCACAAGGAGAACATAAGTAGAACGCGGAATCAACCCCGCGCCAATCAACGCTCGCGCAGGCGGGGCATCAACTCGACGAAATTGCAGGGCGTGTGGCGGCTATCCAGTTGCGAGGCGAGAATGCCCTCCCAACCGTCGCGAACGGCTCCGGTGGAGCCGGGAAGGGCGAACACATAGGTGCCCCGCGAGACGCAGGCGCAGGCGCGCGACTGGACGGTCGACGTGCCGATCTTGGCATAGCTCAGCCAGCGAAAGAGCTCACCGAAACCGGGGATCATCTTGTCCGCGACGCGCTCCACGGCTTCGGGCGTGACGTCGCGCCCGGTTACACCTGTGCCGCCGGTCGTCAGGATGCAATCGATTGCGGGATCGTCGATCCATCCGTGCAACCGTCCTACGATTGCGGCGACATCGTCGGGAAGCAGCGCGCGATCGGCGAGCACATGACCGGCCTCGGTCAACAGCCCGACGAGAGTATCGCCTGACCGATCCTCCGCAAGCGTCCGCGTGTCCGAAACCGTGAGGACAGCGATGCGGACAGGGATGAACGCGCACTGGGAATCAATTCGCATGGGTGACGGACGAGCGGCCGTTGCTGCTGAGACGCACCGCACCGCCGCCCTTGGCTCCGGGGAACTTCGGCCACATGCCCTGCGCGAGCGCCGCGCGGCTGGCGGAGGTTTTCCCCTCCTGCTTTTCGTACATCCAGTAGTTGCGCAGCACCGACATCACATAGCCGCGCGTCTCCCAATAGGGGATCGACTCGATGTAGAGGAGCGGATCTCCGCCGTCGTGCGCCTGCAGGTCCCAGGCCTGCACCGGACTCGGCCCGGCGTTATAGGCGGCGATCACCTTGGGCAGCAGCCCGCCGGTCGCCTGCATGTCACGCAGCTTCTCGAGATAGCTTTGACCCACTTCGATGTTGGTCGAAGGACGGGCGAGGGCAGAGCGATCGATCGTCACGCCCTTGGCACGGCCGAAGTCGCTCGCGGCTGCCGGCATGATCTGCATCAGGCCAAAGGCGCCCGCGGGGCTCACCACCTGCGGGTTGAACTTCGACTCCTGCAAGGCGTGGGCATAGACCAGGGCCTTGTCCACACGCCAACCGCCGTCCGGCGTCCAGTCTGGTGCCGGGTAACGGGCCTCCAGGACGGGCTTCGCCCCGACCGGCGCATTATGCGAGAGCCAAAGCTGGGTCGCCGGCAGGTTCATGCTGCCCGCGACGCGCGTGAGCGCAGCATAGTCGCTGGCATCGCCGATCCTGGCCTGGTGCCGCAGAACCTGGTCGGCCAGTGCCGCTTCGCCGATCTCGGACAGGGCGGCCGCGACGCGGACGTTCGGGCGCCGTTCCAGTGCCTGCCAATCCGCCGTCACGCGCTCGGGGGACGACTTGCGGTCGACCATGCCCAGCGCCTGGCGAGCGAGCAGACCGTAATAGGTTTCGCCATATTGCGCGGCGCTTTGCAGGCGCGGCTGCACCAGGTCCGGGCGACCGCACGCGATGTCCGCCCGGGTCGCCCAGTAGAGGCCGGCGGAGCGCAGCTCGGTATCGGTGGCACGACGGGCGACATCGCCGAACGCCACCTGCGCCGCGGCGCAGTCCTTTTGCCGCCATGCGGCGAGGCCCTGCGTCCAGTCCGCCTGCGCGGCCCAGTCGCCTTGCCCCCTTTGTGCGAGCCGCGCGACCCGGCGGGCGTTGCCGTCGTCCCCGGCCACGAAATAGATCCAGGCGACGCGTTGCTGCCATTCCGTCAGCGCCTCAGGCGTGAGCTCGCTCGCGCGCTGATTGAGCAACGCCTCGGCCGCAGGGCCATCGTCGAGCTTGACGAACGGCTTCATGGCGATGGCGAGTTCGGCGGCCACCTGGTCGCTGCGGATCGCGCGCGTCCGGACGCGCGTCGGCGCACCATCGAACCAGGTCATGCGCTGCTGGCTGGGCAGCGCGGGGAGGGATGCCGCGCCGCGAAGCTGTGCAAGACGCGCGAGCTGCGGCGCCTCCGGGAGTTCGGGCGCTTCCGCCAGAAGCGCGAGCAAAGGCTCAAGCGCGACCTTGGGGGAATTGGGCGCAGTGTAAAGCTCGGCACGGGCAACGGCGTGCAGCGGGCCCGGCTTGAGCGCATCGAGCTGAAGCTGTGCATCGGCCCAGCGCGCATCCCGGATCGCTGCGAATACCGAGCGATAGGCTGTGCGCTCTTCGCTGCTCAACTGGCGAGGGACGCCCTCAAGAACGCCGTGTTTCGCGCTGCCCCGCGCAGGGACGCGACCCTCATCGAGATCGCTGGCGTTGGCGGCCACAGGAGCGGCCATCAACAAGGCGCCTACCGCAAGAGCGATTTTCACGCGTCGTTTTCCTCGATCAACAGCTGCAAGTCACGCCAGGCCTCCGCCTTGCACATCGGCCGCTCCAGCAGCACCCGCGGGTGGTAGGTGGCGACCGCCTTGCACGCCAGGTTGTCATCGCTAAGCACGTCCGAACAGTCGCCGTGCGCTCCAGCCTTCGAGCCGAGCACGGCGCGGCTTGCGATCTGCCCGAGCAGCAACAGCCGCCTGGGGCGGACGATTCCCACCAGGTGCCGGGCCATCGCCTCAAGTTCGGTGGCGCTTGCACGCGGCACCCGCCCCGCAAGCGGGGGGGCGACGCAGACGGAGGCGATCAGCGTCTGTTCCCGGGCCAGACCGATCGCCGCCAGCATTCGGTCGAGCAGGCGGCCTTCGGGGCCGGCAAGCAGGTGTCCGGCGCCGGCGTCCGTCTCTTCGGGAACGTCGGTCAGCACCATCAGCGCCGCAGTGGCCGGGTCCCCGCTCGGCGCAACGCGCGCCGGCGCCCATTTTGCGTCAGGTGCCTGATCCCCCATCCGGTAGGCGAGGAATTCCTCATAGGTGGCCGGATAGCCTGTGCTCGGCTCTGCCGCAGGTGCTGCCGCCGGAAGTGGAGCAGGTACCGGCAGCGCTTCTGGAACCAACCAATCGCGCGGCCGTTCTTCAACCAGCGTGTCGACACCAGCCTCAAGCCACCAATCCAGTGTGCTTGCCGCGATATTTCGCCAATCGAGATGCTGATCCGCCCCCATCACCCTATATAGGCCACCGGGTTGACGCCGCGGTCAATCTGAATGAATTCCGCTGCCGACAAGACGTTGCAGGTACGCGACGACACGGTGCCGCAGCGAGCGTGGGAGTAGGAGTGCATGAACGAGCGGGAATCAATGCCCTATGACGTCGTGATCGTCGGCGCGGGCCCCGCAGGTCTGTCGGCTGCGATCCGGCTGAAGCAGCTGGCCAACGAGGCCGGCCGCGAGATCGCGGTCTGCGTGCTGGAGAAGGGGTCCGAAGTCGGCGCCCACATCCTCTCGGGAGCGGTGATCGATCCGCGCGCGCTGGACGAGCTTTTGCCCGACTGGCGCGATCAGGGCTGCCCGCTCGCAGCGGTGCCGGTGACGGAGAACCATCACTGGATCCTGAACGCCACGGGCAAGACGGAAATGCCGCACTTCGCGCTGCCGCCGTTCATGTCGAACGAGGGGACTTATACCTGCTCGCTCGGCAGCCTGTGCCGCTGGCTGGCGGAACAGGCCGAGGGTCTCGGCGTCGAGATCTTTCCCGGCTTCGCCGCGGCCGAGGTGCTGTTCAACGAGGACGGATCGGTCAAGGGCGTCGCGACCGGCGACATGGGCGTCGCCCGCGACGGTACCCGCAAGCCGGACTGGCAGCCTGGATTGGAGCTCCACGCCAAATATACCTTCCTGGCAGAGGGCGTCCGTGGGCACCTCAGCAAGGAGCTGATCCGCATCTTCGACCTCGCGAAGGATGCGCAGCCGCAGGTCTATGGCATCGGCATCAAGGAGCTTTGGGACATTGCGCCCGAAAAGCATGTGCCGGGACGGGTGATCCACACGCAAGGCTGGCCACTGTCGGAAACCCGCGGCACCAACGGCGGCGGCTTTCTGTATCACCAGGCGAACGGGCAGGTAGCACTGGGCCTCGTCACCTGGCTCAACTACTCCAATCCCCATCTTTCGCCGTTCCACGAGATGCAGCGGTGGAAGACGCATCCGGAGATCGCCAAGATCCTGGAGGGCGGCAAGCGCGTGTCCTATGGCGCGCGCGCGATCAACGACGGCGGCTGGCAATCCGTACCCAAGCTGGTCTTCCCCGGCGGCGCCCTGATCGGCTGCTCCGCAGGCTTCGTGAACGTGCCCCGGATCAAGGGCACGCATACGGCGATGAAAACCGCGATGCTCGCGGCCGAGACCGCGTTCGATGCCATTGTGGCGGAACGCGCCGGCGACACGCTCGACGCATATCCCCGCGCCTATGAGGCGAGCTGGGTGTATGAGGAATTGCGCAAGGTCCGCAACGTGGTGCCGCTGGTCAAGAAGTTCGGCGACTTCGTCGGCTCGGGGCTCTCCGGCATCACCATGTGGGCCGAGCATTGGGGCATCCGCATGCCGTTCACGATGCGCCACCATCCGGATCACGAAAGCCTTTGGCGCAAGGATCAGGTCCAGCCGATCGCCTATCCGAAGCCGGACGGGAAGCTGACGTTCGACCGTCTTTCCTCGGTGTTCCTGTCGAACACCAACCATGAGGAGGATCAGCCGGTCCACCTCACGCTGCGCGATCCCGACATTCCGATCGATTACGACCTGCCGATGTTCGACGAGCCGGCGCAGCGTTATTGTCCCGCGGGGGTCTACGAGGTGGTGGAGACCGAGGGCGCCAAGCCGCGCTTCGTGATCAACGCCCAGAACTGCGTTCACTGCAAGACCTGCGACATCAAGGATCCCACGCAGAACATCAACTGGGTGGTACCTGAGGGTGGGGGAGGACCGAACTATCCCAACATGTAAGCGCCTGCTGCTGAGCGCCGTCGCTTCAGCGGGTGTTGCCGTTGCGTCGCCTGCCGCCGCTGCCGAGGAAAACCTGCCCGCCTATGTTCGTGCACGCGCGGCGGATGCAGACGGCGCGGTGGATGCGGCTGCACGCTATTACGCGCTTGCGCTCGCTGCCCGGCCCGGCAGCGAAGTGGTCGCAATCCGTGCGTATCGCGAGGGCCTGGCGAGCGGAGACCTAGCGCTTGCCCGCAAATCGCTGGCGGTGCTGACGCGTGCGGGGGTTGCGCCGCCGGATGCTGCCGTCCTCGAATTCGCGGATGCGGTGGTGGCTCGGCAGCCGGATCGTGCGTCTGGGGCAGTGCAGACGCTGGGCGAAGGTCCGCTCGACTTCCTGCAACCGGTGCTTGCCGCATGGCTTGCGCTCGATCGGGGCGACCCGGCAGCCGCACTGCAGTTCGCCTCGCGAGAAGGCGACGCCCTCGACCGCCGCTATGCGTCCGAGAACCACGCGCTGATCCTCCTTGCGAGCGGTAGCACGGCGGAGGGGCTGGTTGCGGTCCAAGCGCAACTCGGCACCCTGCAGGAGGACCAGCAGTTCCGGCAGGCCGCCGCTGCGCTGCTGGCGGGTAAGGGCAAGCAGGACGCCGCGCGGGTTTTGTTGGCGGGAGAGGATCCCGTGCTGGCCCTCTACCGCCAGCGGCTGGGGCGGGGCGCAAAGGGCGACGCCAGGTTCGGGAGCTCGCGCTTCCTGACACGCGTTGCCAAGGATCTCGCGTCTGAGGAAACCGCGTCCCTCGCGATCGCGCTCGCGCGTGCGGCCCTGGTCCTCGACCCGCGCTACGACGGGGCACGGATCGCACTCGCCGATGCGCTGTCGCTGGAGGGCGCCGATGCCAAGGCGCATCAGGCGCTGGCGGCGATCTCCGCCGGAAGCCCGTTTGCTCGCGAGGGGCGTGCCGCAGAGGCGGCCGTGCTGGCGCGCGCCGGCGAGGAGGATGCCGCCATCGCTGCAGCCACGGCGCTCTCCTCCGGCTCCGATAGCAGCGGGGAGGATGCACGCCGGCTCGGCGACCTGCTCACCGAGGAGGGGCGGTTCGGGGAGGCCGCTGCCGCTTATGCGACGGCGCTGGATCGGGAAGGGGAGCCGCCGGACTGGGCGTTGCTGCTCCAGCGGGGGGCGGCGCTGGAGCAGGCGGGACGGTGGGACGAGGCGCTGCCGGTCTTGCGCCGCGCCGTCGAGGTCGCGCCCGCAGAGCCGCTGGTCCTCAATTATCTCGGCTATGCACAGGTCGAGCGGAACGTGAACCTGCCTGCCGCCATCGCGATGCTCGAACAGGCCCGTCAGCTTGCCCCGGAGGATCTCAACATCGCGGATTCGTTGGGTTGGGCCTATTATCGACAGGGGAACGCGGCCCGGGCTCTGCCGCTGCTGGAGCAGGCAGCCCGTGCGAACGAGGTGAGCGGGACAGTGCAGGAACATCTGGGAGACGTGCTTTGGCGGCTCGGCCGCCGCTATGAAGCACGCTATGCGTGGTCCGCTGCCCGTCTGGACGCGGACTCGTCCAAGGATGCGCAATTGGCGGAGAAGCTCCTGCAAGGATTGCCCGCGGCATCGGCGTCGCCTCGCTCATGATCCACGAAGTGGCTCGCGCGAAGCTCAACCTCGCGCTTCATGTCCGGCACCGCCGTCCCGATGGCTATCACGCCTTGGAGACCCTGTTCGCGTTCGTGGAGGACGGCGACCGGCTGACCGTCGCCGACGCCGAGGCGGACAGCTTCGTCATCACCGGTCCTTTCGCAGGCACGCTCCAGGCGGAGGGCGACAATCTCGTCACGCGCGCCCGCGATCGTTTCCGCTTGGCCTTCGGTGATGATCGGCCATGTGCGATCCTGCTCGACAAGCGGCTTCCGGTCGCCTCCGGCATCGGCGGCGGATCGGCGGATGCGGCCGCGACGCTTCGGGCGCTCGCGACTAGCGCGGGGGTACGGCACGACGATCCGGACCTGCTCGCCTGTGCGGACTCGCTCGGATCGGACGTACCGGCGTGCCTGCTCAGCCGAACGGCGATCGGCCGGGGGCGCGGTGAGGATCTGGTGCCGGTGGACGGTCTCACCGGCATTCCTGCGTTGCTGGTGAACCCCGGCGTGGGTGTCTCCACGGCAGCGGTGTTCGGCCGTTGGGACGGTGTGGACCGCGGTCCGATCGGCAGGGGGGACCTGCTGGAGGTCGCCTGTTCCGGCCGCAATGACCTGGAGCCTCCGGCACGGTCGCTGGCACCTGCCATCGACGCCGTGCTCGCCCTTCTGGAGCGCCAGCCCCGCACCCGTTTGGTACGGATGTCGGGTTCGGGCGCGACTTGCTTCGCCTTGTTCGAGGACACCCTCGCCTGCGCTTCGGCAGCCGAGGCGGTCCGGGATGCCGAGCCCGCGTGGTGGTGTCTCGAAACGGCACTGATCTAGACGGGGAATCCCGCGGCGGGACGGCGTGTCGCGGCAGAATTGGCTTTTGCAGGATTGCAGCCGCGTCTGCGCTCGGGCCTAAACGGACGGCGGATCAGACGCCGTCAGCGGACGTCCGTGGATGGCCCCTGCCTCGTGCAGGCGCCATCCTCCCGTCCGGGGGGTGACAGCCGGCCGTTCCTGGGGCAGGTCGCTGCCATGTCCGACCGCAGCCCTGCCGTATCCTCTTCCTACCCGAACGATCTCCCGTCCGCCGAGCGGATCGACGGCACCGCAGGCGGCGTGCTGCTGCTGTGCGATCATGCGTCCAACCACGTCCCGGCGGACATCAGCCTTGGCGTGCTGCCTGCCTTGCTGGATCTGCACATCGGCTATGACATCGGCGCGGCCGCGCTGACCCGGAGCCTCGCGTCAAGCCTGGGTGCGCCGGCCGTCCTCGGCACCGTTTCCCGGCTGGTGATCGACCTCCATCGGGAGCCGGATCATAGCGGTCTCATCCCGGCTCTGAGCGATGGCCATGCGATCCCGGGCAACCACGGCGCCGATCGGTCTGCACGGGTTGAGCGGTACCACATCCCCTATCACGCAGCGATCGAACAGGCGGTGCAGGACTATCGGCCCGAACTGGTCGTGGCGATCCACAGCTTCACGCCGCGGCTCGCAAGCGATGACAGCGAACGGCCTTGGCAGGTTGGGATCCTCTACAATCAGGACAGTCGGGCCGCGCACCCTGCGATCCGGGTGCTTCGGGAGCGGGGCTTGGTCACGGGAGACAATGAGCCCTATTCCGGGCGCGAGCTCAACGCGACGCTCAACCGACATGCGGAGGCGCATGGCATCCCCAGCATGTCCGTCGAGGTTCGCAACGACCTGATCCAAGGCGAACACGGCGTCGGGGAGTGGTCGACGATCCTCGCAGATGTCATCGCCCAGGTGCGTGCGGAGCTCGTGCGATGACGGCGGCGTTCTGGCGCTGGGGCGGCCTCGGGCTTCTGTCGCTGATGCTCGTCGCGTGCGGCGATGCCGGGCCGCCTGAGCCTCCCCGCGGCTTGCGCATCGTTTGCGCAGCGGAGGGTACGCAGTTGGCGCAGAACTGCTTGGTCGAACAAAGTGAGGGCCAGCAAGGCCTGGTGTTGACCGTGCGGCGTGCCGATGGCGGTTTCCGGCGTCTTCTCGTCGCCAGGGACGGGAGCGGCGTCACGGCGGCGGACGGCGCGGAGCCGGCGGTCGTGCACCTGCGGTCACCCAGCGAGATCGAGGTGCAGATCGGCGGCGATCGGTACCGTTTGCCTGCACGTGTAGATGGAGCGGCTGGGGCATGAGGATCCTTCCTTCAGGCGCCCCCATCCTGCGTGCAGACGAAATGCGGGTGGCCGAGCAGCGCTGCTTCGACGGCGGCGTCTCTCAATCCGAACTGATGGAGCGCGCCTCGCTTGCCGTTGCGCGGGAAGTCGCCCGGCTGGGCGCGGGGCAGCCGGTGCTGGTGCTTGCGGGATCGGGGAACAACGGCGGCGATGCCTATGGCGTCGCGAGGCTGCTGCGCGACTGGGGCCATGACGTGGCAGTCGCGGCGATCGGCCGGCCCAAGAGCGGCGCGGCCGCAGCCAACGCCGCTGCGTGGCAGGGTCAGGTGGAGATCCTGGAGCAGGTGAGCCCAAGGCCGGTCCTGGTCGACGGCCTGTTCGGTACCGGCATGTCGCGCGCGCTAGACGCTCCCGTAGCCGCCCAGCTGGCGCGGCTCGTTGCCGCGGCCTCTGTCTCGGTGGCGATCGATATCCCCTCGGGCATCGAGACCGACACCGGCCGCGATCTGGGCGCCCCGGACGGGATGACGGCCACGGTGGCGCTCGGCGCGCTCAAGCCGGCACATCTGCTCGACGCCGGCCTCTCCAAATGCGGCCACGTCCTGCTTGCCGACATCGGCGTGGAGCCAGGCGCCGACTGGAGCAGCATCGCACGTCCGACCATGCAGGCTCCGAAAGCACAGGCGCATAAATATGATCGCGGGCTGGTGGTCGTGGTCGCCGGCAGCATGGCCGGAGCCTCCCGTCTCGCGGCTCGCGCGGCGCTCCACGGTGGCGCCGGCTATGTGATCCTCGCGGCGCCGGAGCTTGCCACCAGCGGCCCCGACTCGATCGTCCACCGCACGATCGACGGCAGGGATGCGCTCGCCGACCTGCTTGCGGATCCGCGCATCGGCGCGGTGGTGATCGGGCCTGGCCTCGGCCGGGACGAAGCGGCCACGGACCTCCTCGAGGCGGCGATTGGCTGCGAGCGGGATCTGGTGATCGACGGCGACGCGCTCAGCCTGCTGGGCGAGACGGCTGCCGAACGTCTGCGCACCCGCAGGGCCGCGACGCTGCTTACCCCCCACACGGGCGAGTTCGCGCGCATGTTCGATGCCGCCGACAGCAAGATCGAGGCGACACTCGCTGCCGCCAGGAACAGCGGCGCTACAATGATCCACAAGGGCGCGGACACAGTAATCGCGTGGGCCGGCGGCAAGGCCGTGGTCGCGTCCGCGGCATCTTCGTGGCTGTCGACCGCCGGTACCGGCGACGTCCTGGCGGGGCTCGTCGCCGCGCGTCACGCCGCCGGCGGCAGCGCCGACGAGGCCGTGTGGCTGCACAGCCGCGCGGCGCGACTTGCCGGCCCCGCGTTCGCAGCCGACGACCTGATCGCCCGGATCCCAGTCGCAATGGGAGAATGCCTGTGAGCGGCGATCTGATCGTGCGCGTGGCGGCCCGCGGCGAGGGCATCTCCGCCGATGGCCGTCACGTAGCCTTTGCGGCCCCCGGCGACCGGCTGCTCCCCGACAACAGCGTGGTGCCCGGTCCCCATCATCAGGTGCCGCCCTGCCGGCATTTTCCGGCGTGCGGCGGCTGCCAACTCCAGCATCTCGACGAAGAAAGCTACGCCCTGTTCGTGCGCGATCGCGTGCTAGGCGCGCTTGCGACTCAGAACCTGGCGACGGAAGTCCTTCCCGCGCTTGTCTCGCCGCCGCGCACCCGGCGTCGCGCAACGCTGCATGCCGAGCGTCGCGGACGCCAGGTGTTGCTTGGCTTCACGGAAACCGGCAGCCACCGCATCGTCGACATGATGGAATGCCACGTGCTGCTTCCGCAGCTGTTCGCCCTGGTCGCGCCGCTGCGGACACTGCTGGCGGCCATGCTGGGAGAGCGCCGGGCGGACGTGCATCTGGCGCAGACCGATCGCGGCGTCGACGTGCTGATCACCGGCTCCCTCGGCGACAAGCTCGCCGAAGTGGAGGCGTTGACCGGCTTTGCGGAGCGGCACGGCCTCGCCCGCCTGTCGGTGGATGATGGCTATGGTCCGGAGACCCGGTGGGAGCCGGAGCCCGCGACGATCAGCTTCGCAGGCGTGTCGGTCGCGCTGCAGCCGGGGGCCTTCCTGCAGGCTACGCGGGAGGGCGAGGCGGCCTTGGTCGCGGGCGTGAAGGATGCGGTCGGGAGCGCTCCGATCGTTGCAGACCTGTTCGCCGGACTGGGCACCTTCTCCCTCGCCTTGGCAGAGCGCGCCAAGGTGTATGCGGGCGAAGCCGCCCGTGAGCCGATCCTGGCGCTAAAAGCCGCCGCCTCGCGCGCAGGCCGCCCCGTATTTGCCGAGCATCGGGACCTCTACCGCCGCCCGCTGGCGCCTGCCGAACTCGATCGGTTCTCGGCAGTCGTGATAGATCCGCCGCGTGCCGGTGCTCGCGAGCAGGCAGCAGCGATCGCTGCCAGCAAGGTGCCGGTCGTGGCGTATGTTTCGTGCAATCCCAGCAGCTTCGCACGCGACGTGAAGATGATGTGCGAGAGCGGCTACCGGCTTGATTGGGTGCAGCCGGTTGGCCAGTTCCGCTGGTCCACCCATGTCGAGCTGGTGGCGCGGCTCAGCCGTTAGTCGGGTACACGGCGCCGGTGAAATAGAGTCCGTCCGGTGGCGCATTGAGGCCCAACCGCGAGCGGTCGCGCGCGGCGAGCACCTCGCGCACCAGCTCCGGGCGCCAGCGTCCTTGCCCCACCAAGGCGAGGCATCCGACCATTGAGCGGACCTGGTGGTGCAGGAACGAACGGGCGGCGGCGTGGATGAGCACGCGGCCGCCACGCCGTTCGACGTCCAGTTGATCGAGGGTGCGCAGCGGGCTCTCGGCCTGGCAGTGTGCGGAGCGGAAGGTCGTGAAGTCGTGCCGACCGACGAGATACTGCGCCGCGGTCTGCATCGCATCGACATCGAGCGGTTGCGGCACTTGCCAGGCGAGACCCGCTTCCCAGGTGAGCGGCGCCCGCCGGTTGACGATCCGGTATTCATAGGAGCGACCGACGCACGAGAAGCGGGCGTGCCAGTCTTCCTCCACCGCCTCGCAGGCGAGAATGGCGACGGGATCCGGCCGCAGATGCGCGTTCAGCGCTTCCATGAGGCGGAAGGGCAGGATGGTCTTTTCGATTTCGACGTGCGCCCGCATGGCGAGCGCATGGACGCCTGCGTCCGTGCGACCGGCAGCGTGCACCGCGACCTGCTCACCGGTGACCCGCCAGGCCGCTTCCTCGATCGCCTGCTGTACGCTCGGCCCGTGCGATTGCCGTTGCCAGCCCATGAAGGGGCGGCCGTCATATTCGACCGTCAGCGCGAACCGGCTCACGACAGCAGCGTGCCCGCTGGGATGGGGAAGCCGCGCAGGAGGTCTGCCGCAGGCATGGCGCCCCGGCCGGCGCGCTGAAGCAGGGTGGGCCGGATCGCCCCCGTGTTGCACGCGATCGTAAGCCGCTCGTCCAGCACGGTGCCCGGGGCGCCGGTCCCGTCCGAGACTTCCGCCGCCAGGACCCGGAAGCGCTCGCCATCAAGTTCGAAGAATGCCGTCGGATGAAACGCCCGGACCTGCCGCTCCACCGCGCCCGCTCCCGCATCGAAGCGCAGCCGCGCCTCGGACTTGTCGAGCTTGGCGGCATAGGTGACGCCGGTTTCCGGTTGGGGAACAGGCGGATGGGCGTCGATGTTGTTAAGGACTTCAACCATCGCCGCGGCCCCCAATTGGGCAAGTCGATCCGTCAATTCGGCGGCCGTGTCCCTGCGGATAGGCGTGCGTAGCTCGTGCCGCACCGGGCCGGTGTCCAGGCCAGCCTCCATCTGCATGATGCCGACCCCCGTCTCGGTGTCGCCGGCCAGGATCGCCCGCTGCACGGGCGCGGCGCCCCGCCACCGCGGCAGCAGCGAGGCGTGAACGTTGAGACAGCCGAGCCGCGGCGCATCCAGAACCGCCTGCGGCAGGATGAGCCCATAGGCCGCGACGACCGCCACATCCGCGCCCAGCGCTGCGAAGTCCGCTTGCGCTTCGGCAGTGCGCAACGTCGTCGGGTGCCGGACCGGGATCCCGAGCGCTTCGGCGCGGGCATGCACCGGCGTCGGGGTCGGCGCCTTGCCGCGGCGGCCGCCTGCACGCGGCGGCTGCGTGTAGACGGTGACGATCTCGTGCCCGGCAGCCACCAGTGCGTCCAGGATCGTGACCGCAAAGCCGGGCGTGCCCATGAAGATGATGCGCATCCGCGCTCTCGACACGCTAGCGGCCCGGCACGCAACCCCCTATCTGTCGTAGCGATGGCTTCCCCAGAGATCGAGGCGCTGACGCAGGCGCTGTCCCGCTTGCCGGGCCTTGGCCCACGCTCCGCGCGTCGGGCCGTATTGCACCTCATCAAGAAGCGCGAAACGGCGCTGGTTCCGCTGCTCGGCGCCTTGGAGCGGGTGAGCGAGCGGCTGTCCACCTGCTCGGTCTGCGGCAATGTCGATACCAGCGACCCTTGCGCCGTCTGTGCCGATCCGCGGCGGGACGCGCGTGCGCTGTGCGTCGTGGAGGAAGTGGCGGATCTGTGGGCTTTGGAGCGCTCCCGCCTGTTCCCGGGCCGCTTCCACGTTCTGGGTGGGCGGCTGTCCGCGCTCGAGGGCGTTCGCCCGGAAGACCTTGCGATCGAACGGCTCGTCGCGCGCGTGGCCGATGGCGGCGTCGACGAGGTGGTGCTCGCGATGAACGCGACGCTGGAGGGACAGACGACTGCGCACTATCTGGCAGAGCGGATCGAGGCCTATCCGGTGCGGATCACGCAGCTGGCGCATGGCTTGCCGGTGGGCGGCGAGCTCGATTATCTGGACGAGGGTACCTTGGCACAGGCGCTGCGAGCGCGACGACCCGTGGTGTGAGTGCATCGCTTGACGTGCCGGGGGGGCTTACCTAGCTAGCGCCCATGGCCATCCTGCCCATCATCGAGATTCCCGATCCGCGCCTGCGGCTGATTTCCACCCCCGTGGATACGGTCGACGACGAGGTTCGCACGCTCATCGCCGACATGTTCGACACGATGTACGATGCGCCCGGCATCGGCCTTGCGGCGATTCAGGTTGCGGTTCCCAAGCGGGTATTGGTGATCGATCTGCAGGAGCAGGAGGATGAAGAGGGCAAGCCGGTTAAGGAGCCGCGCGCCTTCGTCAATCCCGAGATCCTCGAAACCTCCGACGAATGCTCCCTGTACAAGGAAGGCTGCCTGTCGATCCCGGACCAGTTTGCGGATGTCGAGCGGCCGGCGCGCTGCCGCGTGCGCTGGCTGGACGAGCAGGGGGTGGAGCATGATGAATGGCTCGAGGGGCTGCTCGCGACCTGTCTCCAGCACGAAATGGATCATCTGAACGGCGTGCTGTTCATCGACCACCTCTCGCGGTTGAAGCGGGAGATGGTCATCAAGCGGCTGAACAAGGCGCGCAAGGCGGCTTGATCGCGACGGCGGGGCATCGTCCCGCCGCCCGGTCCCCTCACGAGAGTCCGTCGATCTGCCCGGCCGCGTTGACGCGGATGCCCTCTGCTGCGGGTACCCGCGGTAGGCCAGGCATGGTCATGATCTCCCCGCAGATCGCCACCACGAAGCCGGCACCTGCGGCGAGGCGCACTTCGCGCACGTGCACCACATGTCCCGATGGAGCGCCAAGCCGGGTCGGATCGGTCGAGAAGCTGTACTGAGTTTTCGCCATGCAGACCGGCAGGTCGCCGAAGCCGCCAGCCTCCCAGCGACGAAGCTGCGCGAGGACGCTCGCGTCTGCCACCGCCTCCTCGGCACGGTAGATCCGCTTCGCGACCGTGTTGATCTTGTCGAACAGGCTCAGGCGATCGTCATAGAGCGGCATGAACCGCGCCGAGCCTGAATCGGCCAGCGCCGCGACCGCCTCCGCCAGTTCGCCAACGCCCGCTCCGCCATCGGAAAAGTGGGTGCAGACCACCGCCTCGCAACCCTGTTCCGCGGCGATCGCGCGCACGGCCGCGATCTCCTCTTCCGTGTCCGAAGCAAAGCGGTTGATCGCCACCATCGCCGGTACGCCGAACTGGCGGACGTTCTCCAGGTGGCGCATCAGGTTCGCGCCACCCCGCTGCACGGCGGCAACGTCGGGCGTTGCGAGATCCGCCTTGGCGATCCCGCCGTTCATCTTGAGCGCCCGCACAGTGGCCACGATCACCGCCGCATCCGGTGCGAGTTCGGCCATCCGGCACTTGATGTCGAAGAACTTCTCCGCGCCCAGATCAGCCCCGAACCCCGCTTCCGTCACGACATAGTCGGCGAGGCCGAGCGCGGTGCGCGTGGCGATCACCGAGTTGCAGCCATGCGCGATGTTGGCGAAGGGGCCGCCATGGACAAAGGCGGGAGTGCCCTCCAGCGTCTGGACGAGGTTGGGCTTCACGGCCTGCGCGAGCAACGCCGCCATCGCGCCCGCGGCATTCAGGTCGCGCGCGGTGACGGCGCGGCGGTCGGCGGTGTAGCCGACGATGATGCGGCCCAGGCGGGCCTCCAGGTCGGCGAGGTCGCTCGCCAGGCACAGGATCGCCATCACCTCGGAAGCGACGGTGATGTCGAACCCGGATTCTCGCGGGTACCCGTTGGTGGCGCCACCAAGGGAGTGGACGATGTCGCGCAACGCGCGGTCGTTCATGTCGACGACCCGGCGCCAGGTGATGCGGCGCACGTCCAGCCCGAGCACGTTGCCCCAGTAGATGTGGTTGTCGATCATGGCGGCGAGCAGGTTGTGGGCACTGGTGATCGCATGGAAATCGCCGGTGAAATGGAGGTTGATGTCCTCCATCGGTACGACCTGCGCATAGCCGCCGCCGGCTGCCCCGCCCTTGGTGCCGAAGCAGGGACCAAGCGATGGCTCGCGCAGGCACAGCGCGGTGCGGCGGCCGCTTCGCGAAAGGGCGTCGGCAAGTCCGACCGAGGTCGTGGTCTTGCCTTCGCCGGCGGGCGTGGGATTGATCGCCGTGACTAGGATAAGCTTGCCGGCCGTATCCCGCTTCCGCAGCGCTTCGACTGCGATCTTCGCCTTGTGGTGGCCATAGGGCTCCACCGCCTGAGGCGGGATGTCGAGCTTCGCCGCTACTTCGGTGATCGGGAGCAGGGTTGCGGCGCGCGAGATTTCAATGTCGGTCGGCATCGGTGCGGCTTAGGCGAGCGGGGTGCCGGCGGGAAGGGTGGTTGGACAGGCTCTGGTGCGGAGCGCCCGGCACGTTGCCGATGTTCTGCTTGTGACCTCTTGGGCGGACGCGTAAGTTCCGGGTTCGTTCGCGTGAGGGGTTTAAGTTGATGGACGCTGTGGTTCTGCTGGTGATCGTGCTGGCGATGGTCGTGGGGCTCGCGCTTGGCTGGTTCCTCGGGCAGCGTGGCATCGCCGAGGCGCGGGGCGAGAGGGACCGGCGAGAGGCCGACTTCAAGGCGGCGATCGCGGATCTCGCGCTCGCAAGCGAACGCGCGAAAGAGGCGGGCACCCTGCGCCAGGAGGTCGAGGGGCTCCGTCGCGACCTCCAGACGGAGCGGGTCGAGCATGCCCGGTTGAAGGCCACCGCCGAAGCGTTCGACGAGCGCCTCCAGGAGTTCAAGGACGCGCGCGAGGCGATGTCGGCGCAGTTCCGTGAGACTGCCCAGGTGATGCTCGACGGGGCGCAGCGGACCTTCCTGGAGCGGGCCAGCGAGCGGTTCCAGCAGGCCGGCGAGACCAACGAGATGAAGCTGAAGGCGCTGCTCGCACCCGTCGAGCAGACGCTCCAGCGCTATGAGCAGAACGTCAGCAAGGTCGAGGGCGAGCGCAAGGAGGCCTACGGCAACCTTGCGGGGCTGATGGAGGCGATGCGCATCGGGCAGGAGTCGGTGAAGAGCGAGGCAGCGAAGCTCGTCAACGCGCTGCGCTCCGCGCCCAAGGCGCGCGGGCGCTGGGGCGAGCAGCAGCTCCGCAACGTCCTGGAGACCTGCGGGCTGGCCGAACACACCGACTTCGCGATGGAGGTGAGCGTCGAGAGCGAGGGCGGGCGGCTTCGTCCCGACGCCATCGTCCGCGTCCCTGGCGGCAAGAGCCTGGTGATCGATGCCAAGGTGTCGCTGAACGCCTATCAGGACGCACATGGCGCGCTGGACGAACGCGAACGCGCGACCCACATGCAGGCGCACGTGGTGTCGATGAAGACGCACATCACGCAGCTGGGGGCGAAGTCGTACCAGGCGCAGTTCGACGACACGCCCGACTATGTCATCATGTTCGTGCCGGGCGAGCACTTCCTCTCGGCGGCCCTGGAGCATGCGCCGGATCTATGGGACTTCGCCTTCGACCGTCGGGTGCTGATCGCCACCCCGACCAACCTGATCGCAATTGCCCGGACCGTGGCGGCAGTGTGGCGGCAGGAGAAGCTTGCTGGCGAAGCCCGCCAGATCGCGGAACTGGGCAAGGAGCTCCATACCCGCCTCTGCACCATGGGGGCCCATGTCGCGAAGCTCGGCAAGAACCTGGAGACCGCGACCAGCGCCTACAATGCCTTCGTCGGCAGCCTGGAGTCGCAGGTGCTGACCTCCGCTAAGCGCTTCGAGACGCTCAACATCGATACCGCGGGCAAGTCGCTCGATCCGCTCCCGGTCGTGGAGCAGACGACCCGGCCGCTGACCAAGCTGGCCGCGGTGTTGCCGGCAGCGGAACCCCAACCGGCCGAGTGACGTGTTTCCGACGTGCTGCCGGTGTCGCCGGCGGCAGGTCGGCAGGCGATCAGCGGGTCGGCGGCTGCTCCAGGCGATCCAGCACGGTGTAGGCCATCACGGCGGTTGCGACGGCCGCGTTGAGGCTGTCGGCCTTGCCCCGCATCGGGATCTTGACCAGCAGGTCGCATTCCGCCGCCATGAAGTCGGGCATTCCTTGGGCCTCGTTGCCCGTCAGCAGGAATGTCGGCGCCTGATAGGCCGGGGTGCGGTAGTCATGCTGCGTGTCGAGACTGAGCCCGACCAGTTGACCCGGACCCGAGCGCAACCAGTCGCGGAACTCGTCCCATCGCGCCCGCGCGAACGGCACGGTGAAGATCGCGCCCATGCTCGCCCGCACGGCTTCGACCGAGAAGGGATCGACGCAGTCGTCGAGCAGGATCACGCCGCCTGCGCCGGTGGCATCCGCCGTTCGCAGGATCGTACCCAGGTTGCCCGGATCCCGGAGCCGCTCGGCCACGAGCCACAGGGGGGCGGTGTTGCGATCCAGTCGATCGAGCGCAGTCGGCAATTCGTCATAGACGCCGAGCACCGCACCCGGGTTGTCCTTGCCCGAAAGCTTGGAAAGGATGTCGGCATTCGTTTCGATCGCCTCGCCGCCCGCAGCTTCACAGGCGGCGACCAATGGCCGAACCAGCGCATGGTCGGCACTCGCGCGCGTGTAGAACAGGTAGCGGGGCAGGTGGCCGGCCTCCCGCGCCTCCGTCAGGATGCGGAGCCCCTCGGCCAGGAAGAGCCCCTCGTCGCGGCGGTGCTTCTTGTCGCGAAGGGTACGGACCCGTTTCACCAGCGGGTTCGAAAAGGCGGTGATTTCTCTGGGCATGGCAGCAGGAGCGAGGATCAATCCTCGCCGAAACGATCCTCGACGAGGGCAACCATCTCGCCGACCACGCGATCGGCTTCCGGTCCAGTGGCACTGATCACGATCGTGTCGCCCATGGCCGCACCTAGCATCATCAGGCCCATGATCGAGGTGGCGGTAACCTGCGAGCCGTCCTTTTCCACCGTGAGCGGGATCGGCTGGCTCGAGGCCAGGGTCACGAACTTCGCGCTGGCACGGGCATGCAAGCCGCGCCGGTTGGCGATGCGGACTTCACGGCGGACCTCGCTCATGCAGCAGCTTCCCCAAGCACTTCCGAGGCGACGGAGATATACTTGCGCCCGGCGTCGCGCGCGGCCGCCACGGCCTCGACGACCTTCATCGTCTTGCGCGCACCGCCGAGGCGAATCAGCATCGGCAGGTTGATGCCGGCGATCACCTCGATCCGTCCCGTCTCCATCAGCGAAATGGCGAGGTTCGACGGGGTGCCACCGAACAGGTCGGTCAGCACGATGACGCCGTTGCCGTCGTTCACTTCCTCGATGCCGTGCGCGATGTCCGCGCGGCGTTCTTCCATGTCGTCTTCCGGGCCGATGCAGACGGTTGCGATCCGTTCCTGCCGGCCGACGACATGCTCCATCGCGACGACGAACTCTTCTGCGAGCCGCCCGTGCGTCACGAGTACCAAGCCGATCATTTCTCTCGAGCCCCCGAGCGATTCATGGAGCCTGCGGTGCATCCTCCAGCGAGTTCTGGGGAATTGTTCCCAGATCGCGGTGGGTCACCGTGGGCGAAAATCCTGCGTCGCGCAACCATGACGCCATCCGTTCTGCGACGTGGACCGAACGGTGTCGCCCCCCGGTACACCCGAACGCGACCGTAACATAGGCCTTTCCTTCGGCCCGGTAGCGCGGGAGGAGGGTGCCCAGCAACGTCTCGATCGCCTGCATCGCCGCTGGATAGGCCGGATCCTCCGCCACATAGGCGGCAACGTCGGCGTCCTGTCCCGTTCCGGGGCGCAACTCCGGCACCCAATGGGGATTTTGCAGGAAGCGCATGTCCAAGACGATATCGGCGTTGCGTGGCAGTCCCCGTGCGAACCCGAACGAAAGCACCGACAGCGTCGGCTCGCCGTGGCCCGGGATCGAATAGGTGACGCGGACCTGCTGCGCCAGGTCGGCCGCGGACATGTCGGTGGTGTCGACGAGCTGGCTCGCCCAGCGGCGCAGTGGCGCCAGGAGCTCCCGCTCCCGCGCGATGCCGTCGCTCGCTGGGCGATCGAGCGCGAGCGGGTGCCGCCGCCGAGTCTCCGCGTAACGCCGCTCCAGTTCGGTGCTGGCACAGTCGAGGAACAGCGTGCCGATGTCGCGGCCGCCTTCCTCGTTCAGGAGCTTGATGCGGCGGACGATGCTCTCCGCGTCGAAGCCGCGGGTGCGCGAACCGATGCCGATGGCCAGCGGCTGACCACCTTCGCGGTGGGTGACCGGCTGCTCGGTCGCAAGAAGGCGATCGAGCAGCAGCAGCGGCAGGTTGTCGACCACTTCCCAGCCGAGATCCTCAAGCGTCTTGAGCACGGTCGACTTGCCCGCGCCGGACAGGCCGGTGACGAGAAGAATGCGCTGGGGCTCGTTCCGCGCGCTCATGCAGCGCCCGCGAGCATGCGAAGGGCGAGTTCCACTTTGATCGGTGCAGAGGGCTCGAGGGCAGGAAGCTCTACGAGCGGGATTTTGATACCGGCGATGCAGCGCTGCTCCGGGCGTTCCGGCAGCCGCTCTGGAGTGGGCTCGATGCGGACCATCATGGCGACGGGTACCTCGTTCCGGAAGGGCAAAGAGACAATGCCGATCCCGCGCACTTCGATCCGCCCCGCAATTCGTTCCGGTGCGCGACCCACCAGGCGGGATTCCTGCACCTCAAGCACCGTATAGTCGTCGCTGACCAGCTCGGCGCCGCGATCCACCAGCCGGAGCGTCAGGTCGGACTTGCCAGCGCCCGACTCTCCTTCGATCAGCACGCCACGGCCGTCGATGGCGACACAGCAGGCGTGGAGTGTCTCGGCAGCCGTCATCACGCCGCCACCTGCGGCAGGCGGACAACGAAGCGGGCACCACTCAGGCGGTCTTCTCGGGATTCGACGGCGATCATGCCTCCATGCCCTTCGACAATGGTGCGCGCGATGGCAAGGCCCAGGCCCGAGTGGGTGCCGAAAGCCTCGCTGGCCGGACGGACCGAGTGAAAGCGGCGGAAGATCGCGTCCCGCGCTTCCTCGGGCACGCCGGGACCCTCGTCTTCCACGCGAACCACGATCGAGCTGTCCTCGGCGACCGCCGACACGGTGACGAGTCCATCGTCGGGCGAAAAGGAGACGGCGTTGTCCAGCAGGTTCTCGAACACCCGCTCCAGCCGCGAGCCTTCGCCGGAGACGAGCAAAGGCCCTTCGCTGAGCCGATCGAAGCGGACGCGCACGCCTCTGACCGGCTCGCGTTCGGCGCGCAGGCGAACCAGCGCCTCCAGCAGCGCCGCCACGTCGATCGGCTCGAACTTGGCGCGGCTCAACTGCGCGTCCAAGCGCGAAGCATCCGAGATGTCGCTGATCAGCCGGTCTAAGCGGTGCACATCGTCCCGCATGATCGCCATCAGCCGTTCCTGCAAGGCAGGGTCCTTGACGTGGTCGAGACTGTCCATCGCAGAGCGCAGCGAGGCGAGGGGGTTCTTGAGTTCGTGCGTCACATCCGCGGCGAAGGCTTCCGTCGCGTCGATCCGGGCGCGCAGGGCGCCGCTCATGTCGGAAATCGCGCGGGCCAGCATCCCGATCTCGTCCCGTCGGTAGGGTAGGCGGGGCACGACGACCTCGCGCGCCCGGCCCAGGCGGACGCGCACCGCCGCACGCGCGAGCAACCGGAGCGGCTGCACGATCGTCCGCGCGAGAAACAGCGACAGCAGTATGGAGACGAGCGCCACTACCAGCAGGACGACGCTCAACCGCAGGCGTTCGGCGCGAACGGTCTGGACGATGTCGCGGGCATCCACCGTCGAATGCAGCGTGGCACCGGCCGCGAGGGGGGCGGCTGCCGTGATCACCGGCGAGCGATCCGGTGCGCGCCAGACGGTTGCGACGCCTCTCCCCGTGGCGGCTGCGCTGACTACCTCCGGCCATTTCAGCCCGTCCGCCTTGCCCCGCTCGCGGTACAGCGGCGCACGGCGGGTGCCGGCCACGGTGTCGATCATCGCGTCGAGCAGCCGCGCGACATCTTGCTGCCACGGCTCCTTGTCGGGATCCCGCAGTCGGAAATTCTCCACGCCCGCCGCGCGACTGTCGAAGCGCTCGACGCCACCGGCGTCGTACACGCGCAGTCGCGCACCCTGGGCGCGGGCCATTCGCAGCAGGAGCCGGGTACGTGCTTCCGGGTCCACCGCGCGCAGCGCCTCGCCGGTGAGCGCAATCTCCCGCTCGGCCTGGCTCACCCGCTCATCGAGGATGCGCGCGCGAAAGCTGTCCAGATAGAAGAAGCCGCCGGCGACAAGCGCCAGGGCGAAGATGTTGACGAACAGGATGCGCGGCGTGAGCGAAACCCGCCCCGAGCGGCGGGGGCCCAGCGCCTGCTCCCTATTCCTCCGAGAAGCGGTAGCCGGCGCCATAGAGCGTCTCGATGGCGTCGAACTCGGAGTCTACCTGCCGGAACTTGCGCCGAATGCGCTTGATGTGGCTGTCGATCGTCCGGTCGTCGACATAGATATCGTCTTGGTAGGCCGCGTCCATCAGCTGGTTGCGCGTCTTCACGATACCGGGACGCTGTGCCAGCGTCTCGAGGATCAGGAACTCGGTGACCGTGAGCGTCACCGGGCCGCCGTTCCAGGTAACCCGGTGGCGCGCCGGATCCATCGACAGACGCCCGCGGACGAGAACCGGCTGCGGGGGCTCCTCGCCCGCGCCGAGAGCGAGCGCGGGCGCTTCGGCACGGCGGAGGATCGCGCGGATGCGGGCAATCAACAGCCGCTGGGAAAAGGGCTTGGCGATGTAATCGTCGGCTCCCATCGCCAGGCCGAGGGCCTCGTCGAGCTCGTCGTCCTTGGAGGTCAGGAAGATCACCGGGATCTGGCTCTTCTCGCGCAGGCGCCGCAGCAGCTCGAGCCCGTCCATCTTGGGCATCTTGATGTCCAGCACGGCAAGGTCCGGCGGGTTGTCGATCAACGCCTTCAGCGCCGCCTCGCCGTCCGAATAGACGCGCGTCGAGAATCCGTCCGCTTGAAGGGCGATCGAGACCGAGGTCAGGATGTTGCGATCGTCATCGACGAGCGCGATCGTCGCCGTCATCGCTGGTCCCCTGGTTTCGCTGCCATGCCCCGGCGGTATCCCAAAGAGGTGGGAGGCTCAACCTCGACGGCATCGTGACGCCGGCGCGTGCGCGGGGTCACCCCCGCGCCTTGGCGATGAAGCCGTCGATGTTTCGCTCCAGCACGGTCATGGGCACGCCGCCGCCGGTGATCACCGCGTCGTTGAACCCGCGGAAGTCGAAGCGGTCGCCAAGCGCCTGCTGCGCCTCGCGCCGAAGCCGGTTGATTTCCGAATGCCCGACCTTGTAGCCGCAGGCCTGGCCGGGCCAGGAGCAATAGCGGTCCACTTCGCCGCTTACCTCCTCCACGGTCGAGCCGTTGGTGGTGGCGAACCACTGGATCGCCTGCTCGCGCGTCCACCGCTTCGCGTGGAGGCCGCTGTCGACCACCAGACGACAGGCGCGGAAGGCGATCGACTGAAGATAGCCGAGCCGCCCCACGGGATCCTTCTCGTAGACACCCAGCTCGTCGCCAAGCTGCTCGCCGTAGAGCGCCCAGCCTTCGGAGAAGGCGTTGAACCCGAGCAGCGACCGAATGAGCGGCAGGCGGAACGTATATTCGCCCTGCCAGACGTGCCCGGGGATCGCTTCATGATAGGAAAGGGTGGGAAGCGCGTAGCGGGGCCAAATCTCCGTGGTGCGCAGGTTGATCCACAGCTTGCCCGGAACGCTGCCGTCGATCGAGCCCGGTCCGCCATAGGCACCGGGCGCGCCCGCTTCCTCCACCAGGGGAATACGGCGCACCTCGGCGCGACCGGGAACCAGCGTGTGGAAGGCGCGCGGCATGCGGGCGCGCATGTCCTGGATGCGGTCGGTCAGCAGCGCGATGATCTGCTCGCGACCCTTGTCGTCGTTCGGGAACAGGAAGCGCGGGTCCTTGCCAAGCGCCGTCATCCGCTCGCCGACGGTGCCCTTGGTGTAGCCGAGCGGCTTCAGGATCGTATCCATCTCCGCCTGAAGCCGCGCGAGTTCCTCGCGGCCCATGGTGTGGACCTCATCGGGCGTCATGTTGGTCGTCGTCGAGGCCCGGAGCGCCCAGGCGTAGTAGGCATCGCCGTTCGAAAGCTTCCAGGCGCCGGCGTCACTGGTCGCCGTTGTCCGCTGATCCTTTAGCGCCGCCTCCTGGCGAAGCAGCGCGGGTCGGACCTTCTGCTCCAATAGCTGCGCAACAGCCTTCGCGTCCGCACCTGGGATCTTGGCGGTGCGGCTGGCATAGCTTTTGTAGATATCCCATTCGGTCACCGTCCCGGCATGGCTCTTGCCGATCTGTGCCAGGGTCTTGTCGAGCAGGAAGTCGGGCGGGATCACGCCCAGCGCCGTCGCAGCGCGCAGGCGCTCGGTCTCGCCGTCGAGCTGATCGGCATAGGCGTTGACCCGCGCGACGAATGCCTCTGCATCCGCCCGGGTCTCGATCTTGTGATCGCTGTCCAGGAAGCGTGGGGTGTCCAGATATGCCCCGACGTTCTGCACGACCACGTAGGGCGTGTTGCGCCAGCCCCCGACCGCGACGTCGCCATAGGGTTGGGCGAAGCCTTCAAGCGCAGTCTCGAACGCCGTGCGAACGACGTCCACATCGGTACGCGTGGCCGTCGAGAGCTGCGCCGGGTCGATTGCCTTCAGGCGACGCACATGATCCGTGAGGTGCTGGCGCAGCTTCGCCTGACCCGCAGGGGAGCGGTCGCCGAGCCTGGACTTGAGCGCTGCCCGCTTGCCCGTGTCGATCCCCAGTCCCGATGCCGTTTCGGGCATATCCGCCAGCAGGGATTCCGCGATCTGCGACAACAGCGCTTCCGCCGCGGCGTCGGCTCCCGTGGCGGCGAAAGCGGTCGCCGGCAGAGCCTGGGTCGCAGCGGCGGCCGCCCCGGCAGCCAGAAGTTCGCGGCGGGTCAGGGTCATGCGGGCTCCTCAAGGACAGGACAAGTCCGGGGCAGCGACATTGGCCCCGGGTTGGAATTGAGCGGCTTTGCTAGCATGACAGCGCCATGAGGACAGCCCATCTCGCCCGCCGCCTGGCGGCGCACCCATGATCCGCCGCGTGCTGTTCGGCGAGCATTCCACGCAAGCGCCGGCAATCGCCCAGTTCATCGACCGTGCGCGGTTCGAGCCGAGCTTCGCGTACCTCGCTTCTGCGGACTTCGCAGGCTTCGATCTGGTGGTGCCGCTTAGCGTCGCGCAGATTGCGCAGGCACGCCCAGCGAACTTCGACGGCGTCCGCCGCGCGGTGCTGCCGAGTCCGGAGCTCGTGGCACTGTGCGACGACAAGCTCGCATGCAACGAGTGGCTGATCGAGCACGGCTTCGGAGAGAACGTCCCGGCGCTGCTGGACGCCGAGCCGGACTGCTTCCCCTATATCCGCAAGTCCCGCCACGGAAACTTCGGGGCAGGTTGCGTGATGGTGCGCGATGCCGCGGAGGCGGCGGCGATCGGCGCCATCCCGGAAGACTCGTTCCATCAACGGGCGGTGTCGGGCGCCGACGAATATGTCCTGCACCTGCTGCGCATCGACGGGCATGTCCGTTTCCAGCTTTGCTACCGATACGACATGGGAACGCCTCTGGCCGTGCGAGGCGGGGCTCAGGGAGCCAAGGCGGTCGTGCCTGCCGATCCCGGTGACGCGCTATCGCTCTGCTGTGCCGTCCTGGACGCGATGGAGTACGAGGGTACCTGCTGCTTCAACTACAAGCTGGAGGACGGGCGCCCGCAGATCCTGGAGATCAACCCGCGCTTCGGCGGCTCGCTGGTCGGCGAAGTCAGTGCCTATCTCCAGGCGCACGTCGATGCGCTGGCGCCAATCGCCCCCTAGCGCGGCGGCATGACCTTGGTTACATGGGCCGCCAACCTTCGACTCCCGCAGGATCTGGCGCCCCCATGGACATCCCTCTCGGTCTCACCTTCGACGACGTTCTCCTGTACCCGGCGGAATCCGACGTTCTGCCCAGCCAGGCGGACACGCGGACGCAGGTGACCCGCAGCCTCGCGCTCAACATCCCCTTTCTGTCCTCGGCAATGGATACCGTGACCGAGGCGGACATGGCGATCGTGATGGCCCAGCTCGGCGGCATCGGCGTCCTCCATCGCAACCTCGACATTGAGCAACAGGTCGCCGCGGTGCGCGCGGTCAAGCGCTTCGAGTCGGGCATGGTGGTCAACCCGATCACCATCTTGGCAGACGCACCGCTCGCGGAAGCGCGGCTCCTGATGGAGCGCCATCGGATCAGCGGCATCCCGGTGACGGACCCGACGGGCAAGCTGGTTGGCATCCTCACCCATCGCGACGTCCGGTTCGCCGAGAACCCGGCGCAGCCGATCTCCGAGTTGATGACGCGCGACAATCTCGCGACGGTCCCAGCCGGCGTCAGCCAGGAAGAAGCGCGCCGCCTGCTCCACCAGCGTCGCATCGAGAAGCTGTTGGTCGTCGACGAGGCGTACCGCTGCGTCGGCCTCATCACGGTCAAGGACATCGAGAAGGCGGTCACCTATCCTTCGGCCACCAAGGACGCCGCCGGCCGGCTGTGCGTGGCAGCCGCGACCACCGTCGGCGACAAGGGCTATGAGCGTACCGCCGCCCTGGTGGATGCCGAGTGCGACCTCATCGTCATCGATACGGCGCACGGCCACAACCGCGAGGTCGCGCGCGCCGTGGAACGCGTGAAGAAGCTGTCGAACTCCGTCCAGGTGATCGCAGGCAATGTCGCCACGGCCGAGGCGACCCGTGCGCTGATCGATGCGGGCGCCGACGGCATCAAGGTGGGGATCGGCCCCGGCTCCATCTGCACCACCCGCGTGGTCGCGGGCATCGGTGTGCCGCAGCTGACCGCGGTGATGGAATCGGCCAAGGAAGCCCGCAAGTCAGGCGTGCCCGTGATCGCGGACGGCGGCATCCGCACGTCGGGCGACGTGGCCAAGGCGCTGGCTGCCGGCGCATCCGCGGTGATGATCGGATCGCTTCTCGCAGGCACCGAAGAGGCGCCCGGCGAGACCTTTCTGTACCAGGGCCGCGCCTACAAGTCGTACCGCGGCATGGGCTCCGTCGGCGCGATGGCGAAGGGATCGGCCGACCGCTATTTCCAGCAGGACATCAAGGATCAGCTGAAGCTGGTGCCGGAGGGCATCGAGGGGCAGGTGCCCTACAAGGGCCCGGCGCGCGACGTGATCCACCAGTTGGTCGGCGGCGTGAAGGCGGCGATGGGCTACACGGGTTCGCACACGATCCCGGAGCTTCAGCAGCGCGCGCGCTTCGTTCGTATCACCGGCGCGGGGCTTCGCGAGAGCCATGTGCATGATGTGACGATCACGCGTGAAGCGCCCAACTATCCGACCCGCTGACTGCACGACGAGGGTGCTGCCGTGACACCGGCTGCGCGGGCGCAGGCCGCAATCGACTTGCTGGATGCCGTGATAGAGGCGGCTCGCAGCGGGGGTGCGGCCGCCGACACGGTCGCCCAGCGCTTCTTTGCGGCCCGGCGCTACGCCGGATCCAAGGACCGGCGGGCGGTCCGCGGGCTTGTCTACGAAGCGATCCGCAGCTTCGGGGAGCGGCCGGCGAGCGGCCGTGCGGCGATGGTCGCGCTGGCGCGTGGCCGTCCAGAATTGGCCGAGTGCTTCGACGGTTCCGGCTACGGACCGGCTCCGATCCAGGCGGATGAACCCGAGGCGGAGGCGGCGCTCGCGCCTGCGTGGCTGATCGAGGCGTTCGCGGCTTCCGGGCTCGACACGAACGAAGTCGCTGCGCTCCTGGAGCGGGCGCCCGTCGACGTGCGGGTCAACCGCCTGAAGGCGGATCGCGCCTCGGTACAGGCGGAGATCGGCGGGGAGCCGCTGCCGTTTGCACCGGACGCGCTCAGGCTGGGGACAGACGCCCCGGTCGAGCCGTTGCCCGCATGGCGGGAAGGCCGCATCGAAGTGCAGGATGCGGGCAGCCAGATCGTCGGCAGCCTCGCAGGTGCGGAGCCCGGCACGTGCGTCGTGGATCTTTGCGCAGGAGGGGGCGGCAAGACCCTCTCCCTGGCGGCCACAATGGAGAACCGCGGACGGATCGTGGCGAGCGATACCGATCGCGCGCGGCTTTCCCGACTTCCCGAACGCGCCGCACGAGCGGGTGTCACCATCGCGGAAACCCGGCTGCTCGACCCCAAGCGCGAAGCCGAAGGACTGGCAGACCTTCACGGAAGCGCCGATATCGTGCTGGTCGACGCGCCTTGCTCGGCCACCGGGACCTGGCGACGAAATCCCGAGGCGCGATGGCGGCTGACGCCTGAGCGGCTTGCCCGCTTCGCGGAGGTGCAGTCTCGGCTGCTCGACGTCGCCGCGGAGTTGGTACGCCCTGGCGGAGCCCTTACTTATGTCGTGTGTTCTCTGCTGGACCCAGAGGGACGGGACCAGATCGCAGCCTTCCTGAGCCGGCACCCTGGCTGGACGGCTGCGCCGATCGAAGCCGCCGTCGGCCGACGGCATGGCGACGGGCGCCGCCTGACGCCCGCGCACGATGGCACAGACGGCTTTTTTGTCGCGAGGCTGGTGCGCGCATGATAGCCGTGCACTCGTGACGCTAACGGAGAAGATCATGCGCCTCACCACTCTGACGGCGGCAGCTGCACTGGCGCTCGTCAGCATCTCCACGTCGCTGAGCGGCCAGCGTCCGGACGACCAGATCAACCCGCGGTCGATGGCGTTGCTGCAACAGGGGGAGGCCGCGCGCGCGGCCGGACAGCTGGACCGGGCAGCGGGTCTGATCGAAACCGCGCTGGCGGTCGACCCGCGCAACCGACAGGCCTTCAACGTGCTGGCGGAGATCGCGCGGGCCCGCGGGCTGCCCGGGCAGTCGATCCGGCTCTACCGTGAGGCGTTGGCACTGGAGCCGACCGACCTGCGGGCGCTACGCGGGCAGGGTGAGGCGCTGGTGGCGAAGGGCGCCATGGTGAAGGCGCAGGAAAATCTGGCGAAGATCCGGAAGCTGTGCGGCAACGACTGCACGGACGCGACGGCCCTCGCCGCTGCGATCAGCAAGGGGCCGCCGGCAACCGCTACCGCGCAGCAATCGGTCACGCCTGCCCAGGCACCGGCGGCGACCCCCGCCAAGCCGTAAGACGGATCAGCTCGCCGGCGCGTCGAGCGCCCGCGCCAGGGCAACGAACTCCTCCGCCCGGACCGTTTCCGCACGCCGGGTGACGTCGATCCCGATGCGCTCGGCTGCGTCGAGTGCGCCGGCGACCGGCTTCAGGCTCTGCCGAAGCATCTTGCGACGCTGCCCGAATGCGGCAGCGGTGATCCGCTCCAGCGTCGCCAATCGCACACCCTCCGGCATCTCGGCAGGAAGGATGTGCACCACGGCGGACATCACCTTGGGCGGCGGGGTAAAGGCGGAGCGATGCACCGGCATCGCGATACGCGCCGTCGATCGCCACTGCGCGAGGACTGCCAGTCGGCCATAGGCTTCCTCACCTGCCTGCGAGACGATGCGCTCGGCGACTTCCTTCTGGAACATCAGCGTCAGGCTCTGCCACCAGGGAGACCACTCCGACGAGAGCCAGCCGATCAGCAGCGCCGTGCCGACATTGTACGGCAGGTTAGAGACGATATGCGGGCGGCCTTCGAACAGCGCCGGCGCGTCGATCTCCAGCGCGTCCCCCTCGATGAGCCGGAGCTTGCCCGGGTAGGCCTCGGACAGCTCCTGGAGGGCAGGGATGCAGCGATGGTCGCGCTCGATCGCCGTCACCTTTGCTCCGGCAGCGAGCAGAGCGCGGGTCAGCCCGCCTGGCCCAGGGCCGACTTCGAGCACTGCCTGCCCGGCGAGATCACCTGGCACACGAGCGATCCGGGCCAGAAGCTGCCCGTCGAACAGGAAGTTCTGGCCGAGCGCCTTGCTTGCGCTCAGACCGTGGCGGCGGATAACCTCCCGGAGCGGGGGCAGCGTGTCCATGGATGCTACTGGCAGGCGCTGGTGCGCCGCACGGCTGCGGCCTGTGCAGCCATGCGGATCGCTGCGATCATCGCTCCCGGTTCCGCCTCATTGCGTCCGGCGATCCCGAACGCGGTGCCGTGATCCGGCGACGTGCGTACGATGGGGAGGCCGAGGGTCATGTTCACGCCCTCATCGAAGTGGAGGGTCTTGATCGGGATCAGCGCCTGGTCGTGATAGAGGCACAGCGCCACGTCGTAGAGTGCGCGCGCACGGGGGTGGAACATGGTATCCGCTGCATACGGGCCGACCGCGTCGATGCCTTCTGCCTGAAGCTGTTCGATGGCGGGGATCAGGAAGTCGATCTCCTCACTACCAATCGCACCACCTTCTCCGGCATGCGGATTGAACCCGGCGAAGGCCAGGCGCGGCTTCAGGATGCCGAAGTTCCGCTGGAGGCCCCGAGCCGTGGCGCGCGCCTTGGCGACGATCAACTCGATGCTGATCGTATTCGCAACACTCCGCAGCGGGATGTGCGTGGTGATCGGAACTACCCGGAGGGTAGGGCCGGCGAGCATCATCACTGCGTTCTCATGCGCGACGCCGCACCGCTCCGCCACGAACTCCGTCTGGCCGGGATAGGTAAACCCGATGTCGTACAGCTGCTTTTTGGAAACCGGCCCGGTGATCACCGCGCTGGCGGCTCCCGATCGGGCGAGGCCGGCCGCCAGCTCCAGCGATTGAAGCGCGCACCGTGCACCGTCGATGTCGGGCGCCCCGGGAACGACCTCGCCAGCATCCGCCGCCGCGATCACCGGAAGCCCGTTGCCGAACGCGGCAGTCGCCTCATGCGGGTCGCTGATGGCAACGACGGGGCCATCCCAGACCTGCGACACCGCGCGCGGATCGCCGACCGCGAAGAACGGCGGGAGCATATGCGGCGCCCGCGCGCTCCAGGCCTTGGCAATGATCTCCGGCCCGATCCCGGCCGGATCGCCCATCGAGACGGCCAGCGGGGGAAGCTCGGGCGGCCGCTGGCTGGAAGGCATCGCGCTAGGGATCAGCGATACTCCACGATGGCGTCGCGACGCAGGTCGCGCAGCATGCGCTGGGCACGCAGGTTCACGCGCTCCTGCTCGACTTGCTGCTGGACGGCTTCAGCGGAGGGCAGGCTGGCGGTGCGGCTGTCATCGCGGCCGCACAGCACCAGCACCCGCACGCCCTCGCTCGGGCTACCGAACGGTTGGGTGGCTTCGCCGACTTGCAGCTTCACCATCAGGTCCTGAAGCGCCGGCGGCAGGTCCCGGACGCGCACCGAGTCATTGTCCACGACTTCCACGCCGAGGTCGCTCGCGACCTTGCTGACTTCGCCGCAGCCGCGGATCTTGCTGGTCGCCTCTGCGAACTGTGCGGCGAGCTTCGTCGCCTGTGCCTGGCTCGTGCCCGCGGGGAAGTTCTTGGTGAGCTGCCGCAAGCTGAGGCGCGCGTCGCGCGGATCGGCCATCAGTACCTGGCGCTTGTCGGTCAGATACAAGATCGAGAAGCCGCCCGGCGTCTGGATCGGGCCTGCGATCTGGCCCACTTCCATGCCCTGCGCTGCCTGGGCGAGCGGCGCCGGCAGGGTGGCAAGGCGGATCCAGCCCAAATCTCCCTGCACCGCACGCGTCGACGCTTCGGAGAAGTTCGAGGCGAAATACTCGAACGGTGCACCCTTGCGAATCTGCTCGATGATCTTGCGGCTCGCGTCGATCACCTCCGCCTCTCGATCCGGCGTGGCCGAAAGATAGATTTCCTTCAGGTGATACTCGTCGGTGCCCTTGGCCGCTTCCAGGCGGTCCAGGATCGCCTTCACCTCTTCGTCACCGACGTTGATGAATGGCTCCACGCGGCTGCGCAGGAGGCGGCTCCAGGCAAGCTCCCCCTCGATCTGGCGCTTCATCGACTTTTCCGACGAACCGACCTGGCGCAGGTAGGCACGCATCTGGTCCGGCGTCCGCTTGAAGTTGCGCGCGACGCGGGCAAAGCCCTGGTCGATCTCCGTCGTCGTGACGGTGATGTCGTTGTTCTTGGCTTCCTGGATCTGCAGCGTCTCGTCGATCAGCTGGCGGACGATCTGCAGGCGCAGCTGGTCGCGATCCTCCGGGCTCAGCTTGATGTTGTTGAGCGCCACGACGAGCGCGATGCGCTGGTCCACGTCGGTACCGGTCAGAACCGCATTGTTGACGATCGCCGTAGCCTTGCGGACGTTCGGATCCTGCTTGCCGAAGATGGTCGGATTTTGAGGAAGGTTGAGGTTCGCCGCGGGGCTCGCCTGGTCGTCGGGCACGACCTGTGCAGAAAGCGTCGATGCGGTCGCCGCACCGGCGAGCAGCAGCAGCGTGGCGGCATTCCGGAAGCGGCGCCCGTTCACGAAATTCTTGATCACCTGGTGTTCAACCTCATCAACCATCCGGCGCGACAGGGGCACAATCCAGCGCTCACCTTGCCCGCACGTCCCTGAACAGGGGCTTAGCGGCCCAGGTTCTTGAATGCCAGCGTCAGCAAGTAGCTGTTGCCGCCGCGCGCATCGCCGTTGTCCTGATAGTCCCGCTTCCAGGTGGCGCCCAGCCGCAGGCAATCGTCTTCATAGGTGACGCCGATCCGGTGCCGGATCGGATCGAAGCCGTCCGCCGCGGAGAGGACGTCCTCGCTGCGGTCGGTAAGATCGACGGTCGCGGAGCCGAACACGGACCAGAAGGGTGCAAACTGCACCCGGGCGCCCACTCGAGCCTCCTCGCGGTCCAGCAAGTCCTCGACCGCATCGATATCGCGGTTCAGCCGGAGATAGCCCAGCAGGAGGTACGTCTTGCGCGAGCCGATCGTCGCGTCGACTTCGTTGCGGCGCACGGCCAGTCCGTCCTTGTCGAGACGATAGCGGTGCGTGAACTGCACGAAGTCGCGGAAACGGACCTCGGTCCGCCCGACGATATCGGACAGGCGATCATCCAACCCTGTGCCATCCGGAAGGATCGTCTCACGGTTCGAGAGGCGATAGCTTTGCCCCACGGTCGCGTTGATTTCCACGCCCGGCAGGTTGAGCGCGTAGTCGATGCCGTAGGTAAACCGCGTCGAGTCCTCGAACCGGTCGTAGCCGGGGAAGCGATTGAGCGCGAAGAGATTGGAGTCCTCGAGATCGACCGCGCGCGCGTCTTCGTTCGGAACCGAAAGGTTGGCGACATGCGGCGACACCACCGCCTGCAATCGCGGCGTGATCCGCTGGGTACCGCCGAAGACCTCTCCGACGAAGGGCCATTGCACGTCGATGGCGACGGCGCCGATCGCGCGCGTGCTCACGCCCTCGTTGCCGCGGTAGCTGGCGACGATCGTCTCCAGCGTATCGTTCGCGTTGTAGATGTCCCCGCGGGCATAGGCGGTCAACGTTATCTGCTGCCCCCAGTCCGTGATGCGCCGCAGATCCCACTGCGCGGATGCAAAGGCGCGCTGCGTATCCTGGCCCTCCTTGCGGAACAGCGCGAGTGAGTTCGCCTGAAGCTGCAGGACGCCCCCGCCGATTCCTTCGATCCGCCGCCGATAGTCGATCGCGGGAAGGGCGATCGGCTGCATCTTCTGGTTGTCCCCGGTGCGCATCGTCTGCACCGCCCAGCCATCGATCGAGAGGTAGCTATTCTCGTCGATCCGCTCGACCTTCAGGTTGTTGCGGAGCCGGTCTTCGCGGGAGATGTCGTACCGACGCAGGAACGTGTCGTCGGTCTGAAGGCGCAGCGATCCGCTCACGCTCCAGTTGGGATCGAGCTGGAACCTGCCCACAGCGTCGATATAGCCGCGGAAGGAGCGCTCGCTGTTCACCGTCTCCCCGCTGTCCAGAACCTCGTCGCTCCGGCGACTATAGGTTCCGTATCCGATCACCCGCAGCGCCCCGGTTTCGGTGAGCTGCCGGTATTCCGCCTCCAGCATCGGCAGAACCGAGGTGAAGATGTGTGGCGTGATGGTCAGGTCGCGGTTCGGCGCGAGCGCGAAGTAATAGGGGACTGCCACCTCGACCCCGTTCACCCGGTCGATCCGGAACGATGGGGTGAGCACGCCGCCCGCGCTCCCGCCACCTACCGAATGGCTGAACGCGGGGAGGGGAATGCCCGGCAGATTGAACAGCTTCAGCTGCGCGCCGGAGTAGCGGATGCGATGATCCGTCGGATTGTAGGTCACCCGAACGGCGGTGATCTGCCACGAGGGTTGCTTGGGGCAGCCTTCGGAATCCGTCACGGCACACGGGCTGTAGGCGGCCTGCTCGACCTGGATCACGCCGCCGGCGTCGCGGCTGCCGCGCTGGGCGGCGATCCGGCCGCCCTCGTCCAGCACGACCAGCATGTTCTGGATCAGGCCGTCCTTCAACGAGTCGGTCAGCTCGATGCGATCGCCATAGGCCGTGTCGCCCTCCGGGTTGGTGACCGCGATGTTCCCCTCGGCCACGACCTGGCCCGATTTGCGGTTCCAGCTGACCCGGTCGGCGCGCAGCCGGTCGCCTTGGCGGAACATCCGCACGTCGCCGGTCGCCGTGACCACATCGGCCTCGGTGTCATAGTCGAGCCGGTCCGCGGTGAAGCGGATTTCATCCTCGGAGGCTGGCGCTGCCGCGGCTTCGGGCGGCGGCGGTGGCACCGGCCGGTCCTGAAGATCCTGCGCCATGGCGGAGGCGCCGCCGAACGCCAGCCAGAACTGCACCGCGCCGGACAGGAGGAGGACGCTACGCTTCACCTAGAACTACTCTCCATGCGGCGGCCGCGGCTCGCGGGGCGATCCATGAACCGGCCCTATCGCATCCGCTTTCGGGAACCGCAATCGCCCTCCAGTCGCTTTGCGTGCGTGCCGCGCCTGGCCTAAGGGTGCGGCTCGCCGTCCGGCGCCCGATTCCACCACAGGGACATTATCGATGCAGATCCGTTTCATCTCCTCGCGGCCCGCAGATGCTGCGGCGCTGGTGCTGCCGGTCGGGAAAGCAGGCATTGCTTCGCTCGGCGACGCGGGCCTGGAAAGCGCCACGGCTGCACTGGTGCGGGGAGCAGCCGAGGGCGCACGGTTCGATGGGGAACCCGGCACGATCGCCGAGATCTTCGTGCCGCAGGGGAACGGGGCTGCGCGCGTGATCCTGCTCGGCACCGGCAGCGGCACCGAACAGGACCTGGAACGCGCCGGCGGCGCCTTGACCGCGCGCTTCCTGACCGCCGGCATCCCTGCGCTGGTGATCGACCTCTCGACGCTCTCGACGGCCGGCGCCACCGCCGTTGCGCGGCTGCTCGCCGCAGCCGAGCAGCGGAGCTGGCGCCATGACGTCTATCGGACCCGCATGCCGGCAAGCGCGCGCCCGACGCTGGAGCGGATCGAGGTGGTGGGCGCGCCGGAAGGGATCGACGCTGCCTGGACCGATGCCAAGGCGCTGACGGGTGGCCTGGCGCTCACGCGTACCCTGGTGAGCGAGCCGCCGAACGTGCTGTACCCGGAGAGCTTCGTCGAGCGCTGCCGTCATCTCGAGGAGCTCGGCGTCGAGATCACCGTGCTTGATGAAGCCGCGATGCGGGATCTGGGCATGGGCGCGCTGCTCGGCGTGAGCCAGGGCTCCGTGCGTGAGGCGCAGTTGCTCACCATGCGCTGGAACGGGAAGGGCGAAGGCGACGTCGACGTTGCGTTCGTCGGCAAAGGCGTGACCTTCGACACCGGCGGCATCTCGCTGAAGCCGGGTGCCGGCATGGAAGACATGAAGTGGGACATGGGCGGCGCGGGTGCCGTGGCAGGCGCCATGAAGGCGCTGGCGCTGCGCAAGGCGAAGGCCAACGTCATCGGTGTGTGCGGCCTGGTCGAGAACATGCCCGACGGCAACGCCCAGCGCCCCGGCGACATCGTCACCTCCATGTCCGGCCAGACGATCGAGGTTCTCAACACGGACGCGGAAGGCCGTCTGGTGCTGTGCGACGCGATCACGTGGGTCCAGCGCACGCACAAGCCGAAGACCATCGTCGACCTGGCGACGCTGACCGGGGCGATGATCATCGCGCTGGGCAACGAGCATGGCGGCCTGTTCGCCAACGACGACTCGCTCGCCGACGAGCTGCTGGCCGCCGGCAAGGCGACGGGCGACAAGCTGTGGCGATTCCCGCTGTCGCCGGCGTATGACAAGCTGATCGATTCGCCGATCGCCGACATGAAGAACATCGGCGGCCGGGGCGCGGGCTCGATCACCGCCGCCCAGTTCATCGGCCGCTTCGTCGAGCCGGAGGTCCGCTGGGCGCACCTCGACATCGCAGGCATGGTCTGGGCCGACAAGCCCGGCGTGGCTTGGGACAAGGGTGCGACCGGATTTGGCGTCCGCGTGCTCGACCGCTTCGTGCGCGACCAGTTCGAAGGCTGATCGCGACGCGCCACCGCCATGCAGGTCGACTTCTACCATCTTACCCAGCTTCCGCTCGAGCGCGCGTTGCCGCGCATCGCCGAGCGGGTGGTGGCGGGGGGCGGTCGCCTGCTGGTGGTGTCCGAGCATGAAGAGGCGCGGCAGGCGCTGGACCGATGCCTGTGGGCCTATGCGCCCGAAAGCTTCTTGCCGCACGCACAGGCGGGTGGCCCGGGCGACGCTCGCCAGCCTGTGCTGATTGCGGGCGACATCCAGCCCACGAACGGCGCCCGCAACATCGCGCTTGCGGACGGCCTATGGCGCGACGGCGCGCTGGCATTCGAGCGAGCCTTCCACTTCTTCGACGACGAACGGATCGTGGAGGCTCGCCAGGCATGGCGTACGCTTGGCGACCGGGCCGACGTCTCGCGCCGATACTGGAAGCAGGGCGAGAACGGCCGCTGGGAACAGGCGGCCTGACCCGCGCCGGGGGTGCTCCGGCTTGCATCAAAGCGGCATGGAGACTAGGGAGCCGCGACTTTCCAACAAGCCATCATCTCAAGGAGCCGTACGGCCATGGCCGCGACCCGCACGTTTTCGATCATCAAGCCCGACGCAACCCGCCGCAACCTGACGGGCGCCGTCACCAAGATGCTGGAGGAAGCCGGCCTGCGCGTCGTCGCGTCCAAGCGCATCCAGATGACCAAGGAACAGGCCGAGGGCTTCTACGCGGTGCACAGCGAGCGCCCGTTCTTCAACGACCTGGTCTCCTTCATGATCTCCGGCCCGGTGGTCGTGCAGGTGCTCGAGGGTGAGGACGCCGTGAAGCGCAACCGCGACATCATGGGCGCGACCAACCCTGCGAACGCCGAGCCGGGCACGATCCGCAAGGAGCTGGCCGAGTCGATCGAAGCGAACTCGGTTCATGGTTCGGATTCGGAAGAGAACGCCGCGATCGAGATCGCCTACTTCTTCAAGCCGGAAGAAATCGTCGGCTGATCGGGGCGCCGCCCGCATGGGCGGCGATCCAGCGGAATTGAGGGCGCGGCTCCGAACGGAGCTGCGCCCTATTTCTTTGTGGGAATGGCCAGGCGGCGCCGTTCCGCCGTCCAAAGCCGGTCGAGTAGCGCAGCCGAGTTGCTCCCAGGATGCCGCTGCTTCAGCGCCACCCCCTGCAGCTTCAGCGTCCTGCCACCCAGCAGGCGCCCCTCCGTCGCGAAAACCAGCTCATAGATGGCGCTGTCCTCGCGCTGGACGTCTGCGTCCCAATAGTGGCTGTCGATGCGGATGGGCAGGCGCCCCTGGATCGTATCGGCGCCGCCATCGGTGAGCTTGAGCACCGGCTCCGCGATCCATTCCGCGTCTATCCGGGTATCCAGCACGCCGTCCTTCGACGGCACTTTGAGGGAGGGCGGAAACTGAACCTCGATCCGCTCGATCCTGTGGTTCGCATCGCTCAGTTCCAGGCTGCTTCCGTCGCTTCCCGGGGTTCCGACAAGCGTCACGAGCCGGGCGACATGTGCCCTGGCATCCGTGGCCGCCCGCTGGCGTGCCACCTCTTCCTCGCGCTCGATCTGGCTGTCCTTGCGCAGCGAGACGTTGTTCCAGAGCGTCAGCGCCGAAATGACCAGTGCGACGACGCCGACGATCTCCGCCAGCGTCAACCAGCGCCAGCGCTTGCGCGGCTTCTCGCTCATCCGAGTTCGCTCATCGTCCGCCGGCCTCCAGCAATGCCTGGGGCGCAGACAGCTCCCAGCCCCGTGCGATCGCGTCACCGATCACCGTCCAATCGGCATCCTCGGTGAGTGTGAGCGTGCGCCAGCCGCTCTCGCTGCGGGTCGCAAGGGCGCCGTCGCCGGTAATCCGCGCAAAGACAGTCCCGTCGACAGAGAAGCTCGACGTGTCGCCTTCGTTTTCCTCCTCCGCTTCGGGAAGGGCGAGCGCGACGCTGCGGACGCGGGCAAGGGGGGTGTCGGCCATGCTGCGTACGAACTCCGCCAGGATCCGTGGGTACAGTCGATGTTCTTCTACCAGCACCCGTGCGGCAAGTGCCTCGGCAGTATCGCCGAGGTTGACGGGTACTTCGGCCTGACCAAGCACGGTGCCGGCATCGAGCTCCTCGGTCACCAGGTGCACCGAGCAGCCGGCGACCGCGTCGCGCGCCTCGATCGCCCGGACATGCGTGTCCAGCCCTTTGTACTTCGGCAGCAGCGAGGGGTGGATGTTGAGGATGCGTCCCGCCCAACGCTCCACAAACGCCGGGGACAGGAGGCGCATATAGCCGGCCAGCGCGATCAACTCGACGCCGGCATTCCGAAGTGCGGCGTCGATGCGGGCTTCATACTCGGCCTTCGGCATCCCCTTCGGGCTCTGCGCGAAGGTCGCCACGCCCTGTTCGGCCGCCCAGGCAAGGCCGGCCGCTTCGGGTTTGTCGCTCGCCACCAACGCGACTTCGAACGGGCAATCCGGGGCGTGGGCCGCCTCAACCAGCGCCGCCATGTTCGAGCCGCGACCCGAGATGAGGATGCCGAGCTTGCGGCGGACGTTCTCAGCCAAGGTGGGTCGCCGTCCACGCGCTGCGCCCGCTCCAGGTGCCGGCGCTTCCAACCACGGTGCAACCGCAGTCACCCGCTTCGACCGTGCCGATGCGGAAAACCTGCTCGCCCGCTTCTTCCAGCGCTGCCGTGATACCGTCCGCCTCTTGTGCTGCGACGAGCACGGCCATGCCGATGCCGCAGTTGAAGGTCCGCGCCATCTCTTCCGGCTCGATCGCGCCCTGCGCCTGGAGGAACGCCATCAGGCGCGGCTGTTCCCAGGCGTCGGCGTCGACGCGGGCGTGGCAGCCGTCGGGCAGCACGCGCGGGATGTTCTCGAGCAGGCCGCCGCCGGTGATGTGGGCCAAGCCGTGGATTCGCTCCTCGCGCAGCAGCGGCAGCAGGCTCTTCACGTAGATGCGGGTCGGCGCCATCAATGCGTCGATCAGGAGCCGATCCTGGTCGAAGAGGGCGGGCCGATCGAGCTTCCAGCCCTTGTCGGCAGCCAAACGGCGAACCAGCGAGAAGCCGTTCGAGTGAACGCCGGAGGAGGCGAGCCCCAGGATCACGTCGCCGACCTGGACACGGCCCTTGGTGAGCAACTGCTCGCGCTCGACCGCGCCGACGCAAAAGCCCGCGAGGTCATAGTCGCCCGCGGCATACATGCCCGGCATCTCGGCCGTCTCCCCGCCAATCAGCGCGCAGCCTGCCTGCCGACAGCCTTCTGCGATCGAGGCGATCACGCGCTCGGCGACCTCGGGCTCCAGCTTGCCGCTGGCGTAGTAGTCGAGGAATAACAGCGGCTCGGCGCCCTGGACGATCAGGTCGTTGGCGCACATCGCCACCAGGTCGATGCCGACGCCATCATGGGCGTTGTGCTCGATCGCGAGCTTGAGCTTCGTGCCGACACCATCGTTCGCTGCCACCAGGAGCGGATCCTTGAACCCGGCCGCCTTCGGATCGAAGATGCCGCCGAACCCGCCCAGGTCGGCGTCCGCCCCGCTGCGGCGGGTCGAGCGCGCCAGCGGCGCGATGGCCCGTACCAGGGCATTGCCCGCGGCGATCGAAACGCCGGCTCCGGCGTAGGTATAGGGCGTCGCGCCCGCATCTTCGGTGCTCATGGGCGACCGACTAGCCATATCCTGCTTGGATTTCCACGCCCGCTTCGTCAAAAGGCGGCCGATGCCTTGCTTGCGCTTTTCCCGAACTCTGCGTGCCGGCCTGTTGGTGGCGCTGCTTGCTACCGGCGGTACCGTGATCGCGCAGATCGAGGACAGCGGCCGCGGCGTCGCGCCCATCGCAAGTTCCGGTAGTTTCGAGGTTTCCGGCGTCTCCGTCGATGTAGCCGGCCCCAATGCCGAAGCCGCGAGAACCGCAGGCTGGCGGCTGGCGCAGCGCAAGGGCTGGGACATGCTGTCACGGCGCCTGACGGGTCGTCCGGGCTCGCTTTCCGATTCGGCGCTCGACTCGCTGGTGAGCGGAATCGTCATCGAAAATGAGCAGATCGGACCGAACCGTTACGTCGCAAAGCTGGGCGTGCTGTTCAATCGTGGGCGCGCGGGCTCCATCCTCGGCGTCGCCGGGGAGACGCTCCGCTCGCCCGCGCTGCTGGTCGTACCGCTTCAGGAATCCGGGGGCGCGGCGACGGTGTTCGAGCGGGCCACGCCCTGGCAGGAGGCGTGGGCACGCTTCCGCACCGGCAACAGCGTCATCGACTATGTCCGGCTGACCGGCACCGGGCCCGACGCGCTGCTGGTGAACGGCGGCCAGGTAAGCCGCCGCGGCCGCGGCTGGTGGCGCACCATTCTCGATCAATATGGCGCAGCCGACGTCCTGATCCCGCAGGTGAAGCTGCGGCGCCAATGGCCGGGCGGTCCGGTGATCGCCGACTTCTCCGCAGGCTATGGTCCCGACCATCATGTGCTCACCCGGTTCACCCTGCGGGTCGAGCGGACCGACGCGCTACCCGCGCTGCTGGATGAAGGCGTCCGCCGGATCGATGCGGCCTATCAGCAGGCGCTCCGCCAAGGCGCCTTGCGCACCGATGCAGCGCTCAGTGCACCGCCGCCGGGCCAACCACTTCCGACCGTGAACGTACCCGCGCCTGGGGCGGCGGACCTGGGACCGGAGGTCGCCACGACCACGCCGGAGGGTCGCACGACGCTTTCGATCCAGTTCGATACGCCCGGCGTTGCTGCGCTCGCATCGTCGGAGGCTTCGGTCCGCGCGATCGCCGGCGTCCGTTCCGCAGTCACCACCAGTCTCGCGCTGGGTGGCGTGTCCGTGATGCGAGTCGTCTTTGACGGCGATCCCGCCGTGCTTTCTGCGGCCTTGCAGGCGCGCGGCTGGCAGGTGACGCAGGGCGGGGGCGTGCTGCGCATTCGCCGAGCCGCCGGCACCCCTTCGCCCACTCCCTCGGCCGCACCGGCGGCACCGACCGGCGGATGATGCAGCTCGACCTGCCGCTGGGTCAGCCGGTGGGCGCGCGGGCGGACGAGTTTCTGGTGAGCGACATCAACGCGCACGCCGTCCAGCACCTGGAACATTGGGGCACCTGGCCCGTGATGGCCGCGCTGTTGGTCGGCCCCCGCAAGTCCGGTCGTTCCTTGCTGTCTCGGCTCTTCGCACTGCGCACCGGTGGGACCGTCATCGATGATGCCGAACGCCAGAGCGAGGTCGATATCTTCCATGCCTGGAACCGTGCGCAGGCCGAACGACGACCGTTGCTGGTGGTCGCGGATGCGCCCCCCCCCGCCTGGGACGTTCGCCTCCCGGATCTCCGGTCGCGGATCGGCGCAACACCGGTGTTGACGCTGGGGCTTCCCGACGCGCGGCTCGTGGCCTCGCTGCTCGACTATCTGTTCGAGCGACGGGAGCTCGTCGCGGGACCGGGATTGATCGACTGGATCACGCGCCGGGTGGAACGGAGCTACATCAGCATCCTCGGCGTTGTCGAAGCGCTGGAGGAAGATGCGATGGTGCGCCAGAACCGTCGCCTCTCCATCACGACGGCGCGGCCAGTCCTGACGAATGCGGGACTGGTTCCGAACGCGCCGCCAGCAGGCGTGGAACAAGAGGGAGCTTGAAGGTGACGGAAACCGGCCAAGGATATTTCAATCGCGAACTCTCCTGGCTGGCGTTCAATCGGCGGGTGCTGGAGGAGGCCTGCAACCCGGCGCATCCGCTACTGGAACGGCTGCGGTTCCTCTCGATCTCCGCGAGCAACCTGGACGAGTTCTTCATGGTGCGCGTTGCCGGCCTGAAGGGCCAGGTGATGCAGGGCGTCGAACTCAAGTCCATTGACGGCCTCACGCCAGCGCAACAGCTTGCCGCGATCGTCGAGGATGCGGCGGCGCTGGTGGCGAGCCAGCAGCGGATCTGGGATGATCTTGCGGAAGCGCTTGGGGAGGCGGGCATCTTCGTCCTTGAAAGCGACGCGATCGCAGGCGAGGCGGAGGCGTGGCTGCGCCGCCATTTCCAGGAACAGCTGTTTCCGATGATCACGCCCCAGGCGTTGGATCCGGCCCACCCGTTCCCGTTCATCCCGAACCAGGGTTTGAGCGTGATCTTCGACCTCGTCCGCATTGCCGATGGCGTGCGGGTGCGGGAACTGGTTCTTCTGCCGGCGGCGGCGCCGCGCTTCGTCCGTCTGCCCGGCACGCCCGCCCGATACGTCGCGATAGAAACGCTGATCAAGCGCTTCTCCTCGCTGCTTTTTCCCGGATACGAAGTTCGCGCCTCCGCCGATTTCCGCGTGCTGCGCGACAGCGATATCGAGCTGGAGGAAGAGGCGGAGGATCTGGTTCTCTACTTCCGCTCCGCAATTAAGCGGCGCCGGCGCGGACGTGTCATTCGGCTGGAGGTCGAAAGCGGGATCAGCGACGGCCTGCTCAGCGTCCTGAAGGAGGAACTCGGGGGCAGCGACGCGCTGCTCATCGAGAAGAGTGGCTTCCTGGGTCTCGGCGATCTCTCACTCCTGGTCGAGGAGGATCGCCCGGAGCTCAAGTTTCCGCCGTTCAGTCCGCGCTTCCCGGAGCGTATCCGGGAGTTCGGCGGAGACTGTTTCGCAGCGATCCGGGCGAAGGACATCGTCGTCCATCATCCTTACGAGACCTTCGATGTGGTGCTCGCCTTTCTGAAGCAGGCGGCTGCCGACCCGGACGTCCTCGCGATCAAGCAGACGCTCTATCGGGCGGGCAAGCAGTCTGCTGTCGTCAGCGCACTGATTGCGGCGGCAGAGGCGGGTAAGTCCGTGACCGCGGTGGTGGAGCTCAAGGCGCGGTTCGACGAGGAGCAGAACCTCTATTGGGCATCGGCGCTCGAGCGCGCTGGCGTCCAGGTCGTCTACGGCTTCATCGACTGGAAGACGCACGCGAAGATCTCGATGGTCGTGCGGCGCGAGGACGGCGGGGTGCGGACCTACTGCCATTTCGGCACCGGCAACTATCATCCGGTCACCGCGCGCATCTACACGGATCTGAGCTTCTTCACGGCGGATCCAATGATCGGGCGCGATGCCGTGCAGGTGTTCAACTATATCACCGGCTATGTTGAGCCTGCACATCTGGAGCGACTCGCAATCTCGCCGCGCAACCTGCGCGATCGCCTCATCGAACTGATTGAGGAAGAGATCTGCCATGCGAAGGCGGGTCGAGAGGGGGCGATCTGGGCGAAGATGAACTCGCTGGTCGATCCGAGGGTGATCGACAAACTGTACGAGGCGAGTTGCGCCGGGGTGCAGATCGAGTTGGTGATCCGCGGCATCTGCTGCCTGCGGCCGCGGGTTCCCGGCATGTCGGAGAATATCCGCGTCAAGTCGATCGTCGGCCGCTTTCTGGAGCACAGCCGCATCTGGGCCTTCGGCAACGGCAGCGCCCTGCCGAACGACGAGGCGCTGCTGTTCATCTCGTCGGCCGACTGGATGCCGCGCAATTTTGATCGGCGGGTGGAGTATCTGCTGCCGATCACCAACCCCACCGTGCACGAGCAGGTGCTCGACCAGGTGCTGCTCGCCAACCTGATCGACGAGGAGCAGAGCTGGGAACTGGGGCCGGACGGCAGCTACAAGCGGGTGGAAGTGGATGGCCCAGGCTTCAACCTGCACCGCTATTTCATGACCAATCCCTCGTTGTCCGGGCGTGGGGCGGCGCTCGACGATACCATGCCCCAGGAGCTTTCGCTGCGACAGCATCTCACCGAACAGGACGGTTGACCCATGGCGCTGCTTTCTCTCCTTCGCGCGCCTGCGGCGTTGCCTGCCGCGCCCGTGACCGCGCGGAACGCAATCATCGACATCGGCTCGAACTCCGTTCGCCTAGTGGTCTACAATGGGCCGCCACGATTGCCCTCCGTGCTCTTCAACGAGAAAGTGTTGGCCGGCCTGGGCGGCTCCCTCAGCCGCACTGGGAGCATCGATCGAAAGGCGATGGCGATGGCCGCAACGGCCCTCGCGCGCTTTGCATGGCTGACGCGGGAGATGGCGGTTCCGGAAGTCCGCACCGTCGCTACTGCCGCGGTCCGCGACGCGAGCAACGGGTCCGACCTGATCGCGCTTGCCGCGGCGGAAGGCCTTGAGGTCGAGATCCTGCCGGGCGAAGCGGAGGCAATCGGATCGGGGTATGGCGTGCTGTCCGCGTTTCCCGACGCGGACGGCATCGTGGGAGATCTGGGCGGCGGCAGCCTCGAACTGGTCCGGGTCTCCGGCGGAGAGGTGCGTGAGCGGGCATCTTTCCCCTTGGGTGTCCTGCGGATCGCCGCCATCCGCGAAAAGGGAAAGGACGCCTTGGCGCGCCACATCGCCGGGGTGCTGAAGAACAGCGGCTGGGCGGGGCGGGGATCGGGACTGCCCTTCTACCTCGTCGGAGGATCTTGGCGGGGACTCACCCAATGGGACATGCACCTGACGCGGTATCCGCTGCCGATCGTCAACGGCTATGCCATGTCTGCGGCGCGCATCCGCACGCTGGGGGCGATGCTGACGACCGCCAGCAAACAGGACCTGAAGGCGGTGCCGAACCTGTCCTCGGGCCGGATCCCGACGCTCGGGGACGCAGCCGCGCTGCTCTCAGAGGTGCTGTCGGGCCTAGGCTGCGAACGCACCGTGACGTCCTCCTTCGGTCTTCGCGAGGGGTTGCTCTACCAGGCGCTCGATCCGGAAGCGCGGCGAGAGGATCCGCTGCTGGCGGCTGCACGTGAGGAAGGTCGCCGGCTCTCGCGGTTCGAAGAACATGGCGACCTGCTGAACCAGTGGATCGCACCGCTGTTCGCCGACGAGCCCGCGGATCTGGCACGGCTCCGCCACGCCGCATGCCTCCTTGCCGATGTCGGTTGGCATGCCAACCCGGACTTCCGCGCCGAACGCGGCGTGGAAATCGCGCTGCATGGCCAATGGGTGGCGATCGATCCGGCTGGCCGCGCGCTGGTGGCGCAAGCGCTGCACACCGCGCTGGGGGGCGGAAGCGATTCGCCGGCACCGCTCCCGACGCTCGCCCGATCCGAGATGCTGGATACGGCGCGGCGGTGGGGGCTCGCAATCCGGCTGGGCCAACGGTTGAGCGGCGGCCTGGGAGCGCCGCTCAACCGAACGCGTCTGGAACGCGCCGGCCGTGCCATTCTCCTGCGCTACGCGCCGGTGGATGCTGCCTTGTACGGTGAGGCCGTCGAAAAGCGCCACCGAGCGCTTGCCGCGGCCTTCGGACTGGAAGCCGCGGCAGGGAGCGCCGTCAGCCGCAGCGGAAGCGAGTGACCTTGCCGCCGGCGTCGATGTCGACGTTGAGGCGGTCGGGCCGGAAGTCCATGGTTACTGCACTGTCGGGAGCGATCCACCGCATCGCGCGCGCTCCGGAACGGCGCAGCGCTTCCGCTGCCAGGTCGGAGCTTGCGGGCGAGCCGACCAGGTCGGCGAGCGGCTCGATCTTGCACAAACCCTCGCCGAGGGTACCCGCCTCGGGCGGGGCCGACGGCTCCTGCGTCGCGACGGTAGGCGTGCAGCCGGCAAGCGCCACCAGCGGGAAGAGATACCGGATCATTCTGCAGTCTCCGTCAACGTCATCTTGAGCTTGCCGCCTCCGACCGAGAACGCCATGCGGCCCTCCACCAGCGCGAGGGCGTCGCGCCCGAACTCTTCATAGCGCCATCCCTGAAGAATGGGCAGCTTGTCCCGCTGCCCCGCCGCCAGCGCTTCGAGCTCGTCGGAACGGGCGAGCAGGCGGGCGGCGACGTTGATGTCGCGGGCGCGGATCTTCAGGAGCAGCTTGAGGAGGTCGGCGACGAGCGCCCCTTCCTTGCCCAGCGATGGCCCGCGCTCGTCCCGGGCGGGCATCTCGGACGCGGGGAGCGGCGTCGCATCCGCCAACGCCGCCATCAGGCGGCCCCCGATGTCGTTCCCCGCCCAGGTGGCCGAGAGCCCGCGCACCTTGGCAAGGTCCGCCTGCTTCTTCGGCGGGTTGCCGGCCAGGTCGGCGATGGTCTCGTCCTTCACGATGCGGCCGCGGGGCAGGTCCTTGCCCTGTGCTTCGTGTTCGCGCCAGCGGGCCAGCGCCTTCAGGCGGCCGAGCACCTCGGGCTTGCGGCTGTTGATGCGGATGCGCTGCCAGGCGAGATCGGGATCGTTGAAATAGTTGGAGGGATTTCCGATCCGCTCCATCTCCTCGTCGAGCCAGTCGCCGCGCCCGGTCTTGCGGAGGCGGTTGAGCATCTTGGGAAAGATCTTGGACAGGTGCGTCACATCGGCGATGGCGTAATCCAGCTGCCGGCTGTCGAGCGGACGGCGGCTCCAGTCGGTGAAGCGCGCGCCCTTGTCGACGGTGATGCCCAGATAGGCGTCGACGAGATTGGAGTAGCCGACCTGCTCGCCCTGACCGAGCGCCATCGCCGCGACCTGCGTGTCGAACAGCGGGTGGGGCGTCTTGCCCGTCAGGTTGTAGACGATCTCCAGGTCCTGCCCGCCAGCATGGAAGACCTTCAGCACGTCCTCGTTCTCGACCAGCAGGTCGAGCAGGGGCTTGAGGTCGATGCCCGGCGCCATCGGGTCGACCGCGGCGGCTTCCTTGTCGTCGGCGATCTGGATCAGGCACAGCTCTGGATAATAGCTGTTCTCGCGCATGAACTCGGTGTCGACGCAGACATAGTCGGCAGTGGCGAGACGTGCGCACAGATCGGCAAGGGCGGCGCTGTCGGTGATCAACGGATGGATGTGCATCGCATGCCCATAGGCGGTGCTGCGGGTTGACAAAAGGGGGATGGGGAGGGAAGCGGCGGGCCTGCCTTTCCTCGCCGTTTCAGCATGGGCCGGGGATTTCGCGTTCAGAGCGTCGTGCTTGCGAAATCCCGGCTCACGCTGGGCGGCGCAATCTAGAGATTGCACTATGCACGCCTATCGTACGCACAACTGCAGCCAGCTGGACGCCGACAACGACGGCCAGGAAGTCCGCCTGTCGGGTTGGGTGCACAGGAAGCGCGACCACGGCGGTGTGCTCTTCATCGACCTTCGCGACCATTACGGCATCACCCAAATCGTCGCGGACAGCGATTCGCCGGCGCTGCCGACGCTCGAGTCGCTGCGCGCGGAATCGGTCGTGACCATCGACGGCGTCGTGAAGCGCCGCAGCGAGGCGACTGTGAACCCGAACCTCGCCACCGGCGAGATCGAGGTGTTCGCGCGCGCCGTGACCGTCCAGTCGATGGCCCAGGAACTGCCGATGCCGGTGGCGGGCGACGCGGAATATCCCGAGGACATCCGCCTGCGCTATCGCTTCCTCGACCTGCGTCGCGAGAAGGTGCACGCCAACATCATGCTGCGCGCGCAGGTGATCGCGTCGCTTCGCCGTCGCATGATCGACCAGGGCTTCACCGAGTTCCAGACGCCGATCCTCACCGCCTCGTCGCCGGAAGGTGCGCGCGACTATCTGGTGCCGAGCCGCGTCCACCCGGGCAAGTTCTACGCGCTTCCGCAGGCGCCGCAGATGTTCAAGCAGCTGCTGATGGTCGCCGGCTTCGACCGCTATTTCCAGATCGCGCCCTGCTTCCGCGACGAGGATGCCCGCGCCGACCGTTCGCCGGGTGAGTTCTACCAGCTCGACTTCGAGATGAGCTACGTCACGCAGGACGACGTGTTCGCCGCCATCGAGCCGGTGCTGCACGGCGTCTTCGAGGAATTCGCCGACTGGCAGGGCAAGGGCCGCACCGTCAGCGCGCTGCCGTTCAAGCGCATCCCGTACCGCGAATCGATGCTGAAGTACGGCAACGACAAGCCCGACCTTCGCAACCCGCTGATCATCACCGACGTGTCGGAGCTCTTCAAGGGCTCGGGCTTCGGCCGCTTCGCGTCGATCGTGGAAGCGGGCGACGTGGTGCGCGCGGTGCCGGCACCGGGCACGGCCGAAAAGAGCCGCAAGTTCTTCGACGACATGAACAGCTGGGCCCAGTCGGAGGGCTTCGCCGGTCTGGGCTATGCCACCCGCAAGGGCGGCGAGTGGGGCGGCCCGATCGCCAAGAACCACGGCGAGGAAGGCATGGCCAAGATCGCCGAGGCGCTGGGCCTCGGGCTGGACGACGGCGTGTTCTTTGCCGCCGGCAAGGAAGCGCAGGCCGCCAAGCTCGCGGGCCTTGCCCGCACCCGCGTCGCCGACCAGCTCGGCCTGATCGACGACAGCCGCTTCGAGTTCTGCTGGATCGTCGACTTCCCGATGTTCGAGTATGACGAGGACGCCAAGAAGGTCGACTTCAGCCACAACCCCTTCTCGATGCCGCAGGGCGAGCTGGAGGCGCTGGAGAGCAAGGACCCGCTCGACATCCTCGCCTATCAGTATGACATCGTCTGCAACGGCATCGAGCTGTCGTCGGGCGCGATCCGGAACCACCGTCAGGAAATCATGTACAAGGCGTTCGAGATCGCCGGCTATTCGCAGGCGGACGTCGACGCGAACTTCGCGGGCATGATCAACGCGTTCAAGTATGGCGCCCCGCCGCACGGCGGCTCGGCACCGGGCGTGGATCGCATCGTCATGCTGCTGGCCGACGAGCCGAACATCCGCGAGGTCATCACCTTCCCGATGACGCAGAAGGCCGAGGATCTGATGATGGGCGCGCCGAGCTTCGTCTCGAACAAGCAGCTGCGCGAGCTCAACATCCGGGTGACCGCGGACACGGCGAAGAAGGACACCGCCGAAGTCGTGGCGCCGAAGGCGGCAGGCTGATCTCGAGCTCGCCGGCGCGTATGGTGCGCCGGCGGGCGTGCGGAACGGCACGGGGGCTCGCGCGCTTGTAGCGGCATGACCCTCTGCCTTTCCGATCACGAGACCGGCGCCAAATACCATGGCGACTATGACGAGGATTTGAAGGCGCTTCAGAAGCGGCTCCAGCACATCCAGGTCGCGCACATCGTGCATGGCCGCTCCGCTATCGTCATGTTCGAAGGTTGGGATGCTGCGGGCAAGGGTGGGATCATCCAGCGGCTGACGGCCCGCTGGGACCCTCGGCACTTTCGGGTCCATCCCGTCGCGGCTCCGACCGACGAAGAGCGCGCCCGCCATTTCCTCTGGCGGTTCTGGCGCGATCTTCCGCCGGTGGGCTCGATCGCGCTGTTCGATCGCAGCTGGTATGGACGCGTGCTGGTGGAGCGGGTGGAGAGGCTCGCTACCCCCGACGCATGGCAGCGCGCCTATGGCGAGATCAACGCGTTCGAGGCGCAGCAGGTCGCGTCCGGCACTACGCTGGTGAAGCTTTTCGTGCATGTGACGCAGGAGGAGCAGGACGAGCGGCTGCGCGCCCGGATCGATGATCCCTGGAAACGCTGGAAAACGGGGCCAGACGATTTCCACAACCGCAGCCGGCGCGCGGACTATCTGGAGGCAATGGCGGACATGTTCGCCCGCACCGACACCCCGCAGGCGCCATGGATCGCGATCGACGGAAACAACAAAAAAGCCGCTCGGATCGCGGCACTCACCGCGATCGCCGAGCGACTGGAAAGGGCGGTCCCAATGGACCCGCCGCCGCTGACCGGCGAGTTGGCCACCCTCAGGGACCAACTCGCCGGCGGTTAACGGTCAGGCTGCCGAGAAGACGTCGTTCTCGTCGCGGACGCGCAGCTTGCCGTCGGCGATCGCGAACACTGCGCCATGAATGCTCAGGCGGCCGTCTTCGACCCGTTCCTTGACGAACGGGAAGGTCATCAGATTGGCCATGGAGACGCGGACGCCTTCCTGCTCCAGCGCGGCCTGGCCCTCAGGGCCGTCACCATATTGCGCGAGAACGCGGTCGCGGGCTTCGTCGAGGAGGTCGATCCAGTGAGCGACAAAGCCGCCTTCGCCGGGCGCAGCATGCTCCAGGCTACGGGTAAGCGCTGCGTTGACGCCGCCGCAGGCACCGTGGCCCATGACGAGGATTTCTTCGACTTCGAGCTTGGTCACGGCGAATTCGAGTGCCGCGGAAACGCCGTGGCGGCCGCCGCCGACTTCGAACGGCGGCACCAGGTTCGCCACGTTGCGGACCACGAACACTTCGCCGGGCCGGGTGCCGAACACGGTCGCCGGATCGACTCGGCTGTCCGAGCAGGCGATGATCATCACCCGCGGGGACTGGCCCGTCTTGAGCTCCGCCCAGCGCTCGCGTTCTTCCTGCCATTCACCGCCGCGGAAGCGGTAATAGCCTTCGATGAGGTCGGTCATGCGTGTCATAGGGGCCGGACTATCAAAGCCCGCGGGGCGAGGCGAGTAACAAACGATTTCTGCGCGCGGCCTTTCGCGTGCGCCCAGGGCAAGCTCACTTGCGGCGCTCGGCGGTTGTGGGAGCGCCCCGCGAGCGCTATCTGGCGCCCATGAACGAGATGACGCCGCTCGCCCGCCCGCCCCGCGAACGCAAGCCCGACTGGATCCGCGTCAAGGCGCCGACTTCGGCCGGTTTCGCCGCGACGCGCGCGCTGATGCGGTCCAAGAGCCTGACGACCGTCTGCGAGGAAGCGGCGTGCCCGAACATCGGCGAGTGCTGGTCCAAGAAGCACGCGACGGTGATGATCCTGGGCGACACCTGCACCCGGGCCTGCGCCTTCTGCAACGTGAAGACCGGCATGCCGCGCGCCGTCGATCCGATGGAGCCGCAGAACGTCGCCGATGCCGCCGCTCAGATGGGGCTGAACCACATCGTCATCACCTCGGTCGATCGCGACGACCTGCCGGATGGCGGTGCGAAGCAGTTCGTGAAGGTGATCGAGGCGATCCGCAACGCCAACCCCACGACGACCATCGAGATCCTGACGCCTGACTTCCGCAACAAGCATGAGGCGGCGGTCGAGGCGATCGTTGCCGCCCGGCCGGACGTCTACAACCACAATCTGGAGACGGTGCCGCGGCTTTATCCGACGATCCGCCCGGGCGCGCGCTACTACGCGTCGCTGCGGCTGCTGGAGAGCGTGAAGAAGCTCGATCCGTCGATTTTCACCAAGTCGGGCGTGATGCTGGGACTGGGCGAGGAGCGCCTGGAGATCCACCAGGTGATGGACGACATGCGTTCGGCCGACATCGATTTCCTGACCATGGGTCAGTACCTCCAGCCGACGCCGCGGCATGCGAAGGTGGCTGAGTTCGTGACGCCAAAGGCGTTCGACGCCTATGCCGCGATCGCGCGCGCGAAGGGATTCCTGCTGGTCGCTTCTTCGCCGCTCACGCGGTCGAGCTATCATGCGGGCGACGACTTCGAGAAGATGCGCGCCGCACGCGAGGCCAAGCTCGGCGTGGCGCGGGGCTGAACGCGATGCCGCGCCATTCTGAAACGCGCCATCTGCCCTACACGCCGGAACAGATGTTCGAACTCGTCGCCGACGTTGGTCGCTACGGCGAGTTCCTGCCCTGGGTGAGCGCGACGCGTGTCCGCTCGAACAGCGAAAGCGAGATGGTCGCCGACATGGTCGTCGGCTTCAAGGGCCTGCGTGAGACCTTCACCTCGAAGGTTTCCAAGGAGCGGCCGGGCCACATCCGCGTCGACTATCTCGATGGGCCGTTGAAGTATCTGAACAACGACTGGAAGTTCCGGTCGGACGGGCAGGGCGGCACGCTGGTCGACTTTTGCGTCGATTTCGCGTTCAAGAACCGCATGTTTGAACTTCTCGCCGGGCAGGTGTTCGATCGTGCGCTTCGCAAGATGATCGGCGCCTTCGAGGAACGCGCCGCCGTGCTTTACGGCGCGGGGGGCAGTTCCTCCTCGAGCCCGACGCCCGGCAGCAGCAGCTCAAGCGCCCACAGCGCTGCCTGAAGCCGCACGTCCCCGCGGTCTGCCGCGGGGAAATGGCGCGAGTCCGCCATCACGTGTTGGGGATCGCCGCCGCGCTCGGCGCGTGCGAACACCACCGTTCCCACCGGCTTCTTCTCCGTTCCGCCGCCGGGCCCGGCGACACCGGTGATCGCCACGCCGACATCGGCGTCGGTCACTTCGATCAGACCCTGTGCCATGCTCCAGGCGGTCGCGATCGACACGGCGCCGAACGTCTCCAGAACGTCGGTGCTGACGTTCAGCACCTTCGCCTTCAGTTCGTTGGAATAGGTAACCAGCCCGCCCTCGAACACTTCGGAGGAGCCGGGAATGGCGGTGATCGCCGCAGAGACGAGGCCGCCGGTGCAGCTTTCCGCAACGGCAATGCGGCGGCCGGCAGCACGGTTTTCCTCGACCACGCGGCGCGCGGCCTCAACGAGCGGGGAGGGGAGAATAGTATCCATCTTCTTATTCCTTGCCGGCCGGGCAGACCGGCAAGCGCATCATCGGGCGCGGGCTTGCGGCGTCGGCCTGCGCGAACAGCACGAGCAGTGCGGCGGTGTTACGAGCCGGGAGCGGCTGCACCAGCGTCAGCGCCCGTTCCACGGTGGGGCAGTCCTTCGCCTTCAGGTCGCCCGTGACGAGGGGCGCGACCAGCGCTCCGATCATTGGCTTGGCAAAGGCGGAGTCGAGCATCTGGCTCACGTCCGGACCAGCGATCTTGAGCAGCGCTTTGCGAGCCTCCGGCCACGCACGCTCGGACTCGGCCTCATATTTCGAGAGAAGCGCACCGCTCGTCTGCCGCAGCAGGGCCGTCGCCGGCAACGCGGCCGCGCAACGCTGCCCCGTCTGTCGGATCAGGTCGGGGGCGACGAACAGTACCAGCGCCTCCGCTTCGGCGCGGGTGACACAGGCGTTGGTCTGCGCCTGCGCGGCTCCTGCCGTCGCGAGTAGCGCAGCCAGCGCCGCTGAGAAAAAGGGCTTCATCCTGCCTCCGGGATCCGGACGGTGGCGATCGCCTGGGCGGCGATGCCCTCGCCGCGGCCGGTGAAGCCCAGCCGCTCCGTGGTGGTTGCCTTGATGCTCACCTGGTCCTCGGAAAGCACCAGCAGGTCTGCGATCCGGGTGCGGATCGCCTCGCGAAGCGGTCCGATCTTCGGAGCCTCGCAGATCAGCGTCAGGTCGACGAAGTCGATGATCCCGCCCTTCGCGCGGATCAGGTCGGCGGCATGAACCAGGAAACGGTCGGATGCAGCCCCCTTCCACTGCGGGTCACTGGGGGGAAAGTGCGTGCCGATGTCGCCGGCACCGATCGTCCCCAGCAGCGCGTCGGTGAGGGCATGGAGCCCCACGTCTGCGTCGCTGTGGCCGGAGAGGCCGCGATCGTGCGGGATCCGGATGCCGCCGAGCCACAGTTCCTCGCCCGCCTCGAGTCGATGGACGTCGTAGCCGGTGGCGCTGCGGACGCGGAAGCGGACCGCAGCGCGCGCCTCGGCCGCGGCAAAGTCGCCGGGATAGGTGACTTTCTCGAGCATGATATCTCCCATCACCGGCACGACCTTGCCTCCGGCGACGCGCAGCAGTTGTGCGTCATCTGTCGGCTCGACCTCCGCAGCCCAGCCGCGGTGCGCCGCGAGAATAGCGGAAAAGGCGAATGCCTGCGGTGTCTGGACACGCACCAGTTCTTCGCGCGGTACGACCTCGCCTAGTGCATCGCCGACGGCCCGTGCGACGGTGTCCGCCACCGGCAGCACCGGCACCGCCCCCGGCGCAGCATTCAGCGCGCTCAGCAGCCGGTCGATGACGTCGGCGTTCAGAAACGGACGCGCCGCATCGTGGATCAGCACCCGGTCGGCGCCCCCCGTTGCCGCGATCGCCTCCAAACCTGCGAGCACCGACAGACGGCGCGTGGCGCCGCCTTCGACGTGGGGCACCGGGCCGAGAGCGGCTTCCAGCGCCTCCACCTGATCGGCACCGGTCACCACCAGAACGTGATCGATAGCAGGGTGGCCGGCGAGGGCGGCATGGCTGTGCGCCACCATCGGCCGACCGGCGACCGATGCGAATTGCTTGGGAAGCGCGCTGCCGGACCGTTCGCCACGACCTGCGGCGACGATCAGCGCGACCGTGCGATGGCCGTTCATGCGGCGCCGGTTAGCGCAAGCGGCTGCGCGCCGCCAGCCTTGCCTAGTGCGGCCCAGTCGCGTACAGGCTGCCCGTTTTTCAGGCACATCCGATGCAGACCCTCGCTCCCATCCAGATCGGTCCCGTGACCGTCTCCGCGCCGGTGATCCTCGCGCCCATGACGGGCGTGACCGATCTGCCGTTCCGACGTATTGTGCGCCGATACGGCTCCGGTCTCAACGTCACCGAGATGATCGCCAGCCAGGCGGCCATTCGCGAGACTCGCCAGTCGATCCAGAAGGCAGCGTGGGATCCGGCCGAAGAGCCGGTGTCGATGCAGCTGGTCGGCTGCACGCCCGCGGAGATGGCCGAAGCCGCGAAGCTCAGCGAGGAGCGTGGCGCGGCGATCATCGACATCAACATGGGCTGCCCGGTTCGCAAGGTGACGAACGGCGACGCCGGATCGGCGTTGATGCGCGACCTGAAGCTCGCCGCGGCACTCATCGACGCGACGGTGAAGGCGGTGAAGCTGCCCGTCACGGTCAAGATGCGGATGGGTTGGGACCACAGCAGCCTCAACGCGCCGGAACTCGCCCGGATTGCCCAGGATCTCGGCGCGCGGATGGTGACGGTCCACGGCCGCACCCGCAACCAGATGTACAAGGGCGAGGCGGACTGGGCGTTCATCCGCAGCGTGAAGGACGCCGTGTCGATCCCGGTGATCGCGAACGGCGACATCTGCTCCGTCGAGGATGCGCGAAAGGCGCTCGACCAGTCCGGCGCCGATGGCGTGATGATCGGTCGCGGCGCCTATGGACGCCCGTGGCTCCTTCGGCAGGCGATGGACGCGCTGACGGACGGAACCGAGCGGGCGGATCCGACGCTCGACGAGCAATATCTCCTGATTGCAGAGCATTACGAGATGATGCTGGAGCATTATGGCACCGAAGTGGGTGTAAACATGATGCGCAAGCACATCGGTTGGTACACGCGCGGCCTGCATGGGTCTGCCGAGTTCCGCAACAAGGTGAACCAAGAGGCGGATCCGGCCGTCGTCCGGCGGATGCTGGCCGAGTTCTACGCCCCCTGGCGCTCTCGCGCGGCTGCTTGAGCCGTATCGACATGACAAGCGGCACTGCCGCACCGTCCATCGGAGAGCCGGGTCCGGCGGACTGGTTCGCGGCGTTGCCGGTGGCGGCGCTGGTGGTGCGACCGGATGGAACCGTTGCGCATGCGAACAGCGCCTGCGAGAGCCTGCTGAACCATTCGGAACGCGCGATGCAGGGCCAGCCGGTCGATCTGCTTGTCCGCCTCCCGGCCGAACCCGCGGCACGCCGCGACGGGCACGGATTCGCCGCATATGACGTTGAACTCGTGCTCGATCGCACAGGGCCGGTGCGCGCCGACTATGTCGAGGGGGCACTGCCGGAGCAGCCGGGTTGGCGCATCGTCACCATCCATCCGGAAGGGGCGTCGCGCCGCTTTGCCAGTGCGGGGGACCGAGGTGGAGCCCGGGCGGCAATCGGCGCTGCCGCGATGCTCGCGCACGAGATCAAGAATCCGCTTTCGGGGATCCGGGGCGCCGCGCAGTTGCTTGCGCAGGTGGGGCAGGAGGACGAGCGGCGGGAGCTCACCAGCCTGATCACGGCGGAGGTCGACCGGGTCGCCGCTCTGATCGATCGGATGGAGGACTTCACCGACCAGCGGCCTCGGACACTCGAAGCGCGCAACATCTATCCGTTGATCGCGCATGCGCGGCAGATCGCTGCCGCCGGGTTCGCGAGCAGGATTCTCATCGAGGAGCGGTTCGATCCCTCGCTTCCCGACGTGCTGCTCGAGAGCGACGCCTTTGTGCAGTTGTTGCTCAACCTCCTGAAGAACGCTGCCGAGGCGCTAGGCGAGACGGCGGCACCCCGGATCACGCTGGCGACGGCATACCGGCATGGCGTTTCCGTGAGCGGGGGGCGCGGCAAACCAAGCCGGCCGCTGCCGATCGAGTTGTGCGTGATCGATAACGGTCCTGGCGCGCCTCCCGATCTCGCGGAGCATCTGTTCGAACCCTTTGTCTCCGGAAAGCGGGAGGGACGTGGACTCGGGCTGCCGCTGGTGGAGAAACTGGTCGGCGAGCTCGGCGGCGTGATCCGCTACGCACGCGAAGGCGAGCCGCCCTCCACCGTCTTCCGTATCCTCTTGCCGAGAGCACCCGACGCATGATCGACGCCTCCGTTCTGGTCGTGGACGATGACGCGAGCATTCGCACCGTCATCGCGCAGGCGCTGCGGCGCGACGGCTATCGGGTCTCGGCCGCTGCCTCCCTCACGCAGCTTCGGGCGGAGATCGGGGCTGCGCTGCCGGACGTGCTGATCACCGATGTCGTCCTGCCGGATGGAGACGGGCTGGAGATGGCGACCAAGCTGCGGGCCGAGCACCCCGGCCTGCCGATCATCGTGCTCTCTGCGCAGAATACGCTGACGACGGCGGTGCGGGCGAACGAGGCCGGTGCCTTCGACTATCTTCCCAAGCCCTTCGACCTGGACGTGCTCGGAATGGCGGTGAAGGCGGCGCTCGCTCGGCGTACCAGCGCACCCGCGGATCCGGGCGAGGCCATCGACGCCAATCTCCCGCTGATCGGGCGCTCGCCCGCGATGCAGGACGTATATCGGGTGATCGCCCGGGTGGTTTCCAGCGACCTGACAGTGCTGATCTCCGGCGAGTCGGGAACGGGCAAGGAACTCGTCGCCCGCGCCCTGCACGACCTCGGACCGCGACGTCGGGCGCCCTTCATCGCGCTCAACATGGCGGCGATCCCGCGAGAGCTTATCGAAGCGGAGCTGTTCGGGCATGAGCGCGGTGCCTTTACCGGCGCTGCTCAGCGCGTCGCTGGCAAGTTCGAGCGGGCCGCGGGCGGTACGCTGTTTCTCGACGAGATCGGCGACATGCCGATGGAGGCGCAGACGCGCCTCCTGCGCGTGCTGCAATCGGGTGAGTTCACGACCGTCGGCGGTGCCAGGACCATCCGCGCCGACGTTCGCATCGTGGCGGCAACCAACCGGGATCTTGCGTCCCTGGTGCAGGCGAATGCGTTCCGCGAAGACTTGTTCTATCGTCTGAACGTGGTGCCGGTTGCCCTGCCGGCGCTGCGGGAGCGGCGGCAGGACATAGCGCTGCTTGCTCGGCATTTCCTGAATCGCGCAGCGGAGGAAGGACTTCCGCGCCGGTCCCTTTCCGCAGACGCCGTCGCCGCGCTGGAGGGGCATGATTGGCCGGGCAACGTTCGCGAGCTCGAGAACCTGATGCGGCGCTGCGCAGTGCTGGGACGGGACGAGCGGATCAGCGCCGACGAACTCCGCGGTTCCTTCGGCGACGGTACGCGCAGCCTTGCGCCTGCCGAGGGGGAAGGGGCGATCGACGGGGCGGTCCGCGCCTTTCTCCGGCGCCTCGCCAACGATAGCCCGCAGGCGCTGGACGACGGCACCCTTTACGATCGGGTGATCGCGGAGGTCGAGCGTCCGTTGATCGAGGCGATGCTGGAGCGGCACGGCAACAACCAGTTGCGGGCTGCGCGGGCGCTGGGCATCAACCGCAACACGCTGCGCAAGCGCCTGGATGACCTGGCGATCGAGCCGGGGATGGCCCGAACGCTCCCCCGCTGAGCAGCCTCCATCCGTCCGACGCGGACGAATATGTGTTTTCTCGGCAACAGTAACGTTGTACGCCATGGCGGATGGTCAATGGCGCGAGGATGGAGAACAGGCGGAGCTTCACGCTCCCGACGCGCTTCGTTCCAGCCATAGAGTTCGGCGTTCTGGCAATCGCCATTGCGGTGGGTGTCGGCAGCTACTTCGTCTTGTCCGGAGGCGAGCGGCAGCATCTGCTCACCCCTCCGGTGATGGCGCTGCTCCTCGTCTCCAACCTGCTGCCTTGCATGGCGCTGCTGGTGTTGCTGGGGCGTCGCGCGGCCAAGAAGCGCGCAGCGTCAATCGGAGGCGGCGGCGCGCTGCACGTGCGCCTCGTCGCGATGTTCTCGTTGCTGGCAAGCGTCCCCATGCTGCTGGTCACCATCTTCGCATCGCTGCTGTTCCAGACGGGCGTGGAGTTCTGGTTCTCCGACCAGGCGCGCAGCATGCTGGTCGATGCCCGCGCGCTGACGCAGGAAAGCTACCGGCAGATCCTCAGCTACGTTCGCAACGAAGTCGTGACCATGGCGGGTGACCTCGGCCCGGTCCTCCGGGAGTATCCGACGGACCAGCTGGAGGTGCAGCAGTTCTTTGCGCAGCAGGCCTACTACCGGAACCTGTCGGAAGCGGTCATCTTCTCCATCTCTCCCAAGGGAGAACTCCAGACACAGCTCTTCTACAACCCCACGGATCGCGATCTCTCGACGGAGTTCGACATGAGCCGGGTCCGCGCGCTGTCGAACAGCGACGCCATCACGGACATCAAGAACGGTCGTTCGCGGTCGGTCACTCGCATCCCCGGCGTCGACAACCTGTACCTGTACGGCGGGCGCGAGTGGGACATGACCAAATATCTGGCCTTGTCCGGTCGTGCGGAGACGATGCTGAAGAGTTACCAGGCATTTCTCGGCCGATCCGGCTCGATCCAGTTGCGGTTCAATATCTCGCTGTTCGTCATCTCACTGATGATCGTGGGGCTCGCGGTGTGGGTGGCGCTGGTCGTGGCGGATCGCCTCGTGCGCCCCGTTGGCGAACTGGTGCAAGCCGCAGACCGGGTTGCGGGCGGCGACCTGACCGCGCGCGTCGCCATTCCGCGGCGGATGGACGAGATCGGCACCCTCGCAACCGCCTTCAACCTGATGACCCAGCGGCTGAACGAGCAGACGAGCGCGTTGGTGAAGGCGAACGAACAGATCGACAGCCGACGCGCCCTCATTGAGGCGGTGATGTCCGGCGTCAGCGCCGGCGTCATCTCGGTCGGGCCCGATCGCGCCATCCGGGTGATCAACGCCTCTGCTGCCAATCTGCTGGGGGTCGATGCGGCCGCGGCAGTCGGAAAACCGCTTGCTGCCGTGGCTGCCGAACTCGATGCGACGCTCGCGGGGGACGCCCGGGAGGCGATCGTCCAGCTGCAGGCGCGGGGAGAGGCGAAGACGCTGGCCGTCAAGATCACGCGGGACGATGGCAGCTTCATCCTGACCTTCGATGACATCACGCAGCAGTTGCTGGACCAGCGGCGCGCCGCCTGGTCGGACGTGGCGCGCCGCATCGCGCACGAGATCAAGAACCCGCTCACCCCGATCCAGCTCGCCGCCGAGCGGCTCAAGCGGCGATATGGCCGGCAGATCGAAAATGACGACGGCACCTTCGCAAAGCTCACCGATACGATCGTGCGGCAGGTGGGCGATCTGCGTCGGATGGTCGACGAGTTCTCGTCCTTTGCCCGCATGCCCAAGCCCGTCTTCCATGAAGAGTCGATGCTCGACATCGCGCGCCAAGCGGTGTTCCTGCACGAAGTTGCCCATCCCGACATCACCTTCACCCTGGTCGCCGAGGAGGGACTTCCGCCCGTTGTCTGCGATCGCCGCCAGTTCGGCCAGGCACTCACGAACATCGTCAAGAATGCCGTCGAAGCGGTTGAGGGGCGGCCGGAAAACTCCCCCAAGGGGGAGGTCTGCGTCAGCCTCCAGGAAATCGGCGCTGATCAGTTGCAGCTGACGGTCAGCGACAACGGGATCGGCCTTCCGGTGGAGCGGGATCGGATCGTCGAGCCGTACATGACCACGCGTGCACGGGGCACGGGCCTCGGCCTCGCCATCGTCAAGAAGATCGTCGAGGAGCATTTTGGCAGCATCAGCTTCGGCGATCGTCCCGGGGGCGGCACCGTCGTCACCATCACACTCGACCTGAACGTCCTTGCAGCACTGGAGGGAGAGGGGGCAGCTTCGGGCTATACCGCCCCCGAAGAGTCTCAACGCCAGGCAATGCTTACCCGTAACGGAACACTCCGCTCATGAAGCTCGATATTCTTGTCGTCGATGACGAAACCGACATCCGCGATCTCGTCTCCGGTGTGCTGGAAGACGAGGGCTATGAAACGCGGGGTGCTGCCGATAGCGATGCAGCGCTGGAGGCGATCGCCGCAAGGCGTCCGTCACTGGTGTTGCTAGACGTGTGGCTGCAGGGTTCGCGGCTGGACGGGCTCGAACTGCTCGACGTCATCAAAGAGCGGGACCCCACGCTTCCTGTGCTGGTGATCTCCGGCCACGGCAACATCGACACTGCGGTGGCGGCGATCCGTCGCGGTGCCGTCGACTTCATCGAGAAGCCGTTCGAGGCAGAGCGCCTGCTGTTCCTGGTAGAACGCGCGACCGAAACCGAGCGGCTGCGCCGCGAGGTCGCCTCGCTGCGTGCTTCGGCAGGTCGTGAGGACGACCTCACCGGCAGTTCCGCGGCGATCAATACCGTCCGCGCGACGCTCAAGCGCGTGGCCTCCACCGGCAGCCGCGTGCTGATCACCGGCGGCCCCGGCATCGGCAAGGAAGTCGCGGCCCGCCTGCTTCATGGCTGGAGCCAGCGCGCCGCTGCGCCCTTTGTGATCGTGAGCGCCGCGCGGATGACGCCCGAGCGCGTGGAAGAAGAGCTGTTCGGGGTGGAGGAGGGCGGTGAGCTCGTCCGCCCGGGTCTGCTCGAGCAGGCGCATGGCGGCACCTTGTTCCTGGACGAGATCGCCGACATGCCGATCGCGACCCAGGCCCGCATCCTGCGGGTGCTGACCGATCAGAGCTTCACACGCGTCGGAGGCCAGCGCGTCGTCAAGGTGGACGTGCGGGTCGTCTCAGCCACCGCGCGGAACCTGCAGGACGAGATTGCGGAGGGCCGTTTCCGCGAAGACCTCTACTACCGCCTCAACGTCGTTCCGGTCGTGATCCCGGCGCTCACCGAGCGCCGCGAGGACATACCGGCGCTGGTGGAGCATTTCGTGGCGCACTACGCCTCCGAGCGGCGGGTGCCGACGCCGGAGATCGCTCCCGATGCGATGGTGGCGCTGCAATCCTATGAGTGGCCGGGCAACGTCCGCCAGCTGCGCAATGTCGTCGAACGTACCGTGATCCTTGCTCCCGGCAACCGCATTGGCCGGATCGACGTGGACCTGCTTCCTCCGGAAGTGCTCGGTACGCCCGGCGAGGGGAGCGGCGGACTGGGTGCCAATGCCATCATGGGGGCGCCACTCCGCGAGGCCCGGGAGTCGTTCGAGCGGGAATATCTGCGGGTGCAGATCCGGCGTTTCTCAGGGAACATCTCGCGCACTGCGAGCTTCATCGGCATGGAGCGTTCCGCGCTTCACCGGAAACTGAAGTTGCTTGGGATCACCGAAACCCGCGGCGACGAGTAGCATGGTGGACGCGGCCGCTTCCGCGTCCTAAGTCAGCCCCGCACCGTCGCGGGGACGGGGCAATGCGGGAGAACCCGCCAAAAACAAAGGGCAGGACATGGCCGAGAAGCAGAGCTCGCTCCAGGATCTCTTCCTCAACGCGCTTCGGCGCTCCAAGACACCAGTAACGATGTTCCTCGTGAAGGGCGTAAAGCTGCAGGGCATCGTCACGTGGTTCGATAATTTCTCGGTGCTGCTGCGGCGCGACGGACAGTCGCAGCTGATCTACAAGCACGCCATTTCCACCATCATGCCCGCAGGGCAGGTCGATCTTGACCCGATCGTAGCTGCCGCTGCGGAGCAAAGCTCTCGCAACGCGCTGCTTCAGGAGATTTTCCTGAACGCGGTGCGGAAGAACCACGAGAGCGTTACCATGTTCCTGGTCAACGGCGTGATGCTGCAGGGGCAGATTGCAGCCTTCGACCTGTTCTGCATGCTGCTGCAGCGCGACGGTGTCTCGCAGCTGGTCTACAAGCATGCCGTGTCGACGATCCAGCCGGCGCATCCGCTGAACTTGGCCGAGGAACAGGCCGGATCGGACGCAGATTGAGCGGCGGGTTCGAACGCGACGTCGAGGAGTTTTCGCGCGGCGCGCGTGCGCTGATCGTGCTCCCGGACATGGGTGGATCGGCGCGCGATGCCGACGCTCGTCTCGCGGAGACGGCGGGGCTCGCGCTGGCAATCGGGGTCGAAGTGCAAGAGCGCGTGGCCCTGCGCGTACGACAACCGCGCGCCGCCACGCTGATCGGCAGTGGGCAGGTCGACGCGCTCGCCGAAACGGTCCGCGACCAGGACTTGCAGCTCGCGGTATTTGATGCCGCCCTCACCCCGATCCAGCAGCGGAACCTGGAGAAGGGCCTTGGCTGCAAGGTCATCGATCGCACCGGCCTGATCCTGGAGATCTTCGGTGAACGTGCGCGCACGGCCGAGGGACGCCTGCAGGTGGAGCTTGCCCACTTGGACTATCAGGCCGGCCGCCTTGTTCGCAGCTGGACCCACCTCGAACGGCAGCGGGGCGGCTTCGGCTTCCTGGGCGGTCCTGGTGAGACGCAGATCGAGGCCGACCGCCGCCTGATCCGCGACCGCATGGCGCGGCTGCGGCGCGAGCTGGAGAGCGTGTCGCGCACCCGCGGGCTGCACCGGGATCGCCGGCAGCGGGCGCCTTGGCCTGTCGTCGCGCTGGTCGGCTATACCAACGCCGGCAAGTCTACGCTGTTCAACCGGCTGACCGGGGCGGAGGTGATGGCAGAGAACCTGCTGTTCGCGACGCTCGATCCAACGCTTCGGCAAATCTCGCTGCCGGGCGTGGACAAGGTGATCCTGTCGGACACGGTGGGCTTTGTCTCGGAGCTGCCGACTCAACTCGTTGCAGCGTTCAAGGCGACCCTGGAAGAGGTCGTTTCGGCCGACCTGCTCGTCCACGTCCGCGACATCGCGCATCCGGACACCCAAGCTCAAGCGGACGATGTCGAGGCGGTGCTCTCCGAGATCGGCGTGGACGAAGCCACGCCCAGGATCGAAGCCTGGAACAAGCTGGACCTTCTGGAGGCCGACGACCGCACGGAGCTTGAAGGCGAGGCGTCGCGCCGCGACGATGTCGTCGCAATCTCAGCGCTGACCGGGGAGGGGGTGGACACGCTCCTTCGCACCATCGCCGATCGCCTGACCCAAGGACATCGGCGCTATCGCATCGCCCTGGCCCCGGAAGACGGCGCCAGCGCGGCGTGGCTGCACGCCCATGGCGAGGTAATCGACCATTGGATGGAGGGTTCAAGCGCCTTGTACGATGTCCGCATGGCGCCAACGGACTATGAGCGGTTCCTCACACGCTGAGTGAGGAACCGTCTCACTTACGAGCGCTCAGCGGTCTTGGCGGCGGCCCAGAGCGCTTCCTTTTCGTCCAAGGTCAGGTCTGGAAACGACGGTCCTGCATGTGCCTCCATGGCAGCGAAGCGGCGCTCGAACTTGGCATTTGCGCTCCGTAACGCTGCCTCAGGATCGACTCCGAGGTGCCGGGCCCAGTTCACGACGGCGAAGAGCAGGTCGCCGACTTCCTCTTCCAATTCCGTCGGCGGAGCACCTTCGATTTCAAGCAGTTCCTCGTCGATCTTCGCACGGGGACCGCTCGCATCCGGCCAGTCGAAGCCGACGCGTGCGGCCCGCTTCTGGAGCTTTTCGGCGCGGCTGAGCGCCGGCAGGCCGAGCGCAACGCCGCCCAGCGCGCCGCCACTTTCGTTCGTCTTCTTTGCGCCGCGTTCCGCAGCTTTGATGGCTTCCCAGCCGGGGCTCGCCGTGGCGTCGCCGAAGATATGCGGATGACGGCGCTCCATCTTGTCGCTGATCGCCGCAACCACGTCAGGCAAGGCGAATTGGCCGGCTTCCTCGGCAATGCGGCTGTGGAACACGACCTGCAGCAGCAGGTCGCCGAGCTCTTCCTTTAGGTCCGGGACGTCGCCGCGGGCGATTGCGTCCGCAACCTCATAGGCTTCTTCGATCGTGTACGGCGCGATCGTGGCGAAGGTCTGAGCGCGATCCCATTCGCAGCCATGCTCAGGATCCCGAAGGCGTGCCATGATCCTGACCAACCGCTCGATCATCAAAACGACCCCACTTCCGAAGAATACATCAGACCGGTAATCTGCATTATGTTAACGCGCGGCTGAATATAGAACGAGTGCTGCGCTACCGGAGCCTGTGCTGCCCTCGTTCTCCTCAGCCGTACCACTGAGATGGTGCACACTCACCACCGCCAGAACGATCAGTGCGCCGATGAGCAGCCACGCCAACAACGAGCGCACAATCGTACCTCTGCTCGGCCGGCGGGCGATCAGCGCGGATACAGCAAGCACCAGCGCTCCGATGCCCCAGAGCAGCTCGGCGCTGCTCTCCAGGCTCAAGCGGCCAGTTCCAAGCCGTCGAAGCCGGGCTCGACGTGCGCAGGCAGCCGGGATAGCAGCGCCCGGTAATCCAGGCTGTGGTCCATGTGGATCAACACCGCTCGCGGATCACCGCACGCCTTTATCAGCGCCAGCGCCTCGTCCACCGTCGGATGGGTCGGATGCGGTGCATCCCGCAGCGCATCGACGACCATCAGGTCGCACCCTCGGTAAAGCGCAAGCATCGCGTCTGTCACTTCGTTGAAGTCCGTCGCGTAAACGACGGAACGACCACCACTTTCGAAGCGAAGGCCTGCGGACCGGATCGCCCCATGCGGCTGATCGGTCACGGAAATGTCGATGTCGCCGATCCGCAGCCGGTCCGGGAGCTCCTGCGCGTCGACGGTTGCCCGGTAGCCATTGCGGCCGAAGAAGACGTAGCCGAAGCGTTCCCGCAGCACTGCCAGTGTCTCAGGACGGGCATAGCCGCGTACCGGCTGTCCGCGCAGATGAAACAGCTGCCGCAGGTCGTCGATGCCATGGCAGTGATCGGCATGGTCGTGGGTCCAGAGCACCGCATCAACGTCTGTCACCTCGGCGTCGAGCAGCTGCTGCCGCATGTCGGGACCGGTATCGATCAGGATGCGCGTGGTGTCCGTCTCGACCAGTGCCGACACGCGTGTGCGCCGGTTACGGGGCTCCGTCGGATCGCATGCTCCCCAGTCTCCGCCAAGCCGCGGCACGCCCGACGAAGTGCCGGAGCCCAGGATGCGGATCTTCACGCGATCGTTTTCGCAAACAGCGCGTGGAAGTTCGCGCGGGTGGTATCTGCCAGCCCCTCGACGTCCTCTCCGCGCAGTTCCGCAAGGAAGCGGCAGGTGTCCGCGACATAGGCGGGCTCGCCGGGGCGTCCGCGATGCGGCACCGGCGCCAGGAACGGCGCGTCGGTCTCCACCAGCAGGCGCTCGCGCGGCAGCCAGCGCGCCGTTTCCTGGAGATCGCGCGCATTCTTGAACGTCACGATGCCGGAGATGGAGATGTAGAAGCCCAGGTTTAGCGCTTGGCGCGCGAACTCGGCAGTGCCGGTAAAGCAATGGATCACGCCGGGGAAGCTCCCCTTCCCCAGCTCTTCCGTCAGGATCGCCGCGGTATCCGCTTCGGCATCCCGCGTGTGCACCACCACCGGAAGGCCGGTTTGCCGGCAGGCGGCAAGATGGCTGCGGAAGCTCGCTTGCTGCCGCGCACGATCCGAGTGCTCGTAGTAGTAATCCAGCCCGGTCTCCCCGATGCCTACGACGCGAGGATGGGCGGCACGGGCAACAAGCCGCTCAGTATCGACCTCCGGGTAGCTGTCCGCTTCGTTCGGGTGAATGCCGATGGTCGCCCAGACGTCCGACTCACGCTCGGCAGTGGCGATCACTGCGTCCCACTCGTTCTCGCGCGTCGAGATGTTGAGCATCGCCACCACGCCGGCGTTCCGCGCGCGCGCCAGCACCTCCGGCTGCTGCTCGAAGACACCCTTGTAGTTCAGGTGGCAGTGGCTGTCGGCGAGCTTCATGCGGATACCGCAGCCTCTTCCAGGACGAGCCGCGGGAAGATCGGTGCGGGCGGAGCAATGCGTAACCCCGCGTCCGCCGCACGGATATACCAATCGAAGTCAGCGAGCGCGGCATGATCGCGCGCATCTTGGCCCAACTGGTCGAGGACACGACCAGCCGAGGTGGGGATCACCGGCCATACCAGGATCGCGAGATCGCGGATGGCCCGCACCAGCGTACCGAGCACGGCATGCATCCGCTCGGGGTCGGTCTTACGCAGCGACCAGGGCGCCTGTGCGTCGATATATTGGTTGCAGGCAAACACTCCCCGCATCCAGCTTTCCAGTGCCTGGCCCAAGGAAAGGGCGGCGAACTCTTCGCGGAATGCGGCGCCTGCCTCCGCCACCTGGGCGAGCAAGGCGTCGTCGGCGGGGTCACTGCGGCCGGGCAACGGCAGCACGCCGTCGAGGTTCTTGGCGATGAACGACAAGGTGCGCTGGGCGAGGTTCCCGAAGCTGTTTGCGAGATCGGCGTTGGCACGCGTGACGATCGCCTCGTCCGAGAAGGTCCCGTCCTGGCCGAAGCTGATGTCGCGCAGCAGGAAATATCGCAGCGCATCGACACCATACAGCCCCGCAAGGGCCATGGGGTCGATGACGTTGCCGGTCGACTTGGACATTTTCTCCCCGCGGTTGAGGAGGAAGCCATGGCCGAATACCTGCCGCGGCAGCGCGAGCTTGGCCGACATCAGGAAGGCAGGCCAATAGACCGCGTGGAACCGGACAATGTCCTTTCCGATCAGGTGGAGGTCCGCGGGCCAGAAGCGCGCCATGTCCCCACCATCCGGATAGCCGGCGCCCGTGAGGTAATTGGTCAGTGCATCGACCCAGACGTACATGACGTGACCGGGGCTACCCGGCACCGGCACGCCCCAGTCGAAGCTGGTACGCGACACCGACAAGTCGGCAAGCCCTCCCTCGACGAAGCGCAGCACCTCGTTGCGCCGGCTCTCGGGCTGGATGAACTCCGGATGCGTCGCATAGAAATCGAGCAGCGGCTGCTGGTACTTGGAAAGCCGGAAGAACCAGGTCTCCTCGGCGGTCCACTCGACGGGTGTGCCCTGGGGCGAGAGGCGAACGCCCCCTTCCCCATCGGTCAGTTCCTTCTCTTCGTAGAACGCCTCGTCGCGAACGGAGTACCAGCCCTCGTAGCGCGACAGGTACAGGTCGCCGGCATCGGCCATTGCCTGCCAGATCGCCTGGCTGGCCGCATAGTGTGCAGGCTCCACAGTCCGGATGAAACGATCATAGGAGATGTCAAGCTTGTCCGCCATCTCATGGAAATGGCTCGACATCTCGTCGGCAAGCGCGCGCACTTCCATGCCCCGCTTGCGTGCGGTCTGCACCATCTTGAGGCCGTGCTCGTCGGTCCCGGTCTGGAAGCGGACGTCGCGGCCCGCCTGGCGGTGAAAACGCGCGATCGCGTCGGCGGCGATCATCTCATAGGCGTGGCCGATGTGCGGCTTACCGTTGGGATAATGGATCGCGGTGGTGATGTAATAGGGCTCGGCCATGCCGTGTCCCTAGTGCATCGCTCCGCGCGATTGAAGCCCGTCCTGCTCTGCGAGACGCGCAAGAATGCCGCCCATCTCGAACACCGTTGCCTGTGCGTCCAGCGAGAGGCCCGGCGCTGCCGCCGCGAGTGCGCGTGCCGCCTCATAGGCGCCCAGCGCCGTGCGCAAGGCGACGCCACTGCGCTCACGCGCTCTGGCGGCGATGAAGCTCGGGGCGCGTTCCAGGAACGCTTCGTACCGGTGCTGCGCGGCCTTGCCGCCGAGTGCCTTGGCGAGCTTGCCGCGCAGCGCGTTGCTTGGATCGCCGTCGCGGGCGATCGCCGCCATCGCACGCTCCAGGGCTGCGACGTCGAGGCCGGCGAAGGCGAGCGCGCGACCGGGCAATCCTTCGCCCCCGCGGACCAGTGCGTCGCATTCGAGATCGCTCACGTCCGGCATCGCTGCCCGCACGACGGTCGCCACCTCCGCATCCGAAAGCCGTTCGAAGCGGAGCATCCGGCAGCGCGAGCGGATCGTCGGGAGCAGGCGGCCGGGCGCATGGCTGACGAGCAGGAAGATCGTGCCGGCGGGCGGCTCCTCAAGGTTCTTCAGCAGCGCGTTGGCAGCTGCTGTCTCCAGGTCGTCGACTGCGTCGATCAGCACCACGCGCCGTTCGGAGAGCGACGGCTTGGTCGCGAACATCGGCTGGAGTGCACGCACCTGCGCGATCGGGATGCTGCGGGCGAGGTTCTCGTCGGGCTTTGCCGGGTCCTTTGGCTGGCGGGCCATCTCGCGATAGTCCGGGTGAGACCCCGCCGCGATCAGCGCTGCGGTTCGGTCCTCTTCGGAAAGCGCGCCTCCGCGAACCGGCACCCGGGGATCGAGCGCATGCGCAAGCAGGCGGCTCGCCGCCACGCGGGCGAAGCTCGCCTTCCCCACCCCCTCCGGCCCCGCCAGGAGCCAGGCGTGGTGCAGCCCGCCCCGCTCGGCCGCCGTGAAGAAGGCGTCGTGCGCGGCCCGATTCCCGACGAGTTCGATCATGGCAGGATGTCGGCGAGCGCATCCATCAGGCGGGCCGTCACGGCTTCGGGCGCCCCCGTCGCGTCGACACGGCGGACACGCGCGGCTTCGCCGTCAGCGATCCGTTCAAAGGCCGCCGCAACGTGGGCGTGGAACTCGGGTCCCCTGGCACCGAAGCGATCCGCGATGCCACGGTCCCGCGCGAGCGCACGCTCCTCCCCCGCCCCTTCGGGCAGGGACAGCAGCAGGGTACGATCCGGGAGCAGCCCCTTCGACCCAAAGGCATGCAGCGCGAGGATCGCCGCGTCGTCGATCCCCTGCCCGCCCTGATACGCGCGGGTGCTGTCGATATATCGATCGCACAACACCCACTGCCCCGCCTCGAGCGCGGGACGGATGCGCTTTTCGACGTGATCGGCCCGCGCGGCAGCGAACAAAAGCGCCTCGGCATGCGGGCTCCAGCGCGTCACCTCGCCCTGCATCAGCAGGCCGCGGATCGCTTCCGCGCCCTCGCTGCCGCCCGGCTCGCGCGTGACCACGACGTGCAGGCCCCGCGCCTCCAACGCGGCAGCCAGGCGGGCGGTCTGGGTCGACTTGCCGACGCCCTCGCCGCCCTCCAACGAGATGAACAGACCGCTCAAGCGCCGAACAGCGCCATCAGGCCCGCCCAGGCGCGACCGAAGAAGCCGGCCTCGTCCACGTCCTTCTCGGCCACCAGCGGCAGCCGCTGCGGCTCCATGCCCGGCGACGAAATGACGAGATCGGCGATATGCTGGCCGGCCTTGATCGGCGCCCTGATCGGGCCCTGATATACTACCGTGCCTGCAAGTTCGGTGGCGGCGCCCGCCGGAACCGTGACGGTCAGGTCGCGCGGCGCGACAAGGCCAACCGTGCTGCTGTCACCCAGCTGGACATCGGCGGCTTCGACCAGCTTCCCCTTCTTCGCGATGGGCCGGGCACGCCATGCACGGAAGCCCCACTCCATAAAGCGGACCGATTCGGAAATGCGCTGGTTGAAGCTCGTCAGCCCTGCCAGCACCATCACCAGGCGTCGCCCATTCTGTTCGGCAGAACCGGTGAAACCATAGCCGGCTTCCTCGGTGTGGCCGGTCTTCAGGCCGTCGGCGCCGGCGACGCGCCCGAGCAGCGGATCGCGGTTCGCCTGGGTGATGTCGCTGCCCGCGCCCAGCGTCTTGCCCCAGGTGAAGCTCTCCAGCGAATAGAAGCGCTTGTAGAGGTCGGGGAACTTCTGGATCGTCGCGGATGCAAGCGTCGCCAGGTCCCGCGCGCTGACATAGGTGCGGCCTTCATCCGGCCAGCCGTTGGACGTGCCGAAGTGGCTGTTGGTCAGCCCCAGCTCCTTGGCGCGCTGGTTCATCAGGCTCGTGAACGCCTCTTCGGTCCCCGCGACGCCTTCGGCCAGGACCACGCAAGCATCGTTGCCGGACAGGGTGATGATCCCCTTCAGCAAGTCGTCGACGCTGACCTGCTCGTTCACGGACAGGAACATGGTCGAGCCCGCAGCCGGGCCGTGCCAGCGCTGCCAGGTCTCGGGGCGCACCTGGAACTTCTGGTCGAGCTTCAGCTCGCCCTTCTTGATGAGGTCGAACGCCACATAGGCGGTCATCATCTTGGCCATGGACGCCGGCGGCATGCGGCGGTCTGCATCCTTGGCATAAAGGATGGCGCCCGATGACAGGTCCTGGAGATAGGCGACGGGCGCCGGAGTCTCGAACGGGGGCGCAGCGGCGACCGACGGCGTGACGGCGACGGCGGAAAGCAGGACGGCGGTAAGCAGCTTCTTCATCGTAGGGTCCAGGGCCTTAGGTCAGTCGTTGCGAATAACTTTTGCGTCACCATAGCCGCGCGCAGCGGCTTGCGCACGCCCGCGTTCGGCGGCCGCGTTGGTTGAATACGGCCCCATGCGTACACGGACCAGCGCCCCCGTACGTCGCGTGAAGCCGCCCAGCTCGCGCGCCAGCGCCTCGGCGCGGGTCGCGTTCGACAGCGCAGCCACCTGAACGGCCCAGGCGCCGGTCGCGGGCACGCTGGAGGCGGGTGTAGGTGGCGGAGCAACCGGCGCTGCGGGCAGCGGCGAAACCTGGCTCGGCGGCAGCTCGACGATCTCGATCGGCTTGGGCCCGGGACGCGACGGCGGTTGTGGGGATATCGGCGCCTGAGTCACCGCGCCGATCACGGGCGTGGATCCCGCGGCCGGCACTGGCGAAAGACGCTTGCGCAGCGCCGTCAGCAGCACCTGTGGCGCATCCATCCGCGTCAGGCTCCCCCCTTCGGCTGCGGCACGCTCGTGGGCTGGCGGCACGACCTCCCTTACCCGCACGGCCGCCGGCGCCGATCCGACGCCGAGCGCTTGTGCAGCAACCGACGAGAGGGCCAGGACATAGCCTGGAGCCACCGGGGCGTTCCGGCCAACCTTCATCACCGTCGTGCGGCCGCCGTCGAGCAGCGTGAGCTCGACGAAGCTGCCCGCAGCGAGCGTCGGATGGACGACGAACACGGCGCCGTCGACATCCGGCGCGGCCGTCGTATTCGTCCAGCCCACAGCATCGTAGCGAGCCTCGGAGGTCGACGGCGTGGCAGAGAACGTGGGGTCGCTTGGGGGCTGCTGCGGCGCGGGCGGCAGCGTGTTCGCCGCGCACCCCGCCAGCAGCAGCACTCCCAACGCGCTAGCGTGCGACTTCATCGGCAAGCAGCCCCACGGACAGCGCGTAGAAGTTCGAGCAGTTGTAATCCAGGATCACCCGGTAGTTCCCGGTCAGGAGATAGGCGGTGTTCCCCGGACCGTCCGGTTCGAGAAGCGTCGCCTGGATGGTGTCGTCGGGCCAGCGGCCGGATTGCGGGACGACGCCCAGGCGCCGCCACTCGGCCATGCTCCGCCAGCGCGTGTGCCGCTCATGCACGCGGGGGCACCGCGGCGACCGCGTCGGCGAGGTGAGCGACCCCCGGTTCAGGTTGGCGGGAACGTTCACCGCGACACCCCAGGGCTGTCCGGGGCGCCAGCCGGCATTGACGAAGTAATTGCCGATCGAGGCCAGAGCATCGGCTGCGCTGGTCCAGATGTTCGCCCGGCCGTCACCGTCGCCGTCGCGTGCGAGGCGAAGGTAGATCGACGGCAGGAACTGCGGATAGCCGGTCGCCCCTGCCCAGCTGCCTTTCAGGCTATCGCGCGGAACCCCGCGGTCGACCATCTTCATGGTCGCGATCAGTTCCGGCTCGAACAGCGCGCGACGACGCCCCTCATAGGCGAGGGTCGCGAGCGAGCGCGGCAGGTCGAAGTTGCCGGTGTAGCCGCCGTAGTTGGTCTCATGGCCCCAGATCGCGACCATGATCGATTCGGGTACGCCGGTCTCCTGCTCGATCCGCATCAGCTTCGGGCGCTGTGCGCGATACGCCTCGCGCCCGCGGTTGATGCGGACGGCGTCGACATGACGGGCCTTGTACGGAGCAAAGGCGGGAACGCTGTTGCTGGTCCCACCGGGTTGACCGCGGTCCAGTTCCACGACCCGCGGATTGTAGGTGAGCCCGTTCAGGACGGCGCTGATCGCGCGCTCGCTCACACCCTGGGAACGTGCCTTTGCTGCCACTCCCTGAAGATAGGCCTGGAACCCCGCCTCGTCCTGGGCTGCCGCCGAACTGCTGATCGACATCATCGCCGCAAGGGCGAGCAGCCCCTTGCCCCATCTACGCATACTCGGCTCCCGCACGTGAAGCGGCTCTGTGCCACAGCGGAGAGCCCGGGCGAAACCCCTAAGCGTCGAGAGGCTTGCACAAACCCGACCAGCCGCCGTAAGCGCGCTGTGTGCGGAGAGGTGGCCGAGTGGTTTAAGGCAGCGGTCTTGAAAACCGCCGTGGGTTCACGCTCACCGTGGGTTCGAATCCCACCCTCTCCGCCACGATGTACGGCGGCAACAATGCCGACGGGCGCGCGAAACGCGGCAGCGACCATCCGGTTCCACGGGCGTGGAAATTTCATCTCGATTGCGCTATTGCAGCCTTCAGGGGGCTGTATCGAGATGCAATTGGACCTTCTCACCCTTTACGGTCTGGCGATCGGCACGCTGCTCGTCGGTGCGGGGATGACCCTTTGGGAACGACAGGCTAGGGCGGAGCGGTCTGCCGAACTCGGCACCTGGGCTGCGGGGTACGCGGTTCTGGCGGTCGGGTGCGGGCTCGCGATCGGGCGAACCCATCTCCCGGGTGCTATAGGCTGGGCGCTCAGCAACCTCGTCATCCTGTCCGGATATCTGCTGGTCCTGAACGGCGTAGAGCGACTGGACGGGCATCGCTACGCGCGCAAGTCCGTGGCGCTTCTTCTGTTCGTCGCTGTCGCATGGGCAAGCGTCGGTTCGGACGCCCGATCGATCTTCTGGAACTATTGCTCCGCGCTGCCGATTGCCCTGGTTTGCGGGCTGACCGCATGGCGGCTCGCGCGCAGCCACACGCTGCGGCCACTCCGATCGCTCCCTATTCCGGTCGCGATCGCCGGAGGGCATGCCCTCTTCTACGCGTTCCGAGCGCTCGTGCTCCCGGTGCTGGCGAGCATCTATGGCGACGAGATCCTGCCGTCGCTGGCGGAAGCGACGCTGTACGAGGGCGTGCTCTACTCGATGGCGATGCCCATGGCACTGCTGGCGCTCGTCCGCGAAGAGGCGCAGGCCAAGCTCCTTGCAATCTCGCGCACCGACTTTCTCACGGGACTCGGCAACCGGCAGCGCTTCTTCGAGGACGGGGCTGCCATGCTGACCGACAGCACGTGCGCCTCGCTGCTCGCGTTCGACCTGGACCACTTCAAGTCCATCAATGATCGTTATGGTCACGCTGCCGGGGACCAGGTCCTCAAGTCCTTTGCTGCGATCGCGCAGGAAACGATCGGGAGCAGGACCCTGCTGGTGCGGTTGGGCGGCGAGGAATTTGCGGCGCTGCTGCCGGGACAGAATGGCAGTCGGGCAAGCGAGATCGGCGAAGCGGTAGCGCGACGCTTTGCCGGCACCGTCCATGGCGAGAGCGGCAACATCCGTGCCACGGTGAGCGTCGGACTGGCGGAACTGGGCGCCGACGGCGTGGACCTGCCCAGCCTGCTCTCCGCCGCGGACCGCGCGCTCTATTCGGCCAAGGCCTTGGGTCGGAACCGGATCGAGTTCGCCCGGCCACTTCCGCTTCTCGCCAGCGCCTGACGCGATCGTCGGCGTCGGTGGCGGGTTCCAATGCTTTCCGGCACCATACTCGCCCCAGGTCCAGGGAACCTCTCCTTCCTCCCGCGCGCTTTGAAGGCGCAACCGAGAGGAGACGCCCATGGCAACTGTCAATAAGATCATCCGTCCGCTGTTCATCACCGGCCTGCGCGACGTGCACGCAGTCGAGCATCAGGCTCTGGCGCTGATCGACCGCCAGCTCGATCGTCTCGCGCATTATCCCGAGATCGAAGCCCGGCTGCGCAGCCACCGGGCCGAGACCGAGCAGCAGATCTCCCGCGTCGAGCAGATCCTTGCCGATCTCGGAGAAAGCCATTCCAACCTGAAGGACCTGGGACTCAGCATCTCCGGCAATCTGGCAGCGCTCAGCCATACGGTGGCTGGCGACGAGATCATCAAGAACAGCTTTGCGAACTTCGCGTTCGAGAACTTCGAAATCGCAAGCTACACCGGTCTTATCACCCTGGCCGAAGACGGCGGGTTTGGCAGCGTCACCGCGCTGCTCGAGCAGTCGCTGGCTGAAGAGCAGTCGATGGCTTCGTTCGTGATCGGCGGTATCCCGAAGGTGATGCGCACCTTTGTCGACCTTCGCGCTGCCGGCGAGGACGCCAGCCACTAAGACTCGCCCCTGCGCCTACCGATCCGAAGGACTTCATCATGCCCGTGCCGCCCGATCCTCGAAAAGGACCGCCCCTCCGGCGCCTCGCGATCATCCTGCTGATCATCGCGGCGATCTGGGCGATCATCTTCGTGGGGTACAACATCCACCACGCGAAGCAGATGAGCGAGGAAGGACCTTCGGGCCAGATCGCGCCTTCGAATACAGCGCAAGCGCAATAGCATGCCACGCGTGCCGGCTCCCTCCACCGAGGGTCCGGCACGCGAACGGCTCAGCGCCCCAGCCTAGACCTCCACCGCGCTCGCGACGCGGTCCGCCCCGCCGAACACGCGCAGGTAGCGCGCGATTTCGTCCGGCTCGCCGGTCGCCTTCTCGGGATTGTCGGAGAGCTTCACCGCGGGCCGCCCGTTTACTCGCGTGACCTTGCACACCAGCGAGATCGGCTCGAGCCCGTGCGCGCCATCGGGATCGCAGTCCCGGAAGTCGTTGGTGAGGTTGGTGCCCCAGCCAAAGCTCATCCGCACGCGCCCGTGGAAGTGGCCGTAGACCTGCTCAATCGTGTCCACGTCCATGCCGTCCGAGAAGATCAGCAACTTACTGCGGGGATCGACGCCGTGGCGTTGCCACCAGGCGATGATCTGCTCCCCGGCCGCGATCGGGGGGGCGCTGTCGGGACGGAAGCCTGTCCAGTCCGCTACCCAGCCGGGTGCGTTCGCCAGGAACGCCGTCGTTCCGAACGCGTCCGGCAATGCCACCAGCAGGTTGCCGCCATAATGCTGCCGCCATTGCTCGAGGACGCGATAGGGCGCTCCGGCGAGTTCCGCATCGCTGTCTGACAAGGCTGCCTCCACCATGGGAAGCTCATGCGCATTGGTCCCGATCGCCTCCAGGTCGGCATCCATCGCCAGCAACACGTTGGACGTGCCGATGAACCGGTCGCCGAGTCCCTCCTTGAGGGCGTCGACGCACCAGCGTTGCCAAAGGAAGCCGTGGCGACGGCGGGTTCCGAAGTCGGACAGAACCAGATTGGGGAGCGCGCGCAGCCGCTCGACCTTCTGCCACAGCTTCGCCTTGGCGCGCGCATAGAGCACGTCGAGTGCAAACCGCCCCCTGTCGCGCATGGCGGCGCGAGCGCGTAGCTCGTTGATGATGGTCAGCGCTGGGATTTCCCACATCGTCGTGTGGGTCCAAGGGCCTTCGAAATGCAGCGCATACTGGCCGTCGTGCTTCTCCAGCACATAGGGCGGCAGCTGGAACTCGGCCAGCCAGCGGATGAAATCTGGGCTGAACATCCGTGCCGTGCCGTAGAAGCTGTTGCCGGCGAGCCAGATCAACTCCTTCTTCGCAAAGCGAATGGTGCGAGCATGGTCTAGCTGCGCGCGCAGCTCCGCTTCGTCGATCACCTCCGCCAGGCGAACCGAGTGGGTGCGATTGATTACGGAAAAGGTCGCGTCGACGTCCGGATGCACGTGCCGGATCATCTGCAGCATCAGCAGCTTGTAGAAGTCCGTGTCGAGCAGGCTGCGGACGATCGGGTCGAGCCGAAAATTATGGTCGTACGTGCGGGTTGCGATGTCCGTGACGACCATCGAAGGATCCTGTGCAAGGGCGCGACCGATACCGCGCGGGCTGCATCCCTCGTCGCTGCTGACCGCCCGGACTGCAAGCCCTTTGGACGACCGGCAGTGGCTGCCCGGCCCCGCGGTAGCGCGGAGGCCGGGCAGGCTGGATCAGAGTGCGCGAACGGTCACCGGCGCCTCGGCGTCGCGGGCGAGCGGGTTGCGCAGCGGCAGCGTGAACGGCGCCGCTTCGATCTCGAACACGTCGCCGGTTTCCGTCTTCACGCCGTCGGTGAACGACAGCGTGGCCGTCCCGAAGAAGTGGATGTGAATGTCGCCGGGGCGGCGGAACAGCGCATATTTGAAGTGATGCGCCTCCAGGTTCGCCAGGCTGTGGGACATGTTGTCCTCACCCGACAGGAACGGCTTTTCCCAAAGAACCTCGCCGTTGCGCAGGATGCGGCTGCTGCCGCGCACGTCCGACGGCGGCGTGCCCACGACGATCTCCGGCCCAAGCGACGCCTGGCGCAGCTTCGAGTGCGCGAGCCACAAGTAATTGTGGCGCTCGGTCACATGGTCGCTGAACTCGTTGGCGAGGCAGAGACCCAGGCGGAACGGCGTACCGTCCGGACCGATCAGATAGATGCCTGCAAGCTCCGGCTCCTCGCCGCCGTCCTGGGCGAAGGCGGGCATCGACAGCGGGGCGCCCGGCGCGACCAGCTGCGATCCGTCGCCCTTGTAGAACCACTCCGGCTGCTGGCCGACCTGGCCGGCTGCGGGCTTGCCGCCCTCGACGCCTTCCAGGAACATCCGCATGGAGTCCGTCTGCTTTTCGACGGCGGCCGCCTCGCGGTGCATCTTATCGCGCCCCTCGGCCGAGCCGAGGTGCGTGAGGCCGGTGCCCGTCATCACGACGTGCGCCGGATCCTCATGGTCGATCGGCGCGATCAGGTGACCGGCCTCAAACTCCGCGGCGAGGTCGACGGTAGCCCCCTCCCCGCATGCGGCGACCGCATCCGCCAGGCTGGTGCCTTGGGCGATGGCGCGGGCGGCGAGCGCCCGCACACTATCGACCCCCGGCACGAATGCCGCCCGGTCGCCCTGGGCCGCGATCACCGATCGCGTGCCGTCCGGCGCCCGATGCTGCAACAAACGCAACGTCATCCTAATTCCTCCCCAGTTGAACGCCGCGTTTGCGGTCGCCGGGATTGATCAATCGTTGTGGAGCTGGCCGTCGATCAGACGCGGCAGGCCTGCTTGCGCCCCGTCGCGCAGATCTGCGGGCAGCAGCTCCGGCAGCAGGTTCTGGTACGACACCGGCCGCAGGAAGCGGTCGATCGCCAGGCTGCCGACCGAGGTCGTGCGACCGTCGGAGGTCGACGGGAACGGCCCGCCATGGACCATCGCATGCGTCACTTCGACGCCCGTCGGCCAACCGTTGGCGAGGATGCGGCCTGCCTTGCGCTCCAGCACCGGTACCATCCGCGCCGCAAGCTCCGCGTCGCCCGCGTCCATGTGCAGCGTGGCGGTGAGCTGTCCCTCGGCGGCCATGAGCACTTGGCGCAGCTCTTCCTCGTTGCGGCAACGTACCAGGATCGACGAGGCGCCAAACACCTCATGCCCCAGCGCCTTGTCGGCCAGGAATGCCTCCGCCGTGGTCGAGAAGAACGCGGCCTGACCCTGGGTCACGCCCTCGCCCACCTTGCCACGCGCGACCGTCTCGACCTGCGCATGCGACGCAAGGTTCTCGACGCTCTCCGAATATGCCTTGTGGATGCCGGGCGTCAGCATGGTGCTGGCGCCTGCCTCGACGAGCGCGGTCTTCGCCGCCTCGACGAATGCATCCAGCCCCTCGCCTTCGATCGCGAGCAACAGGCCCGGGTTCGTGCAGAACTGGCCCGCGCCCATCGTCAGCGAGCCGACGAAGGCCGTACCCAGCGCCGCGCCGCGCGCCTTCAGCGCTTCCGGCATCAGCAGAACGGGGTTGATGCTCGACATCTCGGCATAGACCGGGATCGGCACTTCACGCGCCTGTGCAAGCTTCATCAGCGCCAAGCCACCGCCACGCGAGCCGGTGAAGCCCACTGCGGTGATGCGCGGGTCCTGCACCAGCTGCGACCCGAGTTCGTTGCCGGGGCCGACGAGGTGCGAGAACACGCCTTCCGGCAGACCGGAGGCGGCGACCGCGCGACGGATCGCCTCTGCGACCAACGCGCCCGTTGCCGGATGCGCCGGGTGGCCCTTCACAACGACCGGGCAACCGGCGGCGAGCGCCGAGGCCGTGTCGCCACCAGCAGTCGAGAACGCGAGCGGGAAGTTCGAGGCACCGAACACTGCGACCGGGCCGAGCGGGATCATGCGCAGGCGCAGGTCCGGACGCGGCAGCGGCTGGCGATCCGGAAGTGCCGGATCGATGCGCAGACCGAGCCAGCCACCCTTGCGGACGACACCGGCGAACATCTTGAGCTGGCCGACGGTGCGGCCGCGCTCACCCTCCAAGCGGGCGCGCGGCAGGCCGCTCTCGCGCATCGCCGTCTCGATCAGCTCGTCGCCGATCGCCAGGATCTCTTCGCCAATCTTTTCCAGGAACGCGGCGCGCGTCTCACGGTCCGTCGAGCGATACGCGTCGAACGCAGCTTCTGCCGCGGCGCAGGCCGCGTCGACGTCGGCCGGACCATGAACGGCAAACGGCTCTCCAAAGGGCTCGCCCGTGTCGGCCGAGATCGAACGAAAGCCGGCGTCACTCGCCCGGTTCAGGGTTGCAGTGTCGTTGGTCATGGGGTGGCTCCTTATTTACTCGGACATATTAAAGCGGTGCCGGCTTGGCAATCGTTCGTTCGGCATTCAAAACGCGACCACAGCCTTAGCGGGGGAGATAGGGATGACCAATGCGAAGGGCGAGGCTGATGCGCCGGAGAGCGCAAAGACGCCGGCGCGACAGCCGCGCGGCACCGGGCGCCGGCTGCGCGGCGCGATCGCACACAAGCTGGGCCTGGCGATCGTCTCGGGCGAGTATGCGCCGGGCGACACCCTTTCGGGGGAGATCGCCTTCTCGGAGGCGCTGGACGTTTCCCGCAGCGCCTATCGCGAGGCGGTGCAGGTCCTGACGGCAAAGGGGCTGGTAGAGAGCCGCCCCAAGGCGGGCACCCGCGTCCTGCCGCGCAACCGCTGGAACCTCCTGGATCCGGATGTCGTCGCCTGGGCTTTCGCAGGCAGTCCGGACATCCAGTTCATCCGCAGCCTGTTCGAACTGCGGGCGATCGTCGAGCCCGCAGCTGCACGCCTGGCGGCCGAACGGCGCGACCGCGCCGACCTGAAGGCGATGAAGGACGCACTGGCGGCCATGCGGCGGCACACGCTGGCGACGGAAGCCGGCCTGGCCGCAGACCGCGATTTCCACGACGCGATTCTCCGCGCCACGCGGAACGACGCGCTGGTCGTGCTGAGCGCCAGCATCGGGGCGGCGGTGAACTGGACCACCCAGTTCAAGCAACGCTCCCGCGCCCTGCCCCGCGATCCCTTGCCCGATCACATCCGCGTCTATGACGGCATTGCGGCAGGCGATGCGGAGGCAGCCGGTGCGGCGATGCGCGCACTGGTCGACCTGGCGCTCGAGGATACGCGCCACGCCATGGAGTGATACGAAAAGGGCGCCCCCGCGGTAGCGGAGGCGCCCTCGTCGTGCCTTGCCGGCAAGATTACCCGATCACCTCGGGCTCCGGCAGCGCATGCGTGGGCTTGGAGCCCCACAGCGCGTAGAACAGGATGTAGAGTTCGCAGGCGGCGGTCAGCAGGAACGAGGTCTGCAGCCCGACCGTATCGGCCAGCCAGCCCTGCACCACCACCAGCGCACCGCCAGCGATCGCCATGATGAGCAGGCCCGAGCCTTCTTCGGTGAGCGGACCCAGGCCCTTGATGCCCAGCGTGAAGATCGTCGGGAACATGATCGAGTGGAACAGGCCGACCGCGATCAGCGACCACATCGCCGCATGGCCGCTGGTGAAGGTCGCCAGCAGCATCACGATGAACGCGCCGACCGCGAAGAATGCCAGAACTTTGTCGGCGGGCACCTTCTGCATGACAAAGCTGCCGACGAAGCGGCCGACCATCATGCCGCCCCACAGCAGCGCCAGGTAGCGCGATGCCTGCTCGTGCGTGATCGCCGCGATGTCCGGCTGCGAGACGAAGTTGATGAACAGGTTGGCGACGCCGATTTCCGCGATCAGGTAGATGAAGATCGCCGGCACACCCCAGACGAGGTTCCGGTGCTTCCAAAGCGACATGCCGCGCCGCTCCTCACGCGAGACGCGCTGGGTAGCCTGGCCGATCGCCGGAAGCGGGAAGCGCGCGATGACCACGGCAAGCACCACCAGCACCGCCGCGACGATCAGATACGGCAGGATCACCGACTGCGCATCGGCATAGCGCTCAGCTGCCGTGAGCGTCACGCCGGCTTCTGCCGTGCCGCCCTTCGAACGGCCCAGGATCAGATAGCCTGCGAACAGCGGCGCAAGCGTAGTGCCGAGCGAGTTGAACGCCTGCACGAGGTTGAGGCGCGAGGAGCCGGTTTCCGGCGGGCCGATGACCGCAACATACGGGTTCGCCGCCACTTGGAGCAGCGTGATTCCGCTGGCGATGATGAACAGCGCGGTGAGCACGACGCCATAGGACGGCAGTCGCGCTGCCGGCACCATCAGCAGCGCACCGGCTGCCATGATGACGAGCCCGGTCACGATCGACTTCTGATAGCCGATCCGCTCGATCAGCTTCGCCGAAGGGATGGAGGCCACGAAATACGCGATGAACCAGACCGATTCGATCAGCGTGGTCTGCGTGTAATCGAGTTCAAACACGCTCCTGAGATGCGGCAGGAGGGTATTGTTGATGACGGTGATGAAGCCCCACATGAAGAAGAGGCTGGCAAGCAGCGTCAACGCGGGCTTGTAGCTTCCACCGGGCGCATGGTGCGCACCTGTCGAAGCGACGGAAGAAGTTGGCGGCAACGCCATGCATCCTGTCTCCTGTGTGGAAGCCGAAGCGGTCGCGCTGTTCGCCAGCATCTGCTGCGCGGCTTGCCCTGGTGAATTTTGTCCGACTATATAGCCCCGAAAGGCGCGTCAACGGCGTCGATACACAAGGATAGGACGATGCGGAAGGTGGGCAGCGATGGAGTTGTTCTGGCGCTGGTGGCGGCGGCCACGACAGCGCTGACGGCGGGGACGGCATCCGCGGCGGAGGTGCAGCGTTCCGCTGCCGGAACGCTGAAGGACGGCACTGCAGTTGAAGCGATCACGCTCGTGGGCGCCAACGGCGTCTCCGCGCGCGTGCTGACCTATGGTGCGACGCTGCAGTCGCTGATCGCACCCGACCGCGACGGCAACAAGGCGGACGTGGTGCTCGGCTACGACGACCTCGCCGACTATGTCGATCATCCGAACTATTTTGGGGTCACCGTGGGGCGTTACGCCAACCGCATCGCCGGCGGCACGTTCACGCTGGATGGCAAGAAGTTCCAGTTGCCGCTCAACGACAAGACCAATTCGCTGCACGGCGGCGGCAAGGGCTTCGACAAGCAGGTCTGGCGCGTCGTTTCCGTGAAGAACGGGCCGGTGGCGAGCGTCGTGCTGGCGCATCGCAGCCCGGACGGCGATTCCGGCTACCCCGGGCAGTTCGACGTGACCGTCACCTATTCGCTGGACGACAAGGGTTCGCTGACGATCGCCTTCGAGGGCAAGACCAGCAAGCCGACCATCGTCAACATGACCAACCACGCCATCTTCAACCTGGCGGGGGAAGGTTCACCGATGGGTGCCACCGGGCACCGCCTGACCGTTCCTGCGGCGACCTATACGCCCGTGGATACCAAGCTGATTCCGACCGGAGAGCGTCGCCCGGTCGCGGGTACGGTGTTCGACTTCCGCAGCCCCCGCGTGGTGGCCGACGGCATTCGGGACGGCCATGACCAGCAGATCCGCTACGGTCAGGGCTACGACCACAACTTCGCCCTCGACAAGGGGCTGACTGCCAAGCCCGAACTCGCCGCGCGTCTGGAGGACCCGCAGTCGGGTCGCGTGCTCGAAGTGCTGACCACCGAGCCTGGGGTCCAGTTCTACACGGGCAACTTCCTTGACGGCACCTATTTGGGCAAGAAGGGTCACCTGTATCGCATGGGGGATGGGATCGCCCTGGAGCCGCAGAAGTTTCCGGACGCGCCCAATCACCCCGACTTTGTTTCCGCCCGAGTGGATCCCGGCAAGCCGTACCGGCATGTCATGATCTATCGCCTTTCCACGACTCGCTGACCGGACACCTCCCATGACTGCCACCCCGACCAACAAGCTTCGCTCGCGCGCCTGGTTCGATAATCCAGAGAATATCGACATGACGGCGCTCTACATCGAGCGGTACATGAACTTCGGCCTCAGCCAGGCCGAGCTCCAGTCGGGCAAGCCGATCATCGGCATCGCCCAGACCGGCAGTGACCTCTCCCCCTGCAACCGGCACCACCTGGTGCTGGCGGAGCGCCTGCGCGAAGGCATTCGCGAAGCCGGCGGCATCGCCCTCGAGTTCCCGGTCCACCCGATCCAGGAAACCGGCAAGCGCCCGACCGCCGGGCTCGACCGCAACCTTGCGTACATGGCGCTGGTGGAGGTGCTGTACGGCTATCCGCTCGACGCCGTCGTGCTGACGATCGGCTGCGACAAGACGACGCCTGCCTGCCTGATGGCAGCGGCGACCGTGAACATCCCGGCGATTGCGCTGTCGGTCGGCCCGATGCTCAACGGCTGGCACAAGGGCGAGCGCACCGGTTCGGGCACCATCGTGTGGAAGGCGCGCCAGATGCTCGCAGCCGGCGAGATCGACAACGCGGGCTTCATCAAGCTGGTGGCGTCGTCTGCACCGTCGACGGGCTACTGCAACACCATGGGCACTGCGACGACGATGAACTCGCTCGCCGAGGCGCTCGGCATGCAGCTTCCAGGCTCGGCCGCGATCCCGGCGCCGTACCGCGACCGTCAGGAAGTGGCGTACGAGACCGGCAAGCGCATCGTCGAGATGGTGGCCGAGGACCTGAAGCCGTCCGACGTCATGACGCGCGAGGCGTTCCTGAACGCGATCGTCGTCAACTCGGCGATCGGCGGCTCGACCAACGCGCCGATCCACCTCGCCGCGCTCGCCCGCCACATGGGCGTCGAGCTCGACATCCGCGACTGGCAGGAGCACGGCCACAAGGTGCCGCTGCTCGTGAACCTGCAGCCGGCGGGCGAGTATCTGGGCGAGGATTATTATCGCGCAGGCGGCGTCCCGGCCGTGGTCTCGCAGCTGATGGATCAGGGCCTGATCCATGAGGACGTCATGACCGTGAACGGTAAGACGATCGGCGAGAACTGCCGTGGCGTCGAGATCGAGGACGAAAAGGTCATTCGCCCGTTCAACCAGCCGCTGAAGGAAGAAGCCGGCTTCATCGTCCTGTCGGGCAACCTGTTCGACGCGGCGATCATGAAGACCAGCGTCATCAGCGAGGAGTTCCGCGAGCGCTATCTGTCGAACCCGAACGATCCGAACGCCTTCGAAGGCCCGGCAGTCGTATTTGACGGGCCGGAGGACTATCACCATCGCATCGACGATCCGTCCGTGAACATCACCGCGGAGACGCTGATGTTCATGCGGGGCGCCGGCCCGATCGGCTATCCGGGTGCGGCCGAGGTCGTGAACATGCGTCCGCCGGCTTATCTGATCCGCGAGGGCATCCATGCCCTTCCCTGCATCGGCGACGGCCGCCAGTCCGGCACCAGCGGCAGCCCCTCCATCCTGAACGCCTCGCCCGAGGCGGCGGCGATGGGCGGCCTGGCCCTCATCCAGACCGGTGACCGCGTCCGCATCGACCTCAACAAGGGGACGGCCGACGTGCTGATCTCGGACGAGGAACTCGCGGAGCGTCGTCGCAAGCTCGAGGCGGAGGGCGGGTACCAGTATCCGGCCTCGCAGACGCCGTGGCAGGAAATCCAGCGTTCGGTGGTCGGCCAGATGAACACCGGCGCGATCCTGGAGGGTGCCGAGAAGTACCAGCGCATCGCGCAGACCATGGGTCTGCCGCGCGACAACCACTAAGCGCAACCGGCATGGCGGGGGTGGCATCGCGGGACGATGCCGCTACACCCCCGCCATGCCGAGCTTTGCAGCCCATCGCGCCGATCTGGCGCAGCTGGCGGACCAGCATCGTATCCGCCGGCTCCTGTCGCGTCAGGGCACCGACTTCGCCTCCAACGATTATCTCGCGCTCGCTTCCGCGGCTCGCCTGCGGAATGCTGTCGCGGCCGCGCTCGCGGAGGGCGTAGCGGTCGGTTCGGGTGGGTCGCGGCTCCTTCGCGGCAACTCCGACGAGCACGAAGCGCTGGAGGCCGAGGCCGCCGCCTTCTTCGGCAGCGAGGCCTCCCTCTACTTTGCGAGCGGCTTTGCCGCCAACGCGGCGCTGTTCGCGACCCTTCCGCAGCGCGGCGACCTGGTCGTCTATGATGCGCTGGTACACGCAAGCGCGCACGAGGGGATGCGGCTCGGCCGCGCCAGCTGCGTCGCCGCCGAACACAACCAGGTCGACTCCTTTGAGGCGGCCATCCGCCAATGGCGCAAGGGCGGCGGGACCGGGACGCCCTGGATCGCGGTGGAGAGCCTCTACAGCATGGACGGTGACCGGGCGCCGCTGGCGGCGCTCGCGAAGCTGGCTGACGCGCAGGATGCGATCCTGCTGATCGACGAGGCGCACGCGACCGGCGTGTTCGGCGCTGGCGGGCGGGGTCTTGCCGAGGATCTGGAAGGTCGCGGCAACGTCGTTACCCTGCGCACTTGCGGGAAGGCGATAGGGTGCGAAGGCGCGCTCGTCTGCGGACCGAGGATCGTGCGCGACTTCCTGATCAATCGCGGCCGCGGGTTCATTTTCTCCACGGCCCCCTCCCCGCTGATGGCGCGGGCGGTTCGGGAGAGCCTGCATATCCTCGCCGATGAGCCGGAGCGACGCGAACGGCTCCATGACCTGGTGCGCCACGCGGAACGTGCACTTGCACCCGCGGGCGTCCAGCCGACCGGCTCGCAGATCCTTCCTCTGGTGATTGGGGACGACGCCGCGACCATGCGGGCAGCCGAAGCCCTGCAAGCCGCTGGGTTCGACGTGCGCGGCATCCGCCCGCCCACGGTGCCGCGCGGCACTTCGCGCCTGCGCGTGTCCCTCACCCTCAATGTCACGACCGAGGATGTGGACCGTCTGGCCGCGCTGCTGCAGGAGGTCGTGCCATGAGCAAGACCATCATCGTCACGGGTACCGACACCGACATCGGCAAGACCGTCTTCGCCGCCGGCCTCGCTGCGGCGCTTGGCGCACGCTACTGGAAACCCGTCCAGTCGGGGCTGGCGGACGGCACCGATGCCGCCCGGGTCGAAACGCTGGGCGTACCCAGGACGCACATCCTTTCCGAGGCATACCGGCTTGCGACCCCCTGCTCCCCGCATCTCGCTGCGGAAATCGACGGAGTGGCGATCGAGGAGGACAAGCTCGCGCTGCCGGCGGGCGACGATGCGCTCGTCGTGGAAGGTGCGGGCGGCGTGCTCGTCCCGGTCACGCGAACCATGCTGTTCGCCGATGTCTTCGCCCGCTGGAACCAGCCGGTCGTGCTGGTCGCCCGCACGGGCCTCGGCACCATCAATCACAGCCTCTTGTCGGTCGAAGCCCTGCGGGCGCGCGGCGTACCGATCCTGGGTGTCGCCTTCATCGGGGAGCGGGTCGAGGACAGCGAGGCCATCGTCGCCGAGGTCGGTCAGGTCCGCCGCCTCGGCCGCCTTCCCCGGCTGGATCCGCTGAATGCGGAGACGCTGGCGGCCGCCTTCCACAGCAACTTCGATCTGGAGATCTTCCGGTGAGCGCCTCGCCCGTGTGGCACCCCTTCACCCAGCATGGGCTCGGCGAGCCCATCCCGCTGGTGGCCCGTGCAGAAGGGGCGGCGCTTCATACCGCCGATGGCCGCCGCATCGTGGATGCAATCTCCTCCTGGTGGGTCACGACGCACGGCCATTCCCATCCGCGGATCGTCGCCGCGATCCGGGACCAGGCGGAGAGACTCGACCAGATCATTTTCGCCGGATGGACGCACGAACCGGCGGAGGCGGTCGCCCAGGGCCTGCGCGACATCATGCCGCGCGAACTGACTCGGGTTTTCTTCTCGGACTCGGGCTCCACCAGCGTCGAGGTCGCGCTCAAGATGGCGCTGGGCTATTGGCGAGAACACGACCCGGCCCGGCATCGGATCCTCGTCCTCGAACATGGCTACCACGGCGATACCATCGGCGCGATGTCGGTGAGCGCGCGTGGCGTGTTCAACAGCGCCTATGAGCCGCTGCTGTTCGACGTGGGCACCATCCCCTTTCCCGTGCCGGGTGGCGAGCAGGCAAGTCTCGACGCCCTGGAACAGGCCTGTGCCGCCGGGGCAGCGGCGTTCATCGTCGAGCCGTTGGTGCTGGGCGCTGGCGGCATGCACTTCTACGCCCCTTCCACGCTCCGCGAAATGCGCGCCATCTGTGCGCGACACGGCGTGCTGTTCGTGGCGGACGAGGTGATGACCGGCTGGGGGCGGACCGGAACGTTGCTGGGGTGCGAGCAGGCCGGCGTGGTGCCCGACATCCTCTGCCTGTCGAAGGGATTGACGGGAGGCGCCGTTCCCCTCGCCGTCACCATGGCCACCGAGCCGATCTTCCAGGCGCACTATGGCCCGGATCGCGGGAAGATGTTCTTCCACTCTTCCAGCTACACCGCCAATCCGATCGCCTGCGCGGCGGCCCGTGCCAATCTGGCGATCTGGGCGGAAGAACCGGTGGCGGAGCGCATTGAGTCGCTGGGGAAGCGGCAACAGGCTCGGCTCGACGCGCTCTCGGGCATCCGCAATGTTCGGGATTGCCGGCGAAGCGGCACCATCACGGCGCTCGAGATCGCGGGGGAAGACGGCTACTTGTCCGCGCTCGCTCCACGCCTGCTGGCGCATTTCCGGGACAGGGACCTGCTCCTCAGACCACTTGGCAACACGGTCTATGTGATGCCGCCCTACTGCATCGAAGACGCCGACCTCGACCGCATCTACGCCGCCATCGCCGAGGCGTGCGAAGCTCTCTGACGGATCGTCTCGCGTCCGTAACCGTTAAGCGACCATCAGCCCGGCACCGGCCGGTCTACGAAACGGGAGCGCCGGTGCAGTGAAGGCCAGTTGGGCGAGATCGATCGGAGCAGGCGCCATAGGTCTGGGCCTGCTTTGGTGGATCAATCGCCTCCCGCCCAATCCGAAAAACTCGAGCTCGCGGATCATCGCCGATGTTGCCGACACCGCGCTGGCCCGCGGCGCGGCGAAAGAGAGCGCAAGTCATCCGGGTGCGTCCGGGATCAAACTGCTCGCCGATGCGCGAGAAGCCTTTGCCGCGCGTGTCGCCCTCGCCCGGGCGGCCGAGCGCAGCCTCGATCTGCAATATTACATCTGGCACGGTGATCGCTCGGGAACGCTGCTGCTGGAAGCCGTCCATGCCGCGGCAGAACGCGGGGTGCGGGTTCGACTGCTTCTGGACGACAACGGCATTTCGGGGCTCGACGCAGTGCTGGCGGCGCTCGACGCACATCCCAACATCGAGGTCCGGCTGTTCAACCCGTTCCGGATCCGCTGGCCGAAGCCGATTGGCTACATAACCGAGTTCCCCCGGCTCAACCGGCGGATGCACAACAAGAGCTTCACCGCCGATAACAGCGTCACCATCGTCGGCGGGCGCAACATCGGCGACGAGTATTTCGGCGCGGCCGATGGCGGCTTGTTCGCCGATCTGGACGCACTGGCGATCGGTCCGATCGTCGCGGAGGTTTCCGACGATTTTGACCGCTACTGGTGCTGCGGCTCCTCCTACCCCGCGGCCCGGATCCTTCCGGGCGTGCGCAAGGATCAGCGACGGCGCCTGCGCAAGCGTGCGTCGATCGTCGAGCGTGATCCTTCGGCAAAACGCTATGTCCAGGCGCTACGCGACCTGCCGCTCGTGCACCAGCTGGTGGAGGGTCGCCTTGCGCTGGAGTGGGCGGAGGTCCGGATGCTCAGCGACGACCCCGCCAAGGCTCTCGGCAGCGTGCACGAACGGGCCCTCCTGAGCGACAAGCTGGGTGCCGCGCTTGAGACCGCTAAGAGCGAGCTCGGTCTCATCTCCAGCTACTTCGTACCTGGCCGCCGCGGGTGTCGCACCTTCGGCAAGCTTGCGCGGGAAGGCGTGGCCGTATCGGTGCTTACCAACGCCTATGAGGCAACCGACGTGGGCATCGTTCATGCTGGCTATGCGCCGTACCGCAAACGGCTGCTGCAGGCGGGCGTTCGCTTGTTCGAGATGCGGCGGGAAGCACGCGCGGCGCCGCGTCGCCGGGAGCGCCGCCGCGGCGTCCGGCTGGGTGTCGCCAGCAATTTCAGGGGCTCCGGGACCGGCTCCACGGCAGCGCTCCGCTCGGGCGCGTCGACGCTGCACGCGAAGACGTTCACCGTCGATCGCGAGCGCCTGTTCATCGGGTCGTTCAACCTGGACCCTCGCTCGGTCGCCCTGAACACCGAACTCGGCTTCATCATCGAGAGCCCCACCCTCGCCGCACAGGTGTCGGACGTGTTCGCCGACCAGGTTGCGCACCTCGCCTACGAGGTGCGGATCGGAGAAGACGGCGAACTCATCTGGATCGAGGAGAACGGAGGCGAGCGGCGCGTGCATCACCAGGAGCCTGGCATGCGGCTGATCCCGCGCCTCGCCCTTGCCGCTGCTGCCAAGCTGCCGATCGAATGGCTCCTTTGAACGCGTTTGCCCGCGCGGCTTCGTGGCAATCAGGCCGGGGGCGCCTAGAACTTCCGGCGAGTTGACGAAGAAGGTTTGTGAATGCTGGTAATCAAGAGGCTCCTGGCCGCCCTGCTGTTGACCATGGTGGTGTGGGCGCCCGCCCAGGCGCAGGAGACCGCCGGCAACACCACGACGCCCGCAGTGCTCGCCGACACCTATGGGCGCGAGACGCCGCGATCGGCAGTGACCGGGCTGGTGAAGGCGCTCGGCGAGCAGGACTACGCCCGCGCAGCCAACTACTTCGAATTGGCGCCTCCCAAGACGCCGCGTGCGGCCGCTGCTGCCTCTGATCTGGCGCGGCGCCTTCAAGCGGCGCTCGACAGCGGTGGGTCGCTGCTCCCCTTTGCCGTGCTTTCGAACGAAGCCACGGGCCGTATCGACGATACGCTGGCTCCTGAACAAGAGCAGGTCGGCACGCTCAAGTTTGGGGAAAAAGAGGAGCCTATTCTCCTTGTCCGCGGAGATGTGGGGGAAGGTCAGCAACTCTGGCGGATCTCGACCCAGACCATCAAGGTGCTGCGCGCCCACGCTCCCGAGCCCGCGGCCCCTGCTCAGACGGAGAGCATTACCGACACGAGCGTCGCCGGCGCGCCGCTCGTCGACTGGGGGCTGCTGCTGGGGCTTGCCGCCATCAGCTTCGTCGGCCTTCGTCTTCTTGCCAGTCTCATCCTGCTCGGCATCGGCCGGGTGGTTCGGGATCGCGAGCAAAGCCCCACGTTCCGCTTCTCGCACGCGGCCCTTCCGCCGCTCAGCCTCTTCCTCGCCGTCGTGGGCTTCTACGTCTACGCGGACTCGCTCCCCGTCTCGATCGTGGCCCGGCAGACGCTGCTGCGCTATGCCGGCATCATCGCCTGGGTGGCGCTTGCGTGGTTCGCCCTGCGCTTCGTCGACGCCATCAGCCGGTTGATCATCGCGCGGATGCAGCGATCGCAGCGGCGGCAGGCGGTTTCTGTCATCACCCTTCTGCGCCGCTCGGCAAAGGTGCTGCTCCTCGCGCTCGCGATCGTCGCCATTCTGGACACGCTCGGCATCGACGTGACCACCGGCATCGCCGCCCTCGGGATCGGCGGTATCGCCCTCGCCCTGGGCGCGCAGAAGACAATCGAGAATTTAGTGGGCAGCGTCACCGTGATCGTCGATCGGCCCGTCCAGGTCGGAGACTTCTGCAAGGTCGGCGATGTGCTCGGCACGGTCGAAGACGTCGGCATGCGTTCCACGCGCATCCGCACCAATGATCGCACGGTGGTGACGATCCCCAACGGCAACTTCGCCTCGCTCCAGATTGAGAACTTCGCGACGCGCGACCGCTATCTCTTCGCCCCGGTGATCGCGCTCGAATACGGCATCTCGGCCGACAAGCTCCGCGAAGCCATCGCGATCATCGAAGGGGTGCTGAAGGAGCATGCCCAGATCGACCAGGATGGCGCGCGCGCCAATCTGGCGGCGTTCGGCGAGAGCGCGGTCAACGTGGAGGTCTTCTCCTACATCGCGGTGCTCGATGCCGTGGAGGCGATCCATATCAAGCAGGACCTCTTGCTCACCATTATGGAGCGGCTTGAGAAAGCGGGCATCAGCCTCGCCGTTCCAACCCGCGCGCTACATCTTCCTGAAGCGTTGAAGATCACCCGCGCTCCGGCCGGGTCCGAGGAGCTAGATAACTAGGAACGGGTAAGAAACGATCCCGAGGGCTCGCATCCGGCGTCCCGCTGCGCTAGGGGAGCAACACGGTGGCAGGATGGTCCTCCACGCGGAACCATGCTGCCGCCTATGCCGCCTTCCAAGCTGACCCGCTTCTTCGAGCAGTTTCTCTTCTTCTCGATCCGGCGCCCGTTGCCGCCGGTGGTGCAGTTCGCGATTGCTACCGCGGCGATCGTGCTGGTGACGCTGGTGCGGGTGCTTTTCGTCACCGTGCTGCTGCCGTGGCTCTTGTTCATGCCGGCGATCCTGCTGCTTGCGCTGGCCTTCGGCCGCAACGTCGGCTTGTACGCAACTTTCCTCTCGGCGGTCCTGGCAGGATGGTCGATCGCGGGGCCGAGCGGCTTTCTGGGCCTCAATCCGCTTCAATGGATCGCCTCCGGCGCCTTCCTGGTCGTGGCGGTCGGCATCGTACTTCTTGCATCCGAGCTGCGCGCGTCCTTCGCGCGGGTTAATCGATTGATGCAGGATGCGCAGTCCGCACGTGACGAACTCGCCGCGCGCGAAGCCTTTCTTTCCGGTGTTCTTTCCAGCTCGGGCGACTGCATCGTGGTGCTCGACCGCGAGGCCAACGTTCTCTTCGTGACGGAGAACGGCCACCGGGCCCTGGGGTTGCGCGACGAAGCGGACGTTCGCGGCACACCATGGCGGATGCTTTGGCGGGAGGTGGATGGCAATCGTGCTTCCGGGGCGATCGCCGCAGCGTCCGAAGGTCATGAGACCAACTTCGCTGCCCCGGCACGGATCGGGGACGGTTCGCTGCGCTGGTGGGATGTTTCGGTCCGCCCGATCCTGCAGGACCGAAATTTGAGCGGCCAGGTGCTGCTGGTCGCGCGCGACATCACCGCCAAGCGTGCGAGCGAGCGCGAGCGCAATCGGCTGGCGCGCGTGGTGGAGAACAGCGCGGACTTCATCGGCGTGGCGTCGCTCGACCAGCGGGTGGAATTCCTGAACCCAGCCGGTTGCGACATGGTCGGCCTCTCGCCCGAAACGGTGGGCGAGACCCGGATGCTCGACTACATCTGGCCGGCAGACGTCGAACGACTGGTGGAAGAGGTTCTTCCGGCGATCCGCGATGCGGGCAGCTGGAGCGGCGAGATGAACCTGCGTCATTTCCGCACCGGTGAACGCATCCCGGTCCATTATCTGGGCTTTCGCGTCCAGGAACAGGACGGCAGCCTGATCGGCTATGGTGCCGTGATGCGGGATTTCACTGAAATCGAGCGGGCGCGCTTCCAGCAGCGCCTGCTCAACAACGAGTTGAGTCACCGGCTCAAGAACGTCCTGACCATGGTTCAGGCGATCGCCGCCCAATCCATCCGGCAGGCCGAGACGCTCGAGGACGCGGGAGAAGCAGTGAGTGCCCGCCTGGTGGCCCTTGGACGTGCGACGGATATCCTGACCGCGACTTCCTGGCAGACGGCGGAGCTCCACGCCCTGGTCACGACGGTGCTGAGGCCGCACGGCGCGCTCAGCCGCCGTATCAAGGTCGATGGTCCGAGTGTCGCGGTCAATCCACGGGCTGCTTTGGCACTCGCGCTCGCGATTCACGAACTCACCACCAATGCGATCAAATATGGGGCACTTTCGAACGAAACCGGCGAAGTGGCCCTGAAATGGTGGATTGCAGACGGAGCCATCCCCGACCATCCGCGTTTGCTGCTGACCTGGCGTGAAACGGGAGGGCCGGATGTCACGCCTCCTCCCCGAAGAGGTTTTGGTTCTGTAATGATCGAGCGATCGCTGAAGGCCTATTTCCGAGCTCATGTGACGCTGGACTTTCTGCCCGAGGGCGTCGTTCTCACGCTCGACGCGCCGCTTGCCGATGCGATTGCGACGGATCGGGTGGACTGATGGGGCAGCGCGCGCCGATCAATCCACGAACGATCCTCATCGTAGAGGATGAAGTACTTTTCCGGCTCGAACTGGCCGATCTGTTCGAAGCCTCCGGGTACCGCGTCATCGAGGCTGGCGACGCCGACGAGGCGATCGCGGTCCTTGACGAAGATCCCTCCATTTCGATCGTCCTCACCGACATTCAGATGCCAGGGTCGATGGACGGCCTGCGTCTTGCCCACCATGTTCGTGACCGATACCCGCCGGTGTCACTGGTAATCGCTTCAGGAGCATTGCGCCCCAGCGCTTCGGAACTGCCCGAGCGCAGCCTGTACCTGAGCAAACCGTTCAACCCGTTCCAGCTTCTGCGGCAGCTGAACGCCGCGGCCTAAGCCTTCGGCGCTCCCTTTGCGGGTCGGGCCCGTTCGTCCAAGCCGCCCTGTGCCTCCAGTGCATCCGCTACCCGGTCGAGCTTTGCCAACGCGCGCCGGAATTGGGACCTCTCCTCCGCGTCCAAGGCCCCGAAGATCGCCTGGTCGAGTCGCAACCGCAGCGGTTCTGCCGCCGCGATAGCCGCCTCTCCAGCCGCCGTCAGGGAAACGCGCTTCACGCGACCATCGGCCGAATCCGGGGTGCGTCGAACCAGTCCGTCCCGTTCCAGCGTAGCGATCGCCTCGCTCACGGTACGCGGCGAGTGCCCGAAGACGCTCGCGATGTCGGCGGCACGGGCGCTGTTGTGTTCGCACCGGAGGTACATCAGCAGCTTCATCCGCGCGAGGGAGACGCCCTGTTCCGCCAGGTGCGCGTCCGCGATCCGCCGCAAGCGGAGGAACAAGCGACCAAAGTCGCTGACGAGGCTGTTGGTGTCGGACACTTTGTGAGGGCCCTCCATAAAGAGGCTTGCTTTGCGCTGCAACAGCGAGCAGGTCCCCGCGTCAGTTTAGGATAGCCAGGGCAGGTATATGGCCGACCGACACGAGCAGCCGACCGATGCGCCGCAGGACGCGGGCCGTGAGGACGAGCAGAACGAGAGCAGTCCTCCATCTCCCCGCAAGAAGCGCATGATCCGCATCATCCTGATCATCATCCTCGGGATCGTGCTGGTGGGCGGGCTGCTGTGGTTCATCCAGTATCGCAGTGTCGGCCGCTTCATGCAGAGCACGGACGACGCCTATATCCAGGCCGATGCCGTCATCGTCTCGCCCAAGGTCGCAGGCTATGTGGAGCGGGTGTTCGTCGCCGATAACCAGCAGGTCCGTGCTGGCCAGCCGCTGCTCCAGATCGATCCCGGCGACTATCGTGCGCGAGCCCAGCAGTTCCAGGCGCAGATCGACGTGGCCGAAGCCAATGCGGAGGGCGTCCGAGCCCAGATCCGCGAACAGGACGCCGCGATCGAGCGCGCGCAGGCGGAAGTCGCCGCCGCTCGTACCCGCGCCGGCTTCGCCAATGCCGAGGTTGCGCGATATCGGCCGCTTGCGGCCAGCGGGGCGGAGAGCCGCGAACGTTTGGCGCAGTTGGAGAACGAAGCGCGGCAGGCCAATGCGCAGCTCGCCAGCGCCGAGGCGGCCCTGAGCAGTGCCCGCCGCCGGGTCGGCACGCTGAACGCGCAGGTCGCCCAGGCTCTGTCGCAGGGAAATGCCGCGCGAGCGCAGCTCGAAAGCGCGCAGGGCGACGTGGGCTCGACGTTGATCCGGGCCAGCATCGACGGCCGGATCGGCGACAAGACCGTGCGGGTCGGCCAGTATCTGCAGCCTGCGACCCGAACCATGTCGATCGTGCCCACGACGCAGCTCTATGTGGAGGCGAACTTCAAGGAGACGCAGCTCGGCCTGATGCGCGTCGGCCAGCCCGTGAAGCTTGAGGTCGATGCGCTCCCCGGCGTCGAGATCCACGGCCGCGTCGAGAGCGTGTCCCCCGGTACAGGAGCGCAGTTCTCCGTGCTGCCGCCGCAGAACGCCACGGGCAACTTCACCAAGATCGTTCAGCGCGTGCCGGTGCGCATCGCAATCGATGCCGGCCCCGAGACCCTGAAACTGCTGGTTCCCGGCATGTCGGTGAGCCCCACGGTCGACACCCGCTCTGCGCGTGACGCGCGGGACCGGATCAAGCAGGAGCAGGAACGCTACAACGAGCAGCGGGGCCATGACTAAGCCTGCCGCCGCTGCCGGAGGCGCCCCGGCGAAGGCGGACGCCGCTGCGTGGCTGGCGGTGTTCGCCGGCAGCCTTGGCGCGCTCATGGCGACCCTGGACATCTCCATCGTCAACTCGGCGCTTCCGACCATTCAAGGGGAGATCGGCGCCAGCGGGACCGAGGGAACCTGGATCGCGACCTCCTATCTGGTGGCGGAGATCATCATCATCCCGCTGTCCGCCTGGCTGGAGCGGGTGCTGGGGCTGCGGACGCTGCTGCTCCTCGCGGCGGTGCTGTTCACCGCATTCTCGATGCTGTGCGGCATCTCCACCAATCTGACCATGATGATCATCGGCCGCGCCGGCCAAGGTATCACCGGTGGCGCGCTCATCCCTACGGCGATGACCATCATCGCCACGCGGCTTCCGCCCCACCAGCAGCCGATCGGCACCGCGATGTTCGGTGTCACCGCCATCCTGGGTCCGGTGCTCGGGCCGCTGATCGGTGGCTGGCTGACCGAAAGCATCAGCTGGCACTACGCCTTCTTCCTGAACCTGCCGGTGGGCGTGTTGCTCGTGACGCTGCTGCTGATCGGCCTTCCGCATCAGAAGGCGCACCTCGCCGACCTCCTCCGCGCCGATTGGCTTGGCATCCTCGGCCTGGCCCTGGGGCTCGGCGGGCTCACCGTCGTGCTGGAGGAAGGGCAGCGGGAGCAGTGGTTCCAGTCCAGCGAGATCCTTCAGCTGACGGCCGTCTCGATCCTCGGCTTCGTCCTCCTCTTCGCGGGCCAGTTCCTAGCCCAGCGGCCGGTGATCCGATTGCGCCTCCTGTTGGACCGCCAGTTCGGCAGCGTAGCCCTGATGGGCGTCGTCATCGGGATGGTGATCTACGGGACGTCCTACGTGATCCCCCAGTTCCTGGCGGCGATCGCCGACTATAATGCCCTCCAGTCAGGGAAGATCGTGCTGCTGTCGGGTATCCCGAGCATGATCCTGATGCCGTTCACGCCGTTCATGATCCGGCACATCGACATCCGCATCGCGGTAGGCGCCGGTCTGGCGATCCTGGCGGGCAGCTGCTGGATCGACACCGCACTCACCGCAGAGTCCACCGGAAGCGCGTTCGTCGACTCGCAGCTGCTGCGGGGCGTGGGTACCATCCTCGGCTTCCTGTTCCTGAACCAGGCAGCCGTATCGTCGGTGAGCCCGCAATATGCAGGCGACGCCGCGGGCATCTTCAACGCCGCGCGCAACATCGGCGGATCGCTGGCACTTGCTGCCATCGCGACCCTCCAGGATCAGCGGAACTGGCTTCACATGCGCCGCATCGAGGAGACGTTCAACGCCAACTCGGTCGACGTGCAAAGCTACCTCGCCGGGCTGGGCCAGGCGCTGGGCAGCCCCGACGCCGCCCTGCGGACGGTCGCCCAGACGATCCAGCGCGACGCATTGGTGATGACGTACAACGACCTGTTCTGGCTCCTCGCCGTCGGCATTCTGTTCGTCATGCCGCTGGTCCTGTTCCTCCGCCCGCTTCCCAAGGGCGTCTCCCTTGCCGCTGGTCACTAGAGGCTCGCTCATGCGCACTCTGCCCCTTCTCGTCCTTCCCCTGTCGCTCGCCGCCTGCACCATGGGGCCCGATTACGCAGGCCCGCCCGCCACGCCGTCGAGTGCTCCCGGCGCAGGGTTCGTTCGGGCGATGGACGCGGTGCAGGCCGCGGCCGTGCCCGGCGTCGCGAACTGGTGGACGGCACTTCGGGATCCGCAGCTCGATGCGCTCGAGCAGCGCGCGCTTGCAGCCAATCCGTCCATCGCCGTCGCCCAGGCCCGCGTCCGTCAGGCTCGTGGCGCACTGCGCCTCGAGCGCGCGAACCGCCTGCCGAGCGCCAACGCCAGCGGCAGCTACCTGCATGCAGAGCTCCCGGGCATTGACCTGGGTTCGCTGACCGAGGGCTCCGGAGGCGGCGAAAATCCCGACACGGGCGCGGGCGAAGGCATCGCCGACGGCGACAGCATCGGTGTCGACTTCTTCAATCTGGGATTCGACGCGAGCTGGGAGATCGATCTGTTCGGCCGCCGGCGCCGCACGGTGGAGGCGGCGCGCGCGGCCGCGGAGGGTGCCGAAGCAAATCTGGCGGATGCTCAGGTGCAGCTTACCGCAGAGGTGGCGCAGGCCTATGTCGCGCTGCGGGACCGCCAGGCGCGCGTTGCGCTGTCCCAGCGCTCCTCCGAGATGCAGCGCCGGATCCTCGGCCTGACCGAAGAGCGCTACGCCCGCGGCACCGTTTCGGCACTCGACGTCGAGCGCCTCCGCCTTCAGGTCGAGAACACCGATGCCGAGCTGGTGCCGCTCAACGCGGAAGTGGCGAGCTACCTGAACGCCCTTGCCGTTCTGGTCGGCGAGGCTCCGGGCGCGCTGGACGATGTTTTGAAGGCGCCTGCCCCCATCCCGCTGGTGCCGGCACAGGTTGCGGTGGGCGACCCGACGTCGCTGCTCCAACGCCGCCCCGACATTCGCGCTGCGGAGCGCCAGCTTGCGTCCCGCACCGCGCGGGTGGGAGTCGCGGAGGCAGCACGCTTCCCGAGCCTGAACCTTCAGGGCATGCTCGGGCTGGGCGGCACCTCCATCGCCGACGTCGTCGACCCGGACAATCTGCTCACCCTCGCGAGCCCGATGCTCCAGTGGAACCTGCTGGATTTCGGCCGGGGACGCGCTCGCGTCGAACAGGCTGAGGGCGAGCGCGACGAGGCGGAGGCAAGCTACCGCCAGGCGGTGCTCGGCGCGCTTCGCGATGCAGAAGACGCGCTTGCCCGCTTCGGTGCGCGGCGGCAGACGCTCGTCAGCCTGGTGCGGGCAAAGGCATCGGCAGACCGTGCCTCGACGCTGATGCAGCAGCGTTTCCGCGCAGGCACCGCTACGCTGATCGACACGCTCGACGTGGAGCGCCAGCGGGTCGCCGCCGAGCAGCAGCTGTCCGTCGCCACCGCCGGCCTCACCACCGACTATGTCGCGCTTCAGAAGTCGCTCGGCCTCGGCTGGTCCGCCCCCGCGGCTGCCGCGCCCTAAACGGGCGCGGCTTCCAGGGCCGTTCTCAGTGGCGGATTTTGTGGACCGCTGTGGCGATGATCGCGCCGACGGCCACACCCAGCACGCCCGACAACAACGCCGTCACAAACCATGCCACGACGCCGCCAAGCGGCACCGCGTGATGGACGGCTTCGGCGAGATGGTGGACGAACTCCGCCGGCGCCGCGAAGCCGAGCACCTCGGCGCCGTGCAACAAGATGCCGCCGCCGACCCACAGCATCGCCGCGGTGCCGACGACCGAGAGGACCCGCATGATGACGGGCATGCTCTTGACCATGCCGCGTCCAAGCGCGCGCACGCCGGATGAAGACCGCTGGGCCAGGTGCAGCCCGATGTCGTCCAGCTTCACGATCAGGCCAACGACGCCATAGACGCCAACGGTGATCGCGAGGCCGACCACCACCAGAACCAGCGCCTGGGTGAGGATCGAGGACTCCGCCACGTCGGCGAGGGCGATCGCCATGATCTCCGCAGACAGGATCAGATCGGTCCGGACCGCATCGCCGACCTTCGCCTTCTCGAGCGCGCTGGCATCGACGAAGCCTTCCTCGACGGGCGCCGCGTCATGATGCTCGCCCTTGATCGCACCGAGCACCTTCTCCGCGCCCTCGAAGCAGAGGAAAGCCCCCCCCAGCATCAGCAACGGCGTGATGGCCCAAGGAGCGAAGGCGCTCAGGAGCAGTGCCGCAGGCAGCAGGATCAGCAGCTTGTTCCGCACCGAGCCAAGGGCGATCTTGCCGATGATCGGCAGTTCGCGTTGGGGCGTCAGGCCGGTGACATAGCGCGGGGTGACCGCGGCATCGTCGACGACCACGCCCAGCGCCTTGGATCCCGCCTTTCCGGCTGCGGCACCGACATCGTCCAGCGACGCCGCAGCCAATTTGGTGAGGCCAGCAACATCGTCGAGAAGGGCAACCAGTCCACCGGGCATGTGCTCACCTGTAACAAGAGGAAGCCGTGCCTAGCCGGGGAAGTGGCGCCTGCTCAAGCGCGCTGCGGGATGGAGAGACCAGCGAGAGGTGGGAACGGGTCGGCATCAGCAATGTTCGGCCATTCACCGATAAAGATTATCGCTGTTGTGAAGGGCTGCCGGAACGTTCATCCGGCCTGGCCTCTCGACCGCCTGCGCGTGGAACTGCAGGAAGAAGATGAAAGGTTCATGATGTTGCCCTCCCCCGCCCCCGCCCCCGGTGAACAGCCGGTCTCGCGCAGTCCGTGGTACGCGCACCTGTACGTGCAGGTGCTGGCGGCGATCTTCGCAGGCGTCATGCTGGGCCACTTCGTCCCCGAGGCCGGTGCCGCGTTGAAGCCGCTGGGCGACGCCTTCATCAAGCTGGTGAAGATGATCATCGCACCGGTCATCTTCCTGACCATCGTGTCGGGGATCGCGGGCATGCGCGACCTCGGCTCGGTGGGGCGAGTCGCCGCCAAGGCGTTCGCCTACTTCCTGTTCTTCTCCACCATGGCGCTGATCGTCGGCCTGATCGTCGCGAACGTCGTGCAGCCGGGCGCGGGGCTCAACATCGATCCCGCCACCCTGGATCCCGCCAAGGTCGCGGGCTACGCCGCCAAGGCCCACGAGACGTCGCTCATCGGCTTCCTGATGGCGATGATCCCGGACACCATCTTCTCCGCGATGGTGCAGGACAACATCCTCCAGGTCCTGTTCGTCTCGATCCTGTTCGGGGTGAGCCTCGCGCTCGTCGGGGATCGCGGCAAGGGGATCACCGACCTGGTGAACCAGGTGTCGGTCGTCGTCTTCAAGCTCGTGTCGATCGTCATGAAGGCGGCGCCCATCGGCGCATTCGGCGCGATGGCCTTCACCATCGGCGCCTATGGCCTCGGCACGCTTGCGAACCTCGCGATGCTGGTGGCGACCTTCTACCTCACCTCGTTGCTGTTCGTGCTCGGGGTGCTGGGCATCGTTGCCCGGCTGTGCGGGTTTTCGATCCTGCGGCTGATCGGCTATCTCAAGACCGAGCTTCTGCTGGTCCTGGGCACCTCGTCGTCCGAAAGCGCCCTGCCCGCGCTGATCGAGAAGATGGAGCGCGCCGGCTGTCCGAAGTCGGTCGTAGGGCTTGTGGTGCCGACCGGCTATTCGTTCAACCTGGACGGCACCAACATCTACATGACGCTCGCCGCGCTCTTCATCGCGCAGGCGACGGGCGTGCACCTGTCGCTGGGCGAGCAGCTGCTGCTGCTGGGCGTCGCGATGCTTTCCTCCAAGGGGGCGGCCGGCGTGACGGGCGCAGGGTTCATCACGCTCGCGGCGACTCTCTCGATCGTGCCCTCGGTGCCCGTCGCCGGCATGGCACTGATCCTGGGCGTCGACCGCTTCATGAGCGAGTGCCGCAGCCTGACGAACTTCATCGGCAACGCGGTCGCAACGGTAGTGGTATCGCGTTGGGAAGGTGCGCTCGACCGGGAGCGGTTCGATGCGGCGATGCGCGGCGAAATGCCGCGCGTCGACGAGGTCGATCCCGCCACCATTCCTGCAGCATAACGGCCGGAGGCGGTTCATGAGCAGCCTGTTGCGGTACGCCGTTGGCGCTGCGTCGGTCGTGGCGCTTCTTCCCGCGGGTGCCGAGGCGCAGACGAGCCCGGCGCCCAAGGAGACGCGTCAGAGCCCCACCCCAGCGACCCCGGTAGCGGACAGCTATCCTTCCGCGGCGACTGGGGAGGGCGCCACGAGTGAAGGCTATAACCTGTCCCGCTGGGCGGAGAATTGGCGCAGCCTTTGCGATCCGGCGAAGCGCGATGATCCGCTGGACCGGCTGAAGTGCCTGGCGATCGACAGCAACGGTGATGTCTACCTGACCCTGTCGGGCGAACTGCGGCTTCGGGTCAACGAGACGACCAACCCCGGTCTTCGCGAAGCCAGCGCGCAACGCCAGGACATCAACCGCATCGTCGCGGGCGCCGATCTGCACGTGGGGCCGCATTTCCGCGCCTATGGAGAGATCGCCCACGGCGGGCTCGACGGACGCAACCTGGGGACGGTGGCGGCGAACCTGCGCAATGACCTCGTCGTGCAGCAGGCGTTCGTCGAAGGGAATGCCCGGGTCGCGGGCGCGGCGGTGGGCGTGCGCTATGGCCGGCAGGAGTTCACCGACGGCCCCAACCTCCTCACCTCGCAGCGCGACAACAACACCATCCGCTTCGTCCTGAACGGCGCCCGCGCCTGGGTGCGGGGGCGGCGGGTACGGGCCGATGTGTTCGACTTCAAGTTCACCAGCCTGGGCACCGAGGGCACCGGCGACGATCGCGTGGACGACGGCCAGCGCTTCTCAGGGATCACCCTCGGGATCGTGCTGCCGCCGGTGGCAGAGGGCGCCAAGCTGTACCTGGATCCGTTTATCTGGCGGCTGCGCGACGAGAATGCTTCCTGGGGAGGCGTAACGGCTCGCGAGGAGCGACACTATCAGGGCGCGCACCTGTGGGGCGAGGCGGGTCCGCTGACGCTCGACTGGACGGTCAATCATCAAGGCGGCAGCTTCGGCAACCGGAACATCGACGCGTGGCAGCTGCTCCTTGCCCAGACCTACCGCATCGGGAGCGGGAGCAGCGCGCCACGCGTGGGCTTCCACGTCGATTATGCGACCGGCGGCGGCGCCTATGGCGAGGGAACGCTTCGCAACGCCCTCGCCCCGTTCGGCAACAACGTCTACTACAGCTACCAGCTGGCGCTGACGCCGACCAACCTGGTGGCACTGGCGCCCAACGTCACCTTCACCCCGCTCGAGAAGCTGCGCGTGACCGCGGAGTACCAGCTGAGCTGGCGCGACTCCGCAGCGGACGCCGTGTACCGGGCCAACGGCACGGCCTTTGCCGGCACCGAGCTGGTCGGCGGGCACAAGGTCGGCGACGTCGCCCGGCTGCAGGCGATCTACAGCCTGTCGCCGCGCGTCTCCCTGACGGGACGCTACGAGCACTTGGCGGCAGGCTCGGTGCTGACGCGGGCCGGCTACACCGACTCCGACTTCCTGGGGGGCTGGATCAGCTTCCGCTGTAAGCGTGGCCTGCGGGCCGCCTTGCCCGTCCGGCTGTAGCTGGGATTCTTGTCGTCTTTGACGAGGACGCAGGCGGTGCGGGAAGTTTTCGGGTCTGAGACTGGTCATACGAGCGCTCGTATGAC